>CAZMFX010000140.1:0-5448 GCA_964565625.1 uncultured bacterium
CGAGACGCCCATGCCGAGGGTCGCAGACTCGTGGACGGTGGCGGCCTGGCTGCGCTCTCCCGCGATGGGTCGTGGACGAGAGTCGAAGCGCGCGCTTAACAGCGCCAGGGCCAGACGAGGCTCCGCGACGCGCACCGTTGGGAGGTCCCGCATGGGCCCCTCGATCTGTATCGACTCGCCGACGACGAGCAGGCCGGGCAACTCCGACGCCGCCGTCAGCCGGTTCAGCTCACGCTCGCTCGGCACGACGACTACCGCGCCCGAGGCCTCGTCGTAGCCGTCCAGGACGCGGTCGACGGATGCCAGGTGGGTGAGCTCCCGTCCGCCGGCGTCGCCGTCGAGGCGACCGGAGACGGCGGACGCGACCTCGGCAGGGGAGAGGCTATGCGTTCCGTCGCGCTTCACTCGGCCTCCTCGCCGCTCGGCTCCGCCGGCAGCGTCTCATCCCGGGCCGCGGACCCGTCGCCTTCGGCGGCAGCCTCCTTCGAGGCGATCTCCACGTGGAGGTCCTGGCTTCCGACCACGACCCAGGGTAACGGGGCCCTTAGCAGCCTCCTGACGTCCCCGTGCTCCTCTACCGACTCGAAGACCAACTCGCTTCCCTGGACCTGGTTCCTCAGGGCGTCTACCAGCTCGGCGAACGTGCCTGGCTCTTCCACCTCACCGCCCTCCTCGGGGGCGCCCTCTATCTCGCGCGGCACGTCGCCGCCGCGGACGAGCAGCGTCACGGGGCCGGTCAGGTCGGAGGGCAGTGGGACGCTGAATGTGCGCACGACGGCCTCATCGCGGTACGGCTGCAGTCTCACGTGGATCACGGCGTGGCCGCCGGCTACGAGCTCCTGCGTCTCCAGGACGAGGCGAGCGACCTGTGCGCTGCCGGGGTCGCGGTCGAGGCTCACGCTGAGCGAGACGTGCGTGACGTCCGGCTCGGCGAACCGGTTCTGCGCCAGTATCGCGAGCGGCCCGGCAGCCAGCCGGGCCGCGTCCAGCGCGATGTCGCCGGTGCTAGAAACCTGCTCGACGACGTTCACACGGTCGCCGCCTCGCATGGTGATCTCCCACGCGAGCTCGGCCCTGCCCGGCCCCGTCGCGCGCAGCACGCGGTCCGCCGCCTCCAGGGTCGCGATCGCGGCGAGCTGCGGGTAGAGGCGCTCGTCGGCCGCAAGGGCAAGCGAGAAGCGCTCCTCGCGGCCGGGGGCGGTTACGAACAGGTCGAGGTCAACGACCGCGGGCTGGACGCCGGAGGCGCCGGCCACCGCTGCAGGGGTGTCGTGGGTCACGGCGCCTATCGTCCGTGTCGAGACGTTCGCCAGCTTGAAGGGCACGACGGAGCTCGGCACGATTGCGGTCACGGTGGCGGTCGCGAGCCCGTACGAGATGGCGCCGGCTCCGAACAGCGGGTGTCCCAGCGCGAGCAGAGACCTGCCCTCGACCGCCGTAAGGGTCCCTAGGGCCGCGAGCTGCAGGTCGCCGCTCATCAGCTGGACGGCTATCGCGGCGCCCGGCACGAGCGCCGAGTCGTCTTCGACGTCGCCGCCGTCCGCTGCGCCCTGCGCGGAGTCGCCAGCGCTCACTGGCGTTGTCGGCGCGCCCTCGAAGAGGTCGCGGACGAGGGCGGCAGCTCGGGGCGACGCTCCCGCCATCAGCACAGGCGTCGTGACCGGCACGGCATGCCCCAGGCCCGCGACCTCGACGGCCCCCGTAGACGCCACGCGACGGTCGCGCATGGCGGCTATGGGGGTGACGAGCGCCAGATCGTGGTCCGCCTCTGGGAACACGTAGCCGATGGCCCCGACCAGCGCCTCCCTGCCGCCGCGCGGAAGGTAGACGGGGCTGCCGCTCATGCCTGCCGCGACACCGCCGGCCTCGCTTATCAGCTCGCCTGACGTCCTGACGAGCACGAGTGGGAAGCCGGGACCGGCGTCCTGCTGCACCGATAGGACCTCGACGTCGAAGCGTTCTATCGACCCGCCAGGGCCTTCCGTCAACCCGTACCCCTCGAGGCCGGGTCGCACTTCGTCTAGCGGGAAGTCCGGCAGCTCTCCGACGCCCTGTGCGCTGGCCCAGCCGGCGTTCGAGGCCACGGCGAGCAGCAGCAACGACACGACCGCCCTGGCCAGCGGCCCCACGCTCAGCGTCTCAGGAAGCTGTCTGAGATCAGGGCGTCCTGCAGGACGTGGATCATGTCGAGGGCCTGGCCGGTGCCGAGTGCGACGGAGTCGGTCGCGTTGTCTGCGACCATCACGGGGATGCCGGTCGTCTGCCTCAGCAGCTCGTCGAAGTTGCGGAGCAGCGACCCGCCGCCCGTCATGATTATGCCGCGGTCTATGACGTCGCTCACGAGCTCTGGCGGGGCCTGTTCGAGCACCCGCCTGACGCCGTCCGCGATCTTCTGGATCGGCTCCTTAAGAGCTTCGACGATGTCCGAGGTCGTTACCCTCACGCTCTTCGGGAGGCCGTTTATGAGGTCGCGGCCCCGTACCTCTATCTCGAGCTCGTCAGACTGGTTCCGCACGGTGGCCGCGCCGACCTGGTGCTTGACGGACTCGGCCGTGCGGTCGCCGATAAGGAGGTTCTCCTTCTGCCTTATGTAGCGGATTATCGACTCGTCGAACTCGTTGCCCGCGATGCGCAGGCTCTCCGAGACGACTATGCCGCCGAGGCTGATTATCGCGATGTCCGTTGTGCCGCCACCTATGTCGACGATCATGCTGCCCGTCGGCTCTGCTATCTGGACGCCGGCGCCGATGGCGGCTGCGAGCGGCTCCTCTATGAGGAACGCCTTGCGGGCGCCTACCTCGCGGGTAGCCTGCAGGACGGCGCGCCGCTCGACCTCTGTGACGCCGGATGGCACGCACACCATCACCTGAGGCTTGAAGAGGCGGCTCGGCCCCCTCAACACCTTGCGAACGAACGCCTGCAGCATCTTCTCTGTCAGGTCGTAGTCGGCTATGACGCCGTCGCGCATGGGCCTCACCGCGACGATGTTGCCCGGCGTGCGGCCGAGCATGCGGTATGCCTCTTCGCCGACGGCCTTCACCTCGCCCGTGTCACGCACCATGGCGATGACGGAGGGCTCGCGCAGCAGTATGCCCTGGCCTTTCACGTAGATAAGGACCGTGGCCGTTCCCAAGTCGACCCCGATCTCCTGTCCCAGTCTGAAGAACATGCTCAACTCCCACCCTGGCGGGATTCCGCGGCAGTATAACTTGGCCCCTTCAGAGGTAGACCGCGGCCGCCGGGCCCGTCTGGGGGCTGACGGCAAGCGCCGCCGCGTCGGGGCGTCCCGCCTCGTGCACCGGCAGGCCGGGGCCCAACCGCGCAGCCTCCGCCGCTGGCACCTTCAAGGGGCCCGCCGTCACCCGGACCCGGGGGGCCAGCTCCTCGTCCTGCAGTTCCCTCTCGCAGCGCGCGGCGTAGACGTTGCCCCGCCTCGCGTCCAGCGTGATGACGCCCTCTTCGCCGGGGCGCAACGCTTCGGCGGCCAGCGCAGCGAAGCCGGGCGCGCCGACGAGCTCCGCTCCCAGCGCCCGCGCCAGCCCGGACGCGGTGGCGAGCGCCACCCTCAGGCCGGTGTAGGAGCCGGGGCCGGTCCCGGCGACGACGCGGCCGATGCGCTCCCGTCCGCCTGGGAGGTCCTCCAGCAGATTCGCGACCTCGCTGACCGCCCTGGACGCGTGATCCCTGCCGACCTCATCTAGGAAGCGGCCGACGACGCGACCGGCGCCGTCGACGACGGCGAGCGCCAGGTAAGGGGTCGCGCAGTCGAGCGCGAGCGTCAGGTCCT
The DNA here is from genome assembly GCA_964565625.1 of uncultured bacterium. Taxonomy (GTDB): domain Bacteria; phylum Deinococcota; class Deinococci; order Deinococcales; family Trueperaceae; genus DASRWD01. The sequence goes on from CAZMFX010000140.1 coordinate 3,788, forward strand.
TACGCCGCTCGCGCTGGTCAGAGGTGGGGCTCACGTCGGCGCCAGCCACGTCACATGCCTGTGGTCGTCGCCGCCGGCGACGCGCTCCAGCCTGACGTGGTGGGCGGCAGGGTAGAGCGCCAGCAACGCCTCGCCCCACTCGACCGCGACGAGCCTGGCCCTGTCGAGGTAGTCGTCGAGGCCCAGCGCCCCTACATGGGCGCCCGTCCCCAGCCTGTAGAGGTCGACGTGCACCAACAGGCCGGCGGGCGTCGGGTACTCGTGAACGAGCGTGTAGGTCGGGCTGTTCACGGCGGCCTCGGAGCCCAGCGCCGCCGCCAACCGCTGCACGAACGCCGTCTTGCCCGCGCCCAGGGGGCCGGTAAGGACGAGCAAGTCGCCCGGACGAGTGGCGCTCGCGAGCTCGGCAGCGACAGGGTCGAGCTCGTCGACGTCTCGCGCGACGATGTCGAGCCGCGGCCGGCGCCGGTCGGCGCCGGCGTCAGTCACCGGCGAGGTCGCGCCTCAGCCGGCCGGACACGACCGGCGCCAGCGCCGGCGAGTCGACGGTGAGCGACACGACAACCTCTGCGCCGTAAGCCACGACGACATGCGCCGAGTCGATGCCAGCGGTGACGACGAGCGGGCCCCCGGCCGGCGGCTCCTCACCGTTTGCGACTAAGCCCATCGCGGCATCCCTCAGCGCTGCGAGCCCCGTCCAGTCGGTCTGCTCGGGAGGCTCACCCGCCGCCGCCAGCCTCTCGCCGCTCGCCGAGAAGACGACGACCGACGTGACGCCCGGCGTGTCTGAGTAGCGCTCAACCAGTTCACCCGCGGATACAGCGCCGGCCGGCGGCGTGGCGCCCGCATCCCCTTCGTCGCCCCCGCCGAGCGCGCCCAGCACGTCGTCGAGGAGACCTTCTGACACCAACTGGTCGGCGATGAGCCTCGTCGCCTCGTACTCCTCCTCGAGGTTCCCCAGCAGCGCCTCGGCCTGGGAAAGCGACGCCTCGAGCTGCTGCCTGAGCCCTACAGAGACGCGGCCGAGCGACGCGCGCTGCGAGTCGAGGTGCGTGAGGACGCGCCTCACGGTGGCCACGTCGTCGCTGTTCAGCTTCGCGACGTGCTCGAAGCGTTCGAGAGCGGCGTCGATGCGGTCGGGCACGCCGGCGATGCGCTCATCGAAACGCGCCTCTATGCCGTCCAGCAGCACGGCGGCCTCGCCGAGGCGCCTGGCGTTGCCGCCCTGGTTGAGACGGTCCTTCTCGGCTTCGAGGAGCGCGGTGAGCTCGCGCACCTTCGGGTCGTCGAGGCCGGCGTACGTCTGGGCTTCTCGGCCCAGGCGGTGGAGCTCGCCCATCTGCTCGATGCGGGCGGACTCGCGGGCGCGCCCCATGTCGGCCTCGATGCCTACTAGGTCGGGGAAGACTCCGCGTTCCAGATCCGCGACCGCGCCGGCGAGGCGTTCGGCGAAACGTGCGCTGCCGACGTCGGAGGCCTGCTCGCCAAGCTGCTCGAGCCTCCGCCTCGCGCTGCTAAGCGCCTCCGTCTTCAGCGAAGCGACGAGGGACTCGAGCGCATCAAGGTCGTCGCCGCCATCCTCCGTCGGCATATGAGGCAGCGGGTCGTCGATCAGTAGAGCGCTGGCTGCCTCCGTCCCGGCCTGGTCCTCCAGCAGCCTC
>CAZMFX010000141.1:0-5427 GCA_964565625.1 uncultured bacterium
TCGTGCTCAACCTGCCGCTGGTCGGCATCTGGGTGAGGCTACTCTCCATCCCCCGGCCGCTCCTCTACGGCGGCATCCTCGTGTTCGCGACCCTCGGCACGTACAGCCTTTCCAACTCGGTTGTGGACCTCATCGCCCTCTACGTCATCGGCTTCGTGGGTTTCCTCATGCGCAGGCACGGCTTCCCCGTTGCGCCCGCGATCATCGGGATGATCCTCGGCCCCATGGCGGAAGCGCAGTTCCGCAGGGCGCTCGCGATAAGCCAGGGCGACTACTCCGTGTTCTTCACCCGGCCGCTCTCCTTGACGCTGCTGATCATCTCGGCGCTCGCGATCTTCGCGCCGCCGATCCTCTCGCGGGTCGCCAGGAGACGAGCGCAGACCAGGGCGGAGCGCGCGCCGGCCGAGTAGCCGTTCGCGCCATACGCCACCGGGCGGTGCACATAGCACGTTTCCTGTCAGGACGCTACGCGCCGAACCGCGATACTTGACACAGTTCTCACTCCGCCTTTACATTTTTTCAACGTTCGGCCGGGTACCGCGCGACCACCCAAGCGCGCCGCGTTGAAGCGTCAGCCTTGTAGACGTCGTACGCCGCGTCAACCAAGCGCCGTCCGGGTCGGCCTGCCAGCCTGAGGAGCAGCGACCAGCGGGCGCCGAGGCTTCCCACCAGGGAGGTGCCTGCCCGTGTGGTCCGACTTCACCAAGCTGAGCTGGCCCCAGGAACGAGACGCCTGCGGCGTCGGGTTCGTCGCCCACGTTGGTGGGCGGGCATCGCACGACGTGCTGGTGCACGGTCTCACCGCGCTCTCGAACCTCGCGCACCGCGGCGCGGTCAGCGCAGACGGGAAGACCGGCGACGGGGCAGGGGTGCTGACGCAGCTGCCCCACAGGATGTTCCGCAGGGAGCTGGAGGACCGCGGCGTGGCGTTGGAACGCGACCGCGACCTGGCGGTCGGCATGTTCTTCGTCGCCAACGACGCACCGGCGGAGCGGGTGTACGCGCTGGTCCGCGACGAGATCGCCCGTAGCCCGCTCACGACGCTCGCATGGCGCACGCCGCCGTTCGACGAGGCCGCCCTGGGCGAGCAGGCACGCTCCCGGCTGCCGCACATCCGCCAGGTACTGCTGGGCAGGCCGCACTGGCAGGGCGACGAGGCGTTCGAGCGCACCCTCTACCTGACGCGCAAGCGCATAGAAGCCCGCCTCAGGGCAGCAGGGCTCGGCAGGGCGTACGTGTGCTCGCTCTCCAGCCGCACGCTCTCGTACAAGGGCCTCATGGCGGCCGACCAGCTGCCCCGCTTCTACCTGGACCTGGCAGACCCCGACTACGAGACGGCCATCACGCTCTTCCACCAGCGCTACAGCACGAACACTTTGCCGCGCTGGTCGCTGGCGCAGCCGTTCCGGTTCCTGGCCCACAACGGCGAGATAAACACCCTGCAGGGGAACGTCAACTTCATGCACGCGCGTGAGCCGCGCCTCACCAGCCGAGTGTGGGGCGAGGACGTGCGCGACCTCGTCCCGATAATCGAGGAGGGCGCCTCGGACTCCGGCGCCCTCGACAACGCCCTCGAGCTGCTCACGCTCTCGGGCCGCGACCTGCCGCACGCGCTGATGATGCTTATGCCACAGGCGTACGAGAACGACCAGCAGGTGGACGAGAGGCTCAGAGGCTTCTACGACTACCACGCGACGCTGATGGAGCCGTGGGACGGGCCGGCAGCGGTGGCGATGAGCGACGGCCGCTACGCCCTCGCCGGCCTCGACAGGAACGGCTTGAGGCCCCAGCGTTACTGGCTGACGTCGGACGACCTGCTCATCGTCGCCTCCGAGACGGGCGTCCTGCCGCTCGACGGCGCGCGGGTCGTCGAGAGGGGCCGGCTCGGCCCCGGCAGGCTCATCGCCGTCGACACCCTGGAAGGGCGACTGCTGCGCGACGAGGAGATCAAGTCCCGCTACGCCGGCAGGCGGCCGTACCGGGAGTGGGTTGAGCGCTACCAGGTGACGCTCGACGCCACGCCAGCCTCTCCGCCCGACATCTCGGGCGACGACCTGAGGCTGGCGCAGCGCGTCTTCGGCTACGGCTCTGAGGACTACGACCGCATCTTCGAACCCATGGCCTTCGACGCGGCAGCGCCGATCGGCTCGATGGGAGACGACACGCCTCTCGCCGTGCTCTCCGCACAGCCGCAGCTCACGTACCGCTACTTCAAGCAGCGCTTCGCTCAGGTCACCAACCCACCCATGGACCCGCTGCGCGAACAGGTCGTCATGTCGCTCGCGACCGTGTTGGGACCGCGCGCCAGCGTCCTCGACGAGGAGCCGGAGGCCGCGCGCGTCGCCAGGTTCGCGGGCCCCGTCATAGACGAGTCTCAGTACGACGCTCTACTGGCCCAGACCGTCCTGGCAAGCCGCGTGCTCGACTGCACGTTCTCCGCCGGCGGCGGAGGACGCGACCTGGCAAGGGCGCTGGAGGCCCTGGCGGACAGGGCGCAGGACGCAGTCGAGGCGGGCGTCTCTGTGCTGGTGCTCTCGGACCGCGGGTACGGTGCCGACCGCGCGCCGCTTCCCATGCTGTTGGCCGTGGGAGCCGTGCACCATCGCCTGCTGCTCGTCGGGAGGCGGACGAGGGCCGCCATAGTCTGCGACACAGGCGAGCCCCGGGAGGACCATCACTTCGCCTGCCTCATCGGCTACGGCGCGGCGCTCGTCCACCCTTACCTGGCGCTTGCCACGGCGCGCGACATCGCAAAGGGCGTGAAGGGCCGCGAGCCGAAGCGCCCGGAGGAGGCGGTCCGCGACTACGTGTGGGCCGTCGAGAAGGGCCTCCTCAAGATCATGTCGAAGATGGGCATCAGCACCATGGCCTCTTACAGGGGCGCGCAGGTCTTCGAGCACGCAGGCCTGTCAGAGTCGGTGATCGAGCGCTACTTCCACGGCACCCCCGGCTTCGCAGGCGGCGCCGACCTGGAAGTGATAGCCCGTGACGTGCTCGCCTTCCACGGCGAGGCGTACGGGTCGGAGAGCGACAAGCTCGTCGACCGCGGGCACTACCGCTTCCGCAAGGCGGGCGAGTACCACGCCCTCAACCCCGACGTTTTCAAGGCGCTGCACAAGGCCGTGCGCACCGGCTCCGCCGAGGCGTTCGACGAGTACTCGCGCGCGGTCGACGCCAGGGCCCCGACGACGGTGCGCGACCTACTCGAGGTCAGGCGGGCGAGAAAGACCGTGCCACTTGACGAGGTAGAGCCGGCCGTTGACATCGTCAGGCGCTTCACGACCCAGGCGATGAGTCACGGCTCCGTATCGCGCGAGACCCACGAGTCCTTGGCCATCGCGATGAACCGCCTGGGCGCCAAGAGCAACTCGGGTGAGGGCGGCGAGGACCGCGCGCGCTTCGAGCCGTTCGCAGAGGACATGGTGGACCGCAGCCACTCGGAGACGTGGCACCCGGCAGCGGGCGACCACGCCAACAGCGCGATAAAGCAGGTCGCGTCCGGACGCTTCGGGGTCACTCCCCACTACCTGGCGAGCGCCAGGGAGATCGAGATAAAGATGGCCCAGGGCTCGAAGCCGGGGGAGGGCGGCCAGATCCCCGGCTACAAGGTGACGGCCGAGATCGCGTCGATCCGCCACGCGGTGCCGGGCGTCACCCTCATCAGCCCGCCGCCGCATCACGACATCTACTCCATAGAGGACCTGGCGCAGCTGATCTACGACCTCAAGCGCGTCAGCCCAGCGGCGCGCGTCGGGGTGAAGCTCGTCTCGTCATGGGGCGTCGGCACGATCGCCGCCGGGGTTGCGAAGGGCTACGCAGACAACATCCAGGTCTCGGGTCATGACGGCGGCACGGGAGCCAGCCCTCTGAGCAGCGTGAAGCACTCGGGTCAACCGTGGGAGCTGGGCCTCATGGACGTCCAGCGCACGCTCGTCGAGAACGACCTGCGCGGCCGCGTGACGCTGCGGGTGGACGGTGGCCTGAAGACGGCTCGCGACGTCGTGATAGCCGCGACGCTGGGCGCCGAGGAGTTCGGATTCGGCACGACGGCGCTAGTGGCCCTCGGGTGCGCCATGCTCCGGCAGTGCCACCTGAACACCTGCCCTGTCGGTATCGCCACCCAGTACCCGGAGCTGCGCAAGCGCTTCGCTGGGCACCCCGACCACGTCGTCCGCTTCTTCATGTACCTGGCCGAGTCGGTAAGGCACGAGCTGGCTCGCGTAGGCGCGCGCTCGGTCGGCGAGCTCGTCGGACGGTGGGAGCTGCTGCGCCCGCGCAAGGGCGTGACGACCGCCAAGGGCGTGAGCCTCGACGTCGCGGGTCTTCTGGACACCAGCACGCTCCCGAAGGGCCGGGCCCGCTCCTCCAGGCAGCCGCGGAACGCTCGGCCCGGCCGGGAGGGAGGCACCCTGGACGAGACGCTCTCCGCCGCCGTCACCCAGTGGCTGGACGGTGAGGAGCGCGACCGGCCCCTCTCATTGCGCTATCCCGTCACCAACCGCGAGCGGTCGCTGGGCGCCGGCCCGGCCGGCGCGATCGTCGCGCGCTACGGCGATGACGGCCTGCGGGCCGGCGCGCTCGACGTTCACTTCGAGGGCGTCGCGGGGCAGAGCTTCGGAGCGTTCGCGCTGCCAGGCATGCGGCTAACGCTGACGGGCGAGGCCCAGGACTACGTCGGCAAGTCGTTGGCAGGCGGCGAGCTGGTCCTGCGGCAACGAGGCGACGAGGTCGGCGGGGTGATCGCGGGCAACACGGTCCTGTACGGTGCGACGGCAGGCACGCTTCTGGCGGCCGGCAGCGTCGGCGAGCGCGTGTGCGTGCGCAACTCGGGCGCCACGGCCGTCGTGGAGGGCTGCGGGGACCACGCGTGCGAGTACATGACCGGCGGCGCCGTCGTCGTCCTCGGCCCGGTCGGTCGCAACTTCGGCGCCGGCATGTCTGGAGGCGAGGCTTTCGTGCTCGACGACGCCGGCCGCTTCGAGGGGAACCTCAACGGCGCCATGGTGGGCGCGACGCGCTTGTCGCGGGCTGAGGGCACGGCTGAGGAGCGGCTGCTGGCGCTGTTGAGGCGTCACGCCGACGCCACGGGCTCACGCGTCGCGCTGGACGTGCTCGCAGACTGGCCGACGGCACGTGCCAGTTTCTGGCACGTCACGCCGACGCAGGGGACGCCGCCAGCAGGAGCGTCAGGGGCATCGGCAGGGGCCGTCGCCGCCGAGCGCCCGTAGGGGCGAGGCGAGGTCTCTACCGCGCCTGAGGATCGGCCCTCGCGAGCCCAGCGCCCACCGGTAGGCCCAGGAAACCGGTCTCAGGAGAGCGCGACGACGGTCCCGTCTAGAGCGGCGACGAAGACGGCGTCGCCGACGGGCAACGGGCTCGCCTGTATGGAGCCGGTCGCGACCCTCCTGGAGTGCAGGACCCGACCTG
>CAZMFX010000142.1:0-5375 GCA_964565625.1 uncultured bacterium
CAGTCCGGTTCGCAGTGGAGTCGTACAAGGACCAGCGCGAGTGAGGCCGGCGCCGAATAGGCGCCGATCGTGCTTGCCTGGGCCGGGGCGGTGAAGGCCGCCCCGACGGATGGCCCTGCCGGCGCGGCCCGCCGCGGTGCGCTCCGCGTCGTCCTTCGGACGTTTGGCGGAGAGTTCCTGTCGCGTGCGCTGAACGACGAGCTCGCCGAGTCGCGCTTGTCTGGCCAGGACCGATCTCTCGTAACCGACCTCGCCTACGGCACGCTGCGCTACCTGCTGGCGCTGGATACCCGGCTGGCGCCACTGCTGCGGGACGCGGACAGGCTGCCTGCCGACGTGAGAGGCGCGCTGAGGATCGGGTCGTACGAGCTCGTCGTCCGCGGCACGCCGGCGTACGCGGCCGTAGATGCCTGGGTAGACGTGACCAAGTCCGTGAGCGCCAAGCACGCGAAGCTCGTCAACGCGGTCCTGAGACGGGTAGCCGCCTCCGACACGCGCGACCCACTGGACGGACCGCAGCCCGAGCGCGACCTCTCCCTGCCGCGCTGGCTCTTCGAGCGCTTCGTGGCGAGCGTCGGCCGCGATGCGGCGTTGCGCGCAGCTCAGGGGATGCTCGAGCCCGAGCCGTTGTGGCTCACCGCTTTCGGCCCAATGGCCGAGGAGTCGTTGCGCGACCAGGGGGTCGAGTTGCGAGACGGTCCCGTCCTGCCCGCGCCCTCGGGCATCGCCTGGCCGGAGTGGCCCAAGTCTTTGTCCGTCAGGTCTCCCCTGCCGCTGCGCGAGCTGAACGCCTTCACCGACGGGCTGGTGCAACCGCAGAACCCCGCCTCGCTGTACGCGGCCAAGCTCCTGGGGACGGGGCGGGGCGACGTCGTCTACGACCTGGCTGCGGGGCATGGAGTCAAGACGGCGACGTTGGCCGCCGCCGGGGCGTCTGTCGTCGCGGTAGAGGTCTCGCCGAGGCGTTCACGAGCGGCGCAGCGCAACCTACGACGCTTGGGCCTCGAGGCGGAGCACGTCGTAGCCGACCTGCTCGGCGACTGGCCAGACGACTCCGTCGCTCCGGGCGACGCCGTCCTGCTCGACGCACCGTGCAGCGGGACCGGCACGCTGAGGGGCAACCCGGAGATCAAGCTGCGCCTGCGCGAAGAGGACCTTGGCCGCATGGCCACGACCCAGGCGCTGATGCTCGAAGCTGCCGCCCGCGCGGTGAGGCCCGGCGGGACCCTCGTATACGCCGTCTGCTCGCTCACCCCAGAGGAAGGTGTCCGCCAGATCGAGAGGTTCCTGTCTAGTAGGGAGGACTTCTCGGAGCTGGCCATGCCAGTTGGCGGGGCCTTGGTCGCGGCTGTCGGGTCGGGTTCGGTTGGGGGTCCCGGTTCGGCTGGGGGGCCGGGCGCTTACGTCTTGCCCGTCGATGGTCTAGACGGCTTCTACCTGGCGAGGCTTCGCCGGGAGCGCTGAGCTTGAGGTTGGCGGTGGTCGTGGGCTGGCTTGCTGGCGATCGTAGCGCCGACTTTCATGACTCTTTTCGGCAGTGGTGCCACTATCGCTCAGCCCGATAGTAGGCGCCGGATGGTGCCGTCCCCGAGGGGCGATGCTGAAGCTCTCTATCGGCGTGACCCATAGTGGCCGCCTGAGACGCCGTTTGCCAAAAAGAGACGTGGGGTGCTCTCTCATCTGGCCGGGTCCGAGCCTCCGATCGCCCCGTCCCTCCGACCGGCCAGACCATCCGATCGCCCCAACGCACGCCAGCGTCCGCCGGCCACGCGGGCCCGCCTGCCCGCATGCCACGGCGCGGGTTAGGTTTGGGCATGCCGAAGGATGCTCCGCCGCTGCGCCTTTCCGAACGCGTTTACGCCCTTACGGGGCCCGTCAACTCGGCGATAGTCGTCGCGCAGCCGGGGCAGGCTGTCCTCGTCGACACCGGTCAGGACGCGGATCACGGCAGGCGCATCCGGCGAACTCTGGCCGAACTGGAGCTCACGCCCGTCGCGATCATCAACACGCACAGCCACGCAGATCACTTCGGCGGCAACGACTACCTCGTGCGCCAGTTCCCCGAGGCTCGCGTTCACGCCCCGCCGTTCGAGGCCGCGATCATCCGGAGCCCCTACCTCGAGCCCGTTTACCTCTTCCACGGCGCCAAGCCGCCCGTCGAGATGACGAGCAAGTGGCTGCAGGCGAAGCCGTCGCCGGTGCACGAGGAGGTCGAGGAGGGGCCACTCGAGGTGGCTGGCGTAAGGCTCGAGTTGATCGACACCAGCGGCCATGCCCACAGGATGCTCTCGGTGCTCGTCGACGACGTGCTGCTCGCCTCCGACGCGGTCTTCGGCCCGGCCACGCTGGAGCGCTACCCGCTGCCGTTCGGTCAGGACATCGGCAATCAGAAGATGGCGCACGATGCGGTCGCCCGCTCGGGGGCAGGCACGGTGCTTCCCGGCCACGGCGACCCGGTGGAGGGCACGGACGAGATCGTCGAGGCGAACGCGACCGCGATAGCCAAGGCAGAGGCGGCGGTGCTCGCCGCCTGCGAAGACGTCACGACGGAGGAGGTGCTGGCGCGCGTTGGTGACATGCTGGGCCTCGTCATGAACGACCTAGCGCGCTATCACCTGAACCTCTGCACGGTCTCCGCCTACCTCTCGCACCTGCGGGAGGCGGGCGCAGTACAGGTCGCCGTAGGCGGCGGGCGCCTCACGTGGCGGAGGACCGCATGAGGTTGACCAGCGCGGGCGCCGCCCGCATGGTCACGGGCAGCGCTCACCTCCTCGAGGTCGCCGGCAAGCGCCTTCTCATCGACTGCGGTCTGTTCCAGGGCGGTTCGGAGGAGGACGCCATGAACCGCGAGCCGTTCGTGTTCGACCCTTCCAGCCTGGATGCCGTCCTGGTCACCCACGGGCACCTCGACCACGTCGGGCGGCTGCCGCTGCTCGTGAAGCAGGGCTACGAAGGCCCCTTCTACGCCACCGTCGGGACGCGCGACATCGCGAAGATCATCCTGCGCGACGCCGCATCGCTGCAGGTCGAGGACCACAAGCGCGAGCTGAGGCGGGCCGCCAGGGCCGGAAGGGCGCACGAGGTGCCTGGGCCGCTTTTCGACGTCCCCGACGCAGAGGAGGCGATATCCCGGTTCGAGCCGGTCGGGTTCGGGAAGCCTCTGAGCCTGGGGAGAGGAATAACCGCGACTTTCGAGCCCGCAGGCCACATCCTCGGGAGCGCGTACATAGTGCTGGAGGCCGAGGGCAAGAAGGTCGTCTTCTCCGGCGACCTCGGCAACAGGCAGAGCGCGCTGCATCCGACGGCGCAGCCGCCGGAGGGCGCCGACGCGATCGTCATCGAGACGACCTACGCTGACCGCACGCACAGGTCGCTGGAAGAGACGCGCACCGAGTTCGCAGAAGTGATCGGTGCTGCCCTGCAATCGGGCGGCAACGTACTCATCCCGACGTTCGCCGTCGAACGTGCCCAGCAGGTGCTCTACGAGATCTACAGGCTCGTCGGCGAGGGCCGGATACCGGACTTACCGGTCTACCTGGACTCGCCGATGGCTACCAGGGTGACGCGCGAGTACCGCGCCGGCATAGAGGAGCTCAAGCCCGAGGTAGCGCGCGTCTTCGCGGAGGGCGGCGACCCGTTCGACCCTCCGTCGCTGACGTTCACGGTCAGCACGGAGGAGTCCATGGCCCTCAACAAGATCCACTCCGGCATGATCGTGCTCGCCGGCTCTGGGATGATGACGGGCGGCCGCATCCTGCATCACCTCAAGCACAACCTGTGGCGTGAGGGCGCGAGCGTGATCGTCGTCGGGTACCAGGCGCGAGGGACGCTCGGGCGGGCGCTCGTCGACGGCGCTCAGCACGTGCGGATCTTCGGGGAGACGATCGCCGTCAAGGCCAGCATCCATACGATCAACGGGTTCTCGGCGCACGCCGACAAGGACGATCTCCTGGCCTACATAGCCGGTTCGCCCGATGCGAGGCTGCTGCTCGTCCACGGCGAGCCCGAGGTAATGGACGGCTTCGCCGCCGAGCAGAGCGGCGCTGGCAGGCACGTCGTGACGCCGGAACTGAACGTTCCGCTCGAGGTCTTCGGCTGATATCGGGGGCCGGGAACACCGGTTCGTAAGCCAGCTTACGGGCCCAACCGCTAGTCAGCCACCTTACGGAGCCACGTGTCAGGCACGGGTTCTACTTGGGTCATGGATTGGGAGCTTCCCGTCATCGCGTTGCGCACCCAGGTGGTGCTGCCGCGGACACTCGAGAACGTAGACGTCGGCCGTCCGAAGTCGAAGCGGGCGCTCGAAGAGGCCCAGGCCGGCGACAACCGTGTTGTGCTCGTCGTCCAGCGCGATGCGCGCGTCGACGACCCGACAGGCGAGGACCTGTACTCCGTAGGCACCCTGGCCATCATCAAGCAGGTGATTCGCCTGCCCAACGACACCCTGCAGGTGCTGGTAGAGGGGCGCGAGCGCGCCAGCATCGACGAGTACCTCCCGGGGCCAGCCCTGCGAGCCAAGGTGACGACCGTCGCGGAAGACGCGTCAGAGGCGGCGTCCTCGCGCACGCAGGCGCTCGTCGAGCAGGTCAAGTCGGCGTTCGGCGAGTACTCGCAGCAGAACAAGAACCTCCGGCTCGACTCCTTCCACCTCGAGAACCTGCGCGGCATGAAGGAGCCTGGCCCGCTGGCCGACCTCATCGCCAAGTACTCGACGTGGGACGTCGCTGACAAGCAGGCGGCGCTCGAAGAGGCGGACGTCGCCAAGCGCCTCGAGCTGGTATACGGGTTCCTCACCCGCGACCTCGAGCGCTTCGAGACCGAGAAGCAGATCTCGGCGCGCGTGAAGTCGCAGATGGACTCCAACCAGCGCGAGTACTTCCTGCGCGAGCAGATGAAGGCCATCCAGAAGGAGCTCGGCAACGACGAGGGCTCCGAGACGGAGGAGCTGCGCAAGAAGGTCGAAGAGAAGAAGATGCCGGAGCACGCCGAGGAGCGTGCCCTCAAAGAGATAGATCGCCTCGAGAAGATGGCGGCTGGCTCTCCGGAGGCGACGGTCGTGCGCACGTACCTCGACACCCTGCTCGACCTGCCGTGGTCCGAGTTCGACGAGGAGCACCTCGACGTCAAGCACTCCGAGGAGATCCTCGACGAGGACCACTACGCCCTGGAAGAGCCCAAGGAGCGCATCGTCGAGTTCCTCGCCGTGCGGCAGCTCACCAAGGACATGGAGGGCTCCGACTACAAGGCGCCCATCCTCTGCCTCGTCGGCCCTCCCGGCGTCGGCAAGACCAGCCTCGGCAAGTCCATCGCGCGCAGCCTGAACCGCAAGTTCGTGCGCATGAGCCTGGGCGGCGTGCGCGACGAGGCCGAGATCC
>CAZMFX010000143.1:0-5351 GCA_964565625.1 uncultured bacterium
GACTACGTGAAGAACATGATCACGGGCGCGGCTCAGATGGACGGGGCGATCCTCGTCGTCTCGGCGGCGGACGGCCCCATGCCGCAGACCCGCGAGCACATCCTGCTCGCGCGTCAGGTCGGCGTTCCGTACATCGTCGTGTTCATGAACAAGGTCGACATGGTCGACGACGAGGAGCTCCTCGAGCTCGTCGAGATGGAAGTGCGCGAGCTGCTCTCCAGCTACGAGTTCCCTGGCGACGACATCCCGGTCGTCAAGGGCTCGGCCCTCAAGGCTCTCGAGGCGCTGAACGCCAACCCGAAGATCGCGCGTGGCGAGGACGAGTGGGTCGACCGCATCTGGGAACTGCTCGACGCGATCGACGCGTACATCCCCACGCCCGAGCGTGACGTCGACAAGCCGTTCCTCATGCCCGTCGAGGACGTCTTCACGATCACGGGCCGCGGCACCGTCGCCACCGGCAGGGTTGAACGCGGCGTCGTCAAGACCGGTGACGAGGTCGAGATAGTCGGCCTTGCCGACACCTCCAAGTCTGTCGTGACCGGCGTCGAGATGCACCGCAAGACGCTCGACTCCGGCATGGCGGGCGACAACGTTGGCGTGCTGCTGCGTGGCGTTGGTCGTGACGACATCGAGCGTGGTCAGGTGTTGGCCAAGCCGGGTTCGATAACCCCTCACACGGGCTTCGCCGGTTCGGTCTACATCCTGAAGAAGGAGGAGGGCGGCCGGCACAGCGCGTTCTTCACGGGTTATCGTCCGCAGTTCTACTTCCGTACGACCGACGTTACGGGCGTCGTGACGTTGCCTGATGGCGTCGAGATGGTGATGCCTGGTGACAACGTGGAGTTGTCTGTCGAGCTGATCAAGCCGATCGCGATGGAAGAGGGTCTCCGTTTCGCCATCCGTGAGGGTGGGCGCACCGTCGGTGCCGGCGTCGTGACCAAGGTAACCAAGTAGACGACCGCTTCGCGGCCGCCGGGCGAGAGATCGCGCCGGCGGCCGTAGCCTGTCCCTTCACACGGGGGGTGGGCGCCTGTTACGCTCTTAAGATTGGGAGGCCATCATGGCCAGTGACGTAAGGATCAAACTGCTGCTCGAGTGCACCGAGTGCAAGCGCCGCAACTACGCGACGCACAAGAACCGGCGCAACACGCAGCCCAAGCTCGAGCTCCGCAAGTACTGCCCGTGGGAGCGCAAGCACACGGTGCATAGAGAGGTGAAGGTCTAGCGGTGTTCCAGGGCCTGGTCCAGTACCTCCGCAACTCGCGCGCCGAGCTGGGGAGGGTTACCTGGCCGACGCGCCGGGAGGTCGTCCAGTCCACGCAGGCGACGCTGCTCTTCGTCGTGCTGACCGCGATCTTCCTGCTCATTGCTGACGTCACGCTCGGCAACCTGATCAAGCTGATCATCTGATCGAGACAAGACGCCGCGAAACCGCGAGCGCCCAGGCGGGCGAGCGCTCAAGGAATATGACCGAGGGAAGCGAATGAGTATCGAGTGGTACGCCGTACACACCTACGTGGGTCATGAGGAGAAGGCCAGGGAGAACATCCTGAACCGGGCCAGGGCTCTCGGAATGGCCGACAGCATCTATCAAGTAGTGGTGCCGAAAGAGGTGACGGTGGAGCACGTGGGCGGCGGCAAGACCGAGCCCAGCGAACGCAAGCTCTTCCCCGGCTATATCTTCGTCCAGATGGACCTTGGCGACAACCCCGACGAGCCGAACGAGGCGTGGGAGGTCGTCCGCTACACGCCAGGCGTCACCGGCTTCGTCGGCACGGCGACCCGCGCCGTGCCGCTCTCGCCGGAGGAGGAGAGCCGCATGCTCGCGAGCATCGGGGTCTCCGGCTCCCGCGAGGCGCCCAAGGTCCGCGTATCCTTCAACGTCGGTGAGATGGTGCAGGTCACCGGCGGTCCGTTCGCCGACTTCACCGGCGTCGTATCCGAGGTCAACCCCGAGCGCGGCAAGCTGAAGGTGCTCGTGTCCATCTTCGGGCGCGAGACGCCGGTCGAGCTCGACTTCTCTCAGGTCGTTCGCGCCTGACGGATCACCGGCATCCCTTGGGTGATGCCGGTGCACGCAGAGCGCCGTGTCGACAAGCGTCTAGACCCCGCGGGTCGCCTATCCGTGGGGGAGCTTAAGGAGGCAAGATGGCTAAGAAAGTAGCAGGGCTCGTGAAGCTCCAGCTTCCGGCTGGGGCCGCGACGCCGGCGCCGCCGGTCGGCCCCGCGCTGGGTCAGTTCGGCGCGAACATCATGCAGTTCGTGAAGGAGTACAACGCCGCGACGGCGTCTCAGGCCGGGGCCATCATCCCGGTCGAGATAACCATAGACGCCGACCGGTCCTTCACGTTCATCACCAAGACCTCGCCGGCCAGCTACCTGATCAAGAAGGCTGCAGGCGTCGACAAGGGCTCTGGCACGCCGCACAAGGACAAGGTCGGGAAGCTCACGTGGGCGCAGTGCATCGAGCTGGGCAAGCAGAAGATGGCGGACCTCAACGCGACGGACGAGGTGGCCGCCGCCTGGATCATCGCCGGCACCGCGCGGTCGATGGGCGTGACGGTCGAGGGGGCCCCCGATGCCTAAGCACGGCAAGCGCTACCGCCAGCTCGAGGGCAAGGTCGACCGCGACCGGACGTACGACGCTGGCGAGGCGGCCACGCTCGTCAAGGAGCTAGCCACCGCCAAATTCGACGAGACGATCGAGGCCCACTTCCGCCTTGGCATAGACCCCCGCAAGTCTGACCAGAACGTGCGCGGCACCGTCGCCCTGCCTCACGGGACCGGCAAGAGCGTGCGCGTGCTGGCCATCACCCAGGGTGAGGGCGCCAGCGCCGCGGAGGCCGCAGGCGCCGACTTCGTCGGAGGCGCCGAGGTCATCGAGCGGATCCTTGGCGGCTGGATGGACTTCGACGCCGTAGTCGCCACGCCCGACATGATGGCGCAGGTCGGGTCGAAGCTCGGCCGCGTTCTCGGGCCCCGTGGCCTCCTGCCCAACCCCAAGGCCGGCACAGTAGGTACCGACATAGGCGGCATCGTGAGCGCCCTGAAGGCCGGCCAGATCGAGTTCCGCAGCGACAAGACCGGTGTGGTGCACGCGCCCATCGGCAAGGCGAGCTTCGGCCCTGACCAGTTGGCGGAGAACCTGGAGGCCCTCAAGGCAGCCGTGGAGGCCGCCAAGCCGGACACGGCGAAGGGCCAGTACCTCAAGACCATCTACCTGACCTCGACGATGGGTCCGAGCGTGAGGGTCGCCCTCAGCGCTCAGCGCGTCGAGGCTTGAACCACTTCGGCATCCCGGTGCGCAGCGCGAGCTTTGCACCACGGCGTTGGAGACAGCAGGGGCCAGCCAGGCTTAAAGATCCTGCCGAGACGTTGACGGTGGGCGGTTCCCGCCCTCGCGACTGCGTTTCGCGGCCAGTCCCGCTCTTACCGGGCGGGCGAAGCGATTTTCGACTAGGAGAGAGGTAACAATGGCCAACCCCAGGAACCAGGCGGCCGTCGAGATGCTCCGTGAGCAGCTCGGTGGCGCGACCACGTTCTTCCTGGTGGACTACCAGGGTCTCTCCGCGGGTGAGTTCGGCCAGCTGCGCATGAAGGTGCGTGAAGCGGGCGGACGCGTCCTTGTCGCCAAGAACACCCTCATAAACGTCGTGCTCAAGGAGCACGGGGTAGAGGGGTTCGACGATGTCCTCACAGGCCCTACGGCTCTGGTGCTCGTAGGCGAGGACATGGCGGCACCGGTGAAGGCCCTCAGGGACTTCGCAAAGGACCATCCGAAGGAGCTACCGGTATCCAAGGGTGGCAGGCTCGAGGGCAACGCCCTCGGCCCCGACGCGCTCGAGCGCGTCTCGAAGCTGCCTACGAAGGCAGAGGCGCAGAGCCAGCTTCTCGGCATCATGCTCGCACCCATGCAGCAGCTGGTCGGCGTGCTTTCCGCGCCGCCGCAGAAGCTGGTGACAGTACTCAACAACTACGCAGACAAGCAGAAGGAGGCTTGAGATGGCATTCGATAGAGAAGCCGTTATCGAACAACTCAGCGGTTTGACAGTGATGGAGCTCGTCGACCTGGTCGACGGGTTGAAGGACAAGTGGGGCGTAGAGGCCGCGGCCGCCATGCCGATGGGCGCCATGATGGCCGCCCCCGCCGCCGGCGGCGAGGCCCCGGCAGCCGCGGAGGAGCAGACGGAGTTCACCGTCTCGATCACGAGCGCGGGCGACAAGAAGCTCCAGGTCATCAAGGAAGTCCGCGCCATCACCAACCTGGGCCTGAAGGAAGCCAAGGACCTCGTCGAGGCCGGCGGCGTCGTCGTGGAGAACGTCGGCAAGGACGAAGCCGACGAGATAAAGGGCAAGCTCGAGGCTGCGGGCGCCTCCGTCGAGGTCAAGTAAGCGTAGGAACTGATGGGCCTTCAAGGGTCCGTCGGCTCCCAAGCGTGCCGGATGCGATCAGGGAGGTAGTGACCAGTAGTCACTCACATCACTAAGATGGACGACCGTTCGCGGCCGGGAACGCCAGCCAGGCTACCCGGCTGCGGCGGACGCCTTGTTACTATTCACAACGCTATCTTGACCAAGTTCTCTTCAGTTCCAACCAGAGAAGGTCCGAACAGAGGCGCTGGCAAGGATTCCAGGCGTCGCCCCGTCGTGTCTTCGGCCCGGTGGGCCGGCAAGGGCGCGACCCCATACAGGTACCACACGGCGGCCTTGCACGGGGAAGAGCGCGCCCACGGCAAGGCGACCGTTCGCGAGAGCCGGCAGTTCGCGGTGAACATGAGCAACTCGAGGGCCCCCAGCCAGGTGGAGGGATGCGGATGCGCGAGATAAGAAGCTTCGGCAGGATCAAGGAAGTCATAGAGCTTCCGAACCTGACGAACATCCAGATCAAGTCTTACGAGAGCCTGCTGCAGAAGGACAAGTCGACTGCGCAGCGGGAGGAGATCGGGCTACAGGCCGCCTTCAAGGAGGTCTTCCCGATAGACGAGACGGAGCGTGGCCGCCAGACCGACCTCGTCCTCGACTTCCTCGAGTACCGCCTGCAGGACCCGGAGTACGGCCCTGACGAGTGCAGGGAGAAGGACCTCACGTACCACGCCGGCCTGTTCGCCAAGCTGCAGCTCGTCCACAAGGACACGGGGCTCATCAAGGAAGACGAGGTCTTCCTCGGCGACCTCCCCCTCATGACGGAGGACGGCAGCTTCATCATCAACGGCGCAGACCGAGTGATCGTCTCGCAGATCCACCGCTCGCCTGGCGTCTACTTCACGGGTCAGATCCTGCCGGACGGCGACAAGCGCTACACCGCGAGCATCATCCCCATGCCGAAGCGCGGTCCCTGGATCGAGGTC
>CAZMFX010000144.1:0-5348 GCA_964565625.1 uncultured bacterium
AGGTTGACGTCGGGAACGATCACGAGATCTTCCCGGCTGCACGCTCCTCGACCTCAAGTTCATCGACCAGCTGGTTGAGCTTGTCTGGATCGATGCCAGGGAACATGCCGAGCGACCGGGGCTCAACTTTGAACCGAGTTGGTTCGGGAGGCTTGCCGGCTAACCCGAGACCGCGTCGCAGCCCCTCGTTCACGACCGTCTTCAGACTCTCGCGCCGCCGCTTCATCTCGCGGTCGATCGCATCGGCCACGTCGCGGTCTAGGGTAAGGGTCGTGCGCATCGATTGCATCATGATGTCAGCAGATGCTGATGTCAAGATGCAAGACGACGCCAAGCGGAGAATCGGCCGTTCACACCACGTTCACAAGCAATCCCTCGGGCCTCCATCGCGCCCTCCTACGCTCCAATCAAGCCCGGGATCTCCCGCGAGTACACGAGCGCCCGCACGACAAGGCGCGGTGGCGCGAAGCGGGTACCCGGCAGGAAGGAGCAAGAGGTGGCACTAGCGTTCGGTCACGGCGCACATCACATGGCGGGTTTCGGCTTCGGGTTCTTCAACTTCCTTGGGACGCTCCTCTTCATCATCCTTATCGTCTGGGTGATCAAGTTCTTCGTGCGCGGAGGGCGCGGCGGCCCGCCCTGGGCTGGTCGGTCGTACCGCTGGCGCGACCAGGGCAACGACGACGCGCTCCGCACTGCCCGGGAGCGCTTCGCCCAGGGCGAGATCACCCGAGAGCAGTACGACGAGCTGCGGGGCGGCCTGGAGGGCAACAGCGAGGGCTATGGCGGACCCGGCCGCTGGTTCGGCAGCGGCGACAGCGCGATGGAACTGGCGCGCATGCGCTTCGCCAGGGGCGAGCTGACCCGCGAGGAGTTCGACACGATCCGCAAGGGCCTAACGGCCTGACCCTCTACGTTCTACCGTGACATGGTGGTGTCCGGAACGATCCTCATCGTCGAGGACGAGCCCAAGCTGGCCGCGGTGCTCGAGGAGTACCTGAGGCGCGAGGGTTACAGGACCGAGGTCGCGAGGGACGGGGCGAGCGCGCTGCAGGCGTGGCGCAGCGCCGCCCCGGACCTCATCCTGCTCGACGTAATGCTGCCGCAGGTGGACGGGCTCGAGATCGCGCGGACCGTGCGAGCGAGTTCCTCCGTACCGATAATCATGCTCACGGCACGCGACGAGGAGGTCGACAAGCTTGTCGGGCTGGGCCTGGGTGCGGACGACTACGTGGTCAAGCCGTACAGCCCTCGAGAGGTGGTCGCCCGGGTCAAGGCCGTGCTGCGGCGCTCCACCGGCGCGCTCGAGCCCCAGCGGGCGCTACGGGTGGGCGCCCTGGAGGTCGACGAGGCCAGGTTCCGGGCGACTTGCGACGGCGTGGTTCTCGACCTCACGACCAGCGAGCTTAGGCTGCTGGCCGCGCTGGCGCGGGCGCCCGGCTACGTGCGCGGCCGCGCGCAGCTGCTCGAGGAGATAGCCAGGGACGAGGACCGTTGGGCGGACGAGCGCACCATCGACGCTCACGTCAAGAACCTGCGCCGCAAGCTTGGCCCGTGCGCTGACCTCATCGAGACCGTGCGGGGCGTGGGTTACCGGCTTCGGGACGACTGATGCCTCGTCACAGCCACGGCGCTCCGTTCGGCCGCGGCGGCGGTCCGCCCTGGCGGCGGCGGTCGCACTGGCGCAGGCGTGGTCTGCGGCGGAAGCTGACGCTGGCGTTCGCGGCGGTCGCATTGGCAGCCGTCGCCCTGACGGTGTGGCTGACGCTGGGGGCGGTGTTCAGCGCTCAGACCGAGCTGTTCGAGTTGGGCTCCGGCGCCCCGACCGCGCCGGATGTTCCGGATGACCATGGAGGTCCGCCGTGGTGGGGACCGTTCGGCCGTGACAGGCCTTTCTGGCGGGACTCGCCGGAGGCCTCCGCGGCGGGTCGGGCGCTGGCCAGCGTGAGCCGCACGGCGTTCCTCGCCGCGCTCCTCGCGTTCCTTCTCGCGGGTGTGGCGGCCGGGATAGTTACCCGACTGTTCACCAGGCCGCTGGTCGCGCTCACCTCTGCAGCGGAGAGGCTGGGCGCCGGGGAGCGTGGCATTCGTGTGCCGGAGTCCGGAGGAGACGACGAGCTGACCCGATTGTCGCAGGCGTTCAATCACTTGGTGACGCAGTTGGAGCGGCAGGAGGAGTGGCGCCGCGACATGGTAGCTGACGTGGCGCACGACCTCAGGACGCCGCTGGCGGTGATGCGCAGCGAGATCGAGGCGCTTCAGGACGGTGTGCGTCCGGTCTCCGCCGAGAGCCTGCAGATGCTTCACGGCGAGGTGATGCTCCTCGCCCGCCTCGTCGCGGACCTGCGCACGCTGTCGCTCACGGAGAACGCCGCGATAGAACCGGACCGCTCGGACGTGGCGCTGGGTGACTTCCTCGGATCCATCGCCGCCTCGTTCGAGACGAGGGCACGGGCCTCCGGCACGATCGTGACGGTTACCCGCGTGGAGCCATCGGAGCTGACGGTCCACTTCGACGCACAGATGATGCGCCGAGTGCTCGTCAACATCGTGGAGAACAGCCTGACTCACGGGGCGGGTGGGTCCGTCGAGCTGTCCGCGGAGCGTACGGGCTCGGAGGTCGTCATGAGGGTGAGGGACCACGGCCCGGGTCTCGCGGAAGCGGCACTGGACCGCGTGTTCGAGCGCTTCTACCGAGCGGAGGAGTCGCGAACCAGGCGAGACGCCGATTCGGGCGGCTCGGGCCTGGGCTTGCCCATCGCCAAAGCGTTGGTGGAGGCGCACGGTGGCAGCATCTCCGCGTCCAACCATGCTCGTGGCGGCGCCGTGTTGGAGATCAAGCTGCCTGCCTAGACGTCGTACAAGGCCCTGGCTACCCCTCCGGATGCAGGACGGGGAACGCGGCCGCAGCCAGCACGCCGCCCAACAAGGGCCCCACTATGTACAGCCACAACTGGCCAACGCTGCCGCCGGCCAACACGTCGACGACGATGGGCCCTATGCCCACGGCAGGGTTAAACGCGCCGCCCGATATCGCGCCGACCGCGAACGCGCCGACCGCGACGGTGCCACCGATGGCGAGGCCGTAGAACGAGTTGCCCTTGGTGTCCTTGGCCGTGGCGGAAGCGAGCACCACCAGGACGAGCGCGAACGTGAAGAGTAACTCGGCCAGAAGCGCGGGCAGCCAGCCGACGTCAGGGCCGGGTGCGACCGTGAAGGCACCACCGGCCACCACCCGTGCCACCCAGGCCGCGACAAGGGCGCCCAGGACCTGCGCGATCCAGTACGGCAGCAGCTCGCGCATGGGCAGCGCGCCGCGGAGCACGGCACCAACGCTGACGGCCGGGTTGTAGTGACCGCCGGACACGTGCCCGCCGGCGTAGACCATGACCATCAGCGCGAAGCCGATCGCCAAGGGGGCCAGCGCGACTCCCTGGATGACCACGAGGCCGATCGTGAACACGAGGAAGAAGGTGCCGATGAACTCCATCAGGTACGCACGCACAGGTTGACCCTCCGCACTCCGAGAGCCCATGAGGGCCCTCCTGGATGAGAGGGTATCTCATGGGGCGGGGGGTTCTACCGGTCGGTACCAGTGCTCCACGCGCGGCCGCGGGACTGTGCCGCTGGAAGCGACGACCGCCAAGCCGGTGAGCTGGCCACCGGCTTGGCAGGACCGCCACCCTATCGCTGCTACCCCACCGTCACTCCCCGGCCACGATCCTGTAGACCTTGCCGGTATCGCCTTGCGGCCCAGCTTGCTCAGCCGTCAGCACGTACAGCTCGCCCGCGTCGTCTTCGCCGAACGCCAGCACGAACTCGTCGAGCTGGCGGTCGAGCACGAACTCCCAGCCGCCTGTCTCCTCGGTCGAGGCCACGAACAGCTTGCCGCCAGGCTCTGTGAACGACTGGCTCCAGTCACCGAACACGTAGTATCCAACCAACTCCGGGATGGCCGAACCACGATAGATGTAACCTCCCGAGACCGAGATGCCACGCTCCTCCTCGTCCACGCCCGCGGTCACGTTGGGGTGGGCGTAGGTGAGGACGGGATCCACGAGGTCACGGCCCAGCGGACCTTTCGTTGGGCCTTCGGCCATGAACTCATCCGGTGCTTCCGGGTCGAACCCGTAGGCTCCTTCGCGCAGGTTCCAGCCGAGGTTGCCGGGCTGCGTGACGTGGTTGACCTCTTCCCACAGGTTCTGACCGACGTCCGGGACGATGAGCGCTCCGGTCTCCCTGTCCACGCTGAAGCGGTAAGGGTTGCGCAGGCCCCACAGGTAGATCTCGGGGCGCGCCTCGTCGCCGGACCAGTCGCCTTCTGGCAGCTCGAAGCCACCAGCGAACGGGTTGTCCTGCGGTATCGCGTATCCAACTTCGACGTCGACGTCTATGCGGAGGACGCTGCCTTTCAGGGTGGTCACGTCCTGACCGTTACCCATCGGTGGGTGGCCTTCGCCAACGTCGTTGGCACCCCCACCGTCGCCCAGGCCCAGGTAGAGGTACCCGTCGGGCCCGAAGAGCAGCTGCCCGCCGTTGTGGTTCATCTGTGGCTGGGGGATCTCGAGGATCACGCTTTCGGAACCGGGATCCAGGTGGCTGCCGTCCGCAGCTAGCGTGAACTCGGAGAGCACGGAGGTGTGGTTCCAACCTTCCGGGGTCCCTTCGCGCACCGGTGCGCTGTAATAGGCGAAGGCGCGGCCGTTGTCAGCGAACTGCGGGTGGAAGGCGAAGCCCAGCAGCCCCCGCTCGTCGTAGTCGGGGTTCAGCTCCACGAGCCGGTCCGAGATGTCGAGGAAAGGCGTATCGGCCCGTTGACCGTCCTGGCTCAGGGCTATCACCTCACCTATCCGGTCGACCACGAAGAGCCTCTCGTCCCCAGGTGCGGTCACGAGTGCCACGGGCGAGGTGAAGCCTTCCGCCACCGGCTGCAGTTCGAGGTTCTCGAAGCTGGGTGAGTTTCCGCCTTCTTCTTGCGCCATCGCCGCGGAACCGATGCCCACAGCCAACAGTGCGTAGAGGATGGTTCGCCTTGCTCTCATCGAATCGCCACCTTCCTTCGGCACTCTCACCGTCACGCTGGCCGCGATGAGCAAGGTTCGACCGGCATGAGGATAGCCGCTGGTCGAAGCGCCGAAGGAGCCCCCGAGCACCCAGTTATGAGATGCTCTGTATCAGAACGTGGCTAGGCGGGTCATCAGCCGGCGCGCCAACGCGAGGAGGTCGGCCTGATGGCCGAGACCGATAACCTTTCAACCAAGTCACCACGCAGGTCCACGCCAGAACCCCTGGGGCAGATGCTGGACCTCACGGGAGAGACCGCTGTCGTCACGGGTGCCGCGGCAGGC
>CAZMFX010000145.1:0-5332 GCA_964565625.1 uncultured bacterium
TGTGCTTCTTCCTGCGGATGATGGCGATACACAAGAGCTGGCACCTGCCGGTGGCTAACTGGTACGGCGGGTCGGGGGACTAGCGACCGATAGGACCGTGAGTCTCTAAGGGGTCAACCGGCAGCGACCGCGGGGCTCGCCATGAGGACGTCTGCCGCGATGGACGGGCTCTCACCGAAGAGCCTGACGACGGCAAGCGCGAACGCCTGGTCGTCGAAGTGCCTGTACGCGTGCACGAGGTTGCGCAGCCGGTAACGGCGCACGAGGCCCTCGAGAAGCGAGCCGGACTCCATGGGGTTCACCTTGTGGCCGGGCGGCGTGACGACGACGCGGTCCGCGTCGTCTAAGAGCGACAGCTCGCGCAGCGCCGTTCGCAGGCGGCTCAGCTTCGGCTCGGGGATCCCCTCGTGCACGCGGCGACGGAACGCCGTCAGGCCGACCCGCAACTCGTGGACGGTGGGGTACGACAGTGCCTCGTCGTCTATGCGCGCGAGCTCGCGGTCGCTCAGGTCGAGGGTGAACGGGAGGCCCGCCGCGACGAGCGCCTCCAGGCGGGCGATGGGGTCGGGGGACAGCTCGTCCACCACCTGAGAGACGGGCAGGGCCCCGCCGCCTAAGGCGGGCACGCCCGAACGTGGGACGCGCCCCACCAGCGCCGCAGCGGTCGCCGCTTCGTCGCCGGCGTCCTCCTTGCCAAGCCGCAGCGGCCCAGAGGGGCGCACGGCCTCGGCCATCAGCTCCAAAGACCTCTTGTTCTGCCACTCGCTCTCGCGGATCGTGGCCGCCACGTGGACCTCGCCACCCACCGGCAGGTGCCCCGCGAGCTCGCCCTTCTGCCAGGCGACGCCCTTGACCCCGCCCACCCGCAGCTGCAGCGTCGTGCGGGTCGCGCCCACGGCCCGCGCCATCTCCAGCCGGCCGGCGACCGCGAACAGCGGGGCCGGGTGACCCTCGCCGAACGGCTCCAGGTCACGGATCGCGCGGAAGAGGCCGTCGTCCACCTCCGTTGGCGCGATGACGGCGTCGGCGACGACGGTGCGCACGTCCGGCTCGAAACCGCCCACGTACCCGGTGATAGCCTCCCTGAACGCCTCGAACGACGACATGTCGAGCGCGAAGCCAGCCGCCTGCCTGTGGCCGCCAAAGCGCAACAGGTGCGGTGCGGCGTGCCTTAGCGCCTCGACGGCCGACACGCCGGGAGTCGACCTCACGCTGCCCTTGCCAGCAGCGGTGATGAACACGGGGCGGTAGTAGCGCTCTAGCAGCTTGCTCGCGACTATCCCCATGACGCCTGGGTGCCAGTCGGGATGCTGGAGCACCAGCGCTGGCGCACGCTCGTCGACCAGCGTGCAGGCGTGCTCGAGCATCTCGTCCTGCAGCCGCCGCCTGTCGGCGTTGCGGGCGTCCAGGTACGCGGCCAGCTCGCCGGCGCGGCGCTCGGAGGCGGTGGTGAGCAGCTCCAGCCCCAGGTCCGCCTCGCCCAGCCTCCCTGCGGCGTTCAGCCGAGGAGCCAGGACGAAGGCGACGTCGCGCGCGGACACCTCGCCGCGAAGCTTCGACTGCTTGATGGTGGCGCGCACGCCCGGCCACCGCGAGTCGGCCAGGCGTGGCAGGCCCTCCTTTATCAGCGAGCGGTTCTCGCCGAGCAGGGGCGCCACGTCCGCGATGGTGCCGATGGTGGCCAGGTCCGCGTACTCGAGCGGAGCCTCGAGCCCCAGCCGCTCGTGCAGCGCCCACAGGAGGTGGAAGGCGACGCCGGAGCCCGTGAGCTCCGGCAACCCGTCGCGCGCCAGCGGCGAGAGCCTCGGGTGCACTACCAGGCAGTCGGGCAGCCGAGAGCCGGGGGTGTGGTGGTCGGTGACTATCACCTCAACGCCGCGCGCCTGCAGCGCAGATATCTCGGCCAGGTTGGTGACGCCGCAGTCGACCGTTATCAGAAGGTCGGCGCGAGAGGCGTGCTCCTCGACGCGAGCCTCGCTGATGCCGTAGCCGTCCGTGAGGCGGTTGGGAAGGTAAGCCTCGACCCTGCCGCCCAGAGCCCGTAGCCCGAGGAGCAGCAGCGCCGTGCCGGTTATGCCGTCGGCGTCGTAATCGCCGTGGATCAGGATGCGCTCGCGCCGCTCGATGGCCTCCGCCAGCCTAGAGGCGGCCTCGACGAGCCCAGGGTTGGGGCTGCGGACAAGCTTCGGGTTCAGGTGATCGGCGGCGTCATCGCGCAGACCGCGGGCCCACAGGATGGCAGCCAGGGCGGGCGGCACTCCCAGCGCCCGGCTCAGCGAAGCGACGTGATGAGGCGGGGCGGGTGGCCTGACCGTCCAGAGGGTGTCGGTGGCCGCGGCCGGCGGCGGGAACATCAAGCAGCTTCGTTCGGGTCGTCTGGATCCGGTTCGTACGCGCGGTCGGGGATCACGGGTACGTCGCGGTCGTACGTGCGGTCCGGGATGACGGACTGCGTGTAGTACGGGTCGCCCTGAGTGTCGTAAGGCGCGGTGCGGCGGCGTTCCTCCGCCAGCTCGTTCTGCAGGCGGCGGAGCTGCCTGTTCCGGCGCACGAGCACGATCCGCGGCGGGACCCACCCGATCAGCCAGCCGATTATCACGGCGGCTATGACGACGAACCCTACCGGCTGGTTCGCCAGCACGAGGTTGAGAGGCCACGGGAGCTGCACGTAGCCCGGGTTGGCGCTGTGGAACAGCCAGAGGTAGACGGCCGCCAAGACGATGAGCAGCAGTTGGACGATCCTCACAGCTTTCACTGGCACCTCCCTGGCCGAACTTTACCGCAGCGACGCGGCGCGCCGAGCATGGCGTCAGCAGTCGACCCGCCCGGACCTGGGTACGTGTGTCGGTTCGTGCGGGCCAACGCGCGAAGATACCGGCTATGCTTTCCTGCTGTGAGCGCGCTGGCCACACGAAGAGATGGCGACCCGCATGTGATGGCCGGAGTTGCGCCCAAGGTGCTGGTCGGCATGTCCGGCGGGGTGGACTCGTCCGTAGCGGCCACGCTTCTGGCCCAGCAGGGGTACGACGTCATAGGCAGCATGCTGCGGTTCTGGCCTGACGAACGGCCGGACGGGGCGTTCGACCTGTGCTGCAGCCCCGACGCCGCGTACGACGCGCGCCGTGTAGCGGACGAGCTGGAGGTGCCGTTCTACCTGCTCGACTTCCGCGACCGCTTCCAGGAGATAGTCATTGACCCGTTCGTGCCCGGCTACGTGGCTGGCACGACCCCCAACCCTTGCGTGTGGTGCAACCGCGAGATCAAGTTCGGGGCGTTCGTCAAGCGCGCGCAGGCGTTGGGTTGCGAGTTCATGGCTACGGGCCACTACGTGAGGCGCGTAGACGGGCCGGCCGGGCCCGAGCTTCACCGGGGCCTGGATGACGACAAGGACCAGACGTACTTCCTGTGGGCGCTGCCGCGCGAGGTGCTGCCGTACCTCCTGTTCCCGCTCGGCGAGATGACGAAGCCGGAGGTCAGGCGGGTCGCGACCGAGAACGACCTGCTCACGGCGGAGAAGCCAAGCTCGTCAGGGCTCTGCTTCATACCGACGACAGTCAAGGACTACCTGGCGGACGCGCTGACCCCCAAGCCGGGCGACGTGCTGGACGCCGCCAACGGCTACGAGGTGGCGGGCCACCACGAGGGCATAGCCCGCTTCACCATCGGGCAGCGCAAGGGCCTCGGCCTGAAGCACTCGCACCTCGAGCGCTACGTGATCGAGCTGCGGCCGGAGACCAACGAGGTGGTCGTTGGCACCAAGGAGATGTGCCACTGGTCTCGCCTGGGGGCAGACCGGCGCAACTTCCTGTGCGACGATGGCGCGCTGCCGACGAGGGTGATGGCACAGGTCAGGTACAGGCAGACCCCAGAGCCCGCGAGCCTGCGGCTGCTCGACGGTGGTCGGTTCGAGCTACAGTTCGACGACCCGCAGTTCGCCGTCGCGCTTGGCCAGTCGGCGGTCATCTACGACGGCGACAGGCTGCTGGGTGGCGGCGTCATAACCGAACGCGGGCGGTAAGGCGCCTGCGCGGCCAGCGCCACCAGTCCAACGTGAACACCGCCAGCACGGTGACTACCTCGAGCCTGCCGGCGTACATGTCGAACGTCAGGATCCCGCGCGAGAGCGCAGGCAGCTCTGCGAACGAGCCCATGGGGCCAACGTCCGCAAGGCCGGGCCCAATGTTGCCGAGGCAGGCGATGCTGGCCGTGAAGGCGGTGACGAGGTCGCTTCCCAGCAGCGCCAACGCCGTCGTGCTTCCCGCGAAGACCAGCACGTAGAGCGTGATGAAGGCGCCCACCGAGCGCACCACCCCGTCCGGCACCACACGGGGGCCCAACCGCACGGGGATGACGGCCCGCGGGTGCAGCGTTCTCCGCACCTCGGCGCTGCCGTAACGCAGCAGTATGAGCCAGCGCACGACCTTCACGCCGCCGGCGGCGCTGCCCGCGCTCCCTCCGACGAACATGACCGCGACCAGCACGGCCTGAGCCGGCGCCGCCCACAAGGCGAAGTCGGTGGAGGCGTAACCGGTCGTCGTGATCACGGAGACGACCTGGAAGATGGCCGTCCTCAGCGCCTCGCCAAGGCCGTGGTCGCCCCAAAGGAACGCCGCCAACGCCACCGACGCCACGAGGACTATGGCCAGGTAGGCTCGGAACTCCGGGTCGTCGAGCAGCGCCCTCGGCTTGCGCGTGTAGGCCCGGTACTGCAGCGCGAAGTTGACGCCAGAGAGGAACATGAACACGATCCCGACCCACTCGAGTGCGCGCGAGTCGAAGTGGGCGAACGACGTGGCCTTCGAGCTGAAGCCGCCAGCCGACAGCGTGGTGAACGCGTGCGACATGGCGTCTGCCGGCCCCATGCCAGCCGCCCAGAACGCCGCGATGCAGGCGACCGTGAGCCCACCGTAGGTGGCCAGCAGCATGAGGGCCGTGCTCCTGAGCCTGGGTGTGAGGCGCTCGTCGGTTGGTCCCGTCGACTCGGCGAAGAACGCCTGGCGGCCGGCGATGGCCAGCAGAGGGAACAGCGAGACGAAGATCACGATGATGCCGATGCCGCCTATCCACTGGGCGAACGCGCGCCACATGAACAGCGAACTGGTGAACGTCTCGAAGTCGGAGATGGTCGTGGCGCCGGTGGTCGTGAACGCGCTCATCGACTCGAAGTAGGCGTTGAGCGGCGAGAGCGAGCCGGAGACGATGTAGGGAACGGCGCCAACGGCTGGCACGACGGCCCAGATGAGCAGCACGGTCAGGATCGCCTCGCGCCTGCCGGGCTCGCTACCGGCCCGGCCCAGGACCAAGAGCGGGGTGCCGAGCAGGCAGGCGGCCA
>CAZMFX010000146.1:0-3885 GCA_964565625.1 uncultured bacterium
AGTGGCGCGTCATCGCGCTCAACGCCGTCTGCGACTGGGTGGCAGGGGGTTGCGACGCGGGATCGCCGCAGCACGACTGGTTCGTAGACGAGCTGGAGGCCGCCGGCGAGCGGTGCGTCCTGGTGGCGATGCACGAGCCAAGGTTCAACGGTGGCAAGAACGGTGAGAGCCCAGAGGTCGCCGACCTGTTCGAGGCCGCGTACGACCACGGTGTCGATCTGATGCTTACGGGAGACGAGCACTCGTACGAGCGCTTCAATCCCATGAACCCAGAAGGCGAGTTTGACCCCGACGGCGTGCGGCTCATCATCGCCGGCATGGGCGGGCGCAGCCTATACATCGACTCAGACACGTTGGAGACAAGCGCGAAGCAGATAGATGGCCAGTTCGGCGTGCTCTACCTTGAACTGCACCCGGATCACTACACGTTCGAGTTCGTCCCGGCTGAAGGCTACTCCGGCAAGGAGGATGCAGGCTCGTTCCCCTGCCACTGACCTCGTTCCGAAAGGAGTCGCGGCCGAGACCCCAAGCGACCGACGGCCCACTCCGGCCGTTGGAGTGAACGGCGCGCTAGCTGCGCACGCTCCTCACGCCCCCCGCCCCGCACCCGCCAGGAACAGCCACGTCTCCAGGACGGTGTCCGGGTTCAGGCTTATCGAGTCGATCCCCTCTTCGACCAGCCACTGCGCGTAGTCGGGGTGGTCAGACGGGCCTTGCCCGCAGATGCCGACGTACTTCTCACGTTCCTTGCACGAGTGAATCGCCATCGCCGCGAGCTGCTTCACGGCCGGGTCGCGCTCGTCGAAGAGGTCGGCAACCAGGCCGGAGTCGCGGTCCAGCGCGAGCGTGAACTGAGTTAGGTCGTTCGAGCCGATCGAGAACCCATCTACGTGCTCGAGGAACCGACCCGCCAACACGGCGTTGGAAGGCACCTCGCACATCATGATCACGCGCAGCCCGTTCTGGCCGCGTTTCAGGCCGTTCGCGGCCATCACTTCGAGGACCTCGAGCAGCTCCGGCACAGTGCGCACGAACGGGATCATCACCTCGACGTTGACGAAGCCCATCTCGTCGCGCACCCGCTTCAACGCCCTGCACTCGGCCGCGAACGGCTCCGCGAACCTATCCGAGCGGTAGCGTGACGCCCCGCGGAAGCCGATCATCGGGTTCTCCTCCGTGGGCTCGTACGCGTGCCCACCGACGAGGTGCGCGTACTCGTTCGACTTGAAGTCGGAGAGCCTGACGATAACCGGCTTGGGGTCGAACGCGGCGGCGATCGTCGCTATGCCCTCCTTGAGCTTCTCCTCGTAGAACGCCTTGGGGCTCTCGTAGCCGGCGGCGCGCGTCTCGATCTCGGCCTTAACCTCATCGGTGACGTCCGGCCAGGCGTAGAGCGCGTTGGGGTGCACGCCGACCGCGTTGTTCACGATGAACTCGAGGCGCGCGAGGCCCACGCCGTGGTTGGGGATCGCGGCGAAGGCGAAAGCGCGATCGGGCGAGGCGACGTTCATCATCACCTTGACCGGCAGCTCTGGCATCGCGTCAAGCTCTATCTTCTGGATGTCGAAGTCCTGCTCGCCTGCGTATATCTTCCCCTCGTCACCCTCGGCGCAGCTGACGGTCACCACCGCTCCGTCCTCGAGCGTTTCCGTGCCGTCGCCGGTGCCGACAACGGCCGGGATGCCGAGCTCGCGCGCGATTATCGCGGCGTGGCACGTCCTACCGCCCCTGTTCGTGACGATGGCAGAGGCGCGCTTCATCACGGGCTCCCAGTCCGGGTCTGTCATGTCGGTGACGAGCACGTCTCCCGGTTCGACGCGGTTCATGTCGGCCGCGTGCTCGATGACCTTCACGGTGCCAGTGGCCACCTTGGACCCCACGGCCCGGCCCACGACGAGAGGCTCGCCGCCACCCCGCATGCGGTAGCGCGTGAGGACCCGCCCCGACCGGCTCTGGACTGTCTCGGGCCGGGCCTGGACGATGTAGATGTTCCCGTCCTCCCCGTCCTTCACCCACTCGATGTCCATCGGGCGGCCGTAGTGGTCCTCGATGGCGAGCGCCTGCCTGCCCAGCTCGTGCAGGTCGTCGTCCGTCAGGGCGAACCTGGCGCGTTCCGCGGCAGCGACCGGCACCGTAGCCACGCCGCCCTCCGGCGCGTAGACCATCTTCTCTGCCTTGGCGCCAAGGTTGCGGGACAGCACCGCGGGGCGCCCGGCGCGCAAAGCGGTCTTCGACAGGTACACCTCGTCGGGGTTGACCGCCCCCTGGACGAGCAGCTCACCTAGCCCGTACGAGGCCGTAACGAACACCGCTCCCGAGAAGCCAGACTCGGTGTCCAGCGTGAAGGCGACGCCGCTGGCCCCGATGTCGGACCGGGCCATGCGCTGGATGCCTGCCGAGAGCGCGACGTCCTCATGGGCGAAGCCCTGGTGCATGCGGTAGCTGATGGCCCTGTCTGTGAAGAGGGACGCGAACACCTTCTTGACGGCTGCCTCTACCGCATCGGCTCCGGTGACGTTCAGATACGTATCCTGCTGCCCAGCGAACGAAGCCTCTGGCAGGTCCTCGGCCGTTGCCGAAGACCTGACGGCGACGGCCACGTCCGTGCCGGCCTCGCGGCCCATGGCGGCGTAGGCTTCCCGCAGCTCGGCGCTCAGCCGCTCCGGCAGCGGCGCGGCCAGCACCAGTTCTCGCACGCGGCCGCCTCGCTCCGCCAGCTTGGCAACGTCTTCGCCGTCAACGCCGTTCAGCAGCTCGCGTATGCGCTCGCCCAGGCCGTCCCGCTCCAGGAAGGCGCGGTAGGCGTCGGCCGTGGTCGCGAAACCGCCAGGCACCCGAACGCCGGCGGCCTCCAGGTTGGCGAGCATCTCCCCTATGGAAGCGTTCTTGCCACCCACTCTCGGCACGTCGCCCATGCCGACGGACCCGAAGTCAATGATGTACTCCACGCCTTGCCTCCGTGTTTTCGCGTTAGCAGCGAGGGATGCCGCACCAAACAGCGTAGCCGAGGACGTAAGCTCGGCATGAGCGGAGGGTGCACCCTTGGACGAAGAGCAGGACACGAGAGTCAGGAAGCGCGTCTACTTCGTCTCGGACCACACGGGCGTGACGGCCGAGGTGGTCGGCCAGAGCCTGCTGTCCCGCTTCGACCACGTCAACATCGAGACGCACACCAAGCCGTTCGTCAGCACGGTGGAGCGGGCGCACGAGGTCGCAGGCGAGTTCCGAGCCCTGCCCGAGCCGCCGATCGTGTTCAGCACCGTCACCGACCCCGAGGTCAGGCGTCTCATAGGCGAGAGCGCGGCCGTTCACTTCGACGTCTTCGAGCCCTACATGGGCAAACTCGAGGCGGCGCTCGGCCATTCGGCCGCGCGCGTGGTCGGCGCGGCCCACAGCATCCGCGACCTGGCGCGCTACCAGGCGCGCATCGACTCCGTCGAGTTCGCGCTCACGACCGACGACGGCTCGAACGTCAAGCGCTACGTGAAGGCCGACGTGATAATGGTCGGCGTCTCGCGTGTCGGGAAGAGCCCGACATGCCTGTACCTCGCCATGACCTACGGGGTGCGGGCGTCGAATTTCCCGCTCGTCGAGGAGGACCTCGAGACCGAAGCGCTCCCGCGCGCGCTCGCAGCGCACAGATCGAAGCTGTTCGGCCTGACCATCGAGCCGCGTCGACTGCACGAGCTGCGCACCAAACGCAGCCCAGGCACGAGCTACGCATCGCTCGAGAGGTGCGAGTTCGAGACGCGGCGCGCGGAGCGTCTCTTCAGGCACCACAACGTGCCCTTCCTCGACACGACCAACGTCAGCGTGGAGGAGCTCGCGTCACAGGTGCTGCAACGCTCCAACGTGGAGCGCCATAGGTAACGGCATGCGCAACGC
>CAZMFX010000146.1:3985-5331 GCA_964565625.1 uncultured bacterium
GCGTTGCAGCGGTTCCAGGCGTCGTACGAGCCCCGGGTCTACCAGCGCTTCGTCAAGGAGATACGGGTGCGGGTCTACGCCGCACTCGCCGGCGCGAACTGGCGGCATCTCGTCGGTCGCAAGTCAACCGACCACGTGCATCTCCTCACCACCGAAGCGGACCGCATCGGCGGCGTGGCCCAGGGGCTGGTGTCGCTCTCGTCGAGAGCGTTCCTTGCGGCCGTCCACCTCGGGGTGGCTGTCGCCCTCTCCCCGACGCTCACCGCCATCGTCGTGCTGGCAGGCATCGTGCTCCTCGTACTCTCGACTCCGCTCACCGCGCGCACCAAGCGGATCGGCCAGGAGGTGACCAACGCTTACCGCGACCTGCACGGCGTGGTTGGCGAGCAGCTCTCTGGCCTCAAGACGCTCAAGGCGCACGGGCTCGAGGACGAGAGCGTGGGTCGCGTGGCCGGCAGCTCGGCCGCGACCGCGAAGGCGTTCGTGGGACTAGCGCGCCAACAGGCGAACGTGGGCTTCGCGCTGCAGGTCGGGTCGGCGATCGCGCTGACGTTGATCGTCTACGCGGCGCTGAACCTGCCCAGCGTCAGCCCGGCCGCGCTCCTGACGCTCCTCTACCTCTTCTCGCGCATGGTGCCGCTCCTGCTCGGGCTGCAGCGCGGCTACCAGGGGCTGGTGAGCCAGCTACCCTCCGTCGAGTTGGCTGAGGAGACGCTCGCCGACCTCGAGGCCATGGCGGAGGGGCGGGCAGAGGGAGCCGTGCGGCCCGCGCTCGAGCGGGCCATCGAGCTGAGGGCGGTTCGCTTCGCATACGACGGCCAGGACAACGCGGCGCTGCGGGGCGTCGACCTCGTCGTGCCGTTCGGGCGCACGACGGCCGTCGTGGGACCGTCAGGTAGCGGCAAGAGCACGCTCGCCGACGTGCTGATCGGACTTCTCGAGCCGGAGGCCGGGAGCATGCTGCTCGACGGCGAGAAGCTGTCGCCGGACGAGCGCAGGGCCTGGAGGCGGCGGGTTGCCTACGTTGCCCAGGACGTCTTCCTGTTCCACGACTCGATCAGGTCGAACCTCCTCGTCGCCGAGCCGGAGGCGGACGAGCCTCGGCTGTGGGACGCGCTCGACGCGGCGGCGGCTGGGTTCGTTCGCTACCTGCCTGAGGGGCTGGACACCGTGGTCGGGGACAGAGGAGCGAAGCTGTCGGGCGGTGAGCGTCAGCGCCTGGCGCTGGCGCGGGCGCTGCTGCGGGATCCGGACCTGCTCGTTCTCGACGAGGCGACCAGCAACCTCGACGCCGCCAACGAGGCGCGTGTGCAGGAGGCGATCGCGGCGCTGCACGGCCGCGTGAC
>CAZMFX010000147.1:0-5243 GCA_964565625.1 uncultured bacterium
CTCAGGAAGATCGAGAAGGCGGTTCTGAGAGAGTCCGTCCCGAACGACCGTGAGTCGATCATGCAGCTCGCTGGCGACCTGTGGGCACGCCCGGTCCATGAGCTACGCATGCTGGCTACCTTCGTGCTCGCCTCCAGGGAGAGACTCCTAGGCGCGGAAGACCTCCCTTGGCTCGAGCGTCTGCTTCGAGAATCCCGTACCTGGGCCCTGGTGGACACGCTGTCGCCCTGGGTCGTGGGGCCGGTTGTGGGGCGCGAGCCGGCGGCTCACGCGACGTTGATGCGCTGGTCTGTGGATGAAGACTTCTGGCTGCGTCGCGCCGCGGTCCTGGCGTACCAACTTCCACTGCGTCGCGGTGAGGCTGTGTTCGAAAGATTCACGGGCATCGCGGATCCGCTGCTGGAGGACAAGGAGTTCTTCGTTCGCAAGGCCATCGGTTGGATGTTGAGGGAGCGCACCAAACTCCGTCCGGACGAGGTGTTCTCCTGGCTGCTGCCACGACGGGCGCGCGCATCGCGCCTCACGCTGCGGGAGGCCGCCAAGCACCTCACGGAACGGCAGAGGGAAGAACTGCTGGGTTGACGTCGAACGTCACTGGACGTGTGCCTGCAGACCCGATGCGATCACCTTGGCAGCACCCCGGGATGGCCGGGCCCCACGCGGGAGATTCTCCCGGGCTCGACCTCCCCCACCTTCTCGCCGTTGAGGTTCACGGTGTAAGCGGCCCCTGCCCGAATGTCCGGCGAGCTGAAGACGAGACGGGCGTAGCGCTGCACCGCCTCCACGTCGGCCACGACCTCACCGTCGGGGCCGGTAACGACGAGCACATCACCGACGCGCGGTACGGGCAGAACGTCGAGGATCAGGGCTTTCTGCGGACCGGGAGTACGCAACGGGATGGGCGCGCGCGTGGCCGTTGCCACGACCGTTCCCCCTGTGATCGTGATCCCATCGTCCGCGTCCAACCCGCCCTCGCCAGACCCGAACGTGACGATGGCAACTGTCGTGCCGCCGGTTATCTCGAGGGTGCCGTTCGAGTCGATACCGTCGCCCGTCTCGCTCAAGATGTCCAGGTACCCGCCGCTGACGGAGATACGGCTGACCCCGTCCTCGTTCGCGTTGAGACCGTCCTCGCCGGCGCGAATCACTAGGTGGCCGCCTGCGATCGAGATGTGGGAAGTACTCGATATGCCCTCGTACACCGCGTTCACCTCGAGCGCGCCGGTTCCGCTGATGGTGATGGGCGCATCGGAGTAGAGGGCAGCGTCGAACTCGCTCTCGCCTCCGTCCTCGAGGTAGTTCGTCGAGCCCGCAGCCAACACCACGGTGACTCTCTTCGCCGCGGCGACCCTCAAAGCAGGACCATCTACGTTTGAGATGCTTGCGCCGTCCAGCACCACCTTGACGTCTCCCGCCGGTGCGTCGACGCCGACAAGTACCGCACCACGCTCGAGCACTGCGTCGACGACGACATGACCGTCGAGGCGGCCCGAGATGCGGAAGGTTCCCGGAGCGGTCAACTCGAGAACCCCGCCAGCGAGCTGGGCACCCGGGCCGTCGATCGTTGCAGACCCCAGCTCGATCAACGTCTCGTCTTGCAGGGACGGGCCGAGGGAGCCAGCGGCACAAACGAGGAGTATGGCGACGAGCGGTCTGATACGTGACGATAGCCGTAGGTTGGGCAGGAAGCTGAGGCTGGGGGCCAGTCCTAGTTGCTACAGAACAAGTGGTGCGGCCCAGAAGCGCGTCTGGCGGTCATCCGCAAGCGGGAGACCACGTTCACGTACCTGTGCGTTAGCCGGGAACCGGCTGCACCAGATCCGTGTCCGGTTGGCCAGGATGGGGGTGCCCGAGAACCCGCGCCAACGCCAGCGCCTGTCCCTTGTGATGGAACTCATGCGTGATGGGGTGGAGGATCAACCACCTCTGGCTGAGCGTCTCCTCCCAGCCATCCGGGAACGTGTACACGAACGGCTCGTCCCAGGCGTCGAAGGTGGCGAGCGCCTCCTCTACCCTCGCGTCCACGAGCTCGAAGGCGGCCCGCAAACCGGCGACGTCCTGCACCCGTACCCATGAGAACGAGTCTCCGATCCCGCCCCGGTGCAGCCAGAGCAGGTAGCAGTCCGCGATGTGGCTGAAGATCCGGTTGAGGCTGCCGTAAGCGAAGTCGTCCCGCTGGGCGTTGAAGACATCGGATGGAAGCCGGTCGAGCCAGTCGAGCACCCCGGCCCTCGTGCGCTTGACGAGCCCGTAGAAGGTCACGAGGTCCTCTGCCATTGTCCGAACGAGCTTACACGGGGCAAAGGAACCGCATGGCGCGTTTGTCCGGTACCGGGCCAGCACGTCGACGGCCCTCTCGCAGGCCACCCGTGGTCGGGGCGTGAGCCACGACAGGGCGACGGGTTGTGGCCGCCCAGCACGGGCCCATGAGAACAATGAGCAAGTCGGGCCGCGAACATGTTAGCTTCACCCGCGTGGGCCACAGAGAGAACGCGCTTGCCCTCACCGACACCGAGCCGGTGAGGGGCGAGCGACCATGCATGCGCCCGCCCGGGAGACGCCAATGAACCAGTGGCTGGAGTCAACGTTCAAGCTAAGAGAGCTAGGGACATCGGCTCGAACCGAGTTCATCGCGGGCCTCACAACGTTCCTGACGATGGCGTACATCATCGTCGTCAACCCGCTGGTGTTGGGGGACGGCGGCGTCCCCGCCGACGGCGCGCTCTTCGCAACCGTCATGGTGGCCGGGCTCTCCAGCATCCTGATGGGCGCATACGCGAACCTGCCAATAGCCCTTGCGCCGGGGATGGGCCTCAACGCGTTCTTCGCATACACGCTGGTCCTCGGCCTCGGCCTCACGTGGCAAGAGGCGTTGGGCGCCGTCTTCGTCTCGGGCATCGTCTTCGTCCTGCTCTCCCTGCCAGGGCTGAACGTCCGCGAGATGATTGTGCGCGCCGTACCGGCCGGGATCCGACTCGGCGTGGCCGCAGGCATCGGCCTCTTCCTGGCCCTCATAGGCATGATCAATGCCGGCGTGATCGTGGCGAGCCCCGCCACGGTCGTCGCTTTCGGAGGCTGGAGCCCGACGTTCGTCCTGTTCATAATCGGTCTCGTCCTGGCCGGATGGCTGCTGGTACGCAAGGTTCACGGGGCGCTGCTCATCGCGATCGTCGGCACTGCGATCGCCGCGATGGTGTTCCAGGCAGTGGGCTGGATCGAGGGTGCTGTCTTCTATCCGTCTTCCATAGTCGCGCTGCCCTCGCTTGACACGTTCCTGGCACTCGACCTCAGCGGCGTCTTCACGGTGGGACTCCTCGGGCCGGTGTTCGCGCTTCTTTTCACCGACATGTTCGACTCGATATCCACGTTCGTCGGCGTCACGAAGGTTGCAGGGCTGCAGGAAGCCGACGGGACCCCCAAGAACGTCGGCAAGGCGATGCTCGTCGACGGTATCTCGACTACCCTCTCCGGGATCGTCGGCAGCTCATCCGGGACCGCGTACATAGAGTCCGCCGCAGGCGTGAACGCGGGCGGTCGTTCCGGTCTCACGGCGGTCGTGACAGGCCTGCTGTTCCTGCCGTTCATGTTCTTCTCGCCGGTACTGGGCCTGATCCCGTCCGTCGCGACTGCCCCCGTGCTGGTGATGGTTGGCCTGTTCATGATGGGCGCTCTGCGCGATCTCGACTGGAACGACTACGACAACGCCATCCCGGCCTTCGTGGCGCTGATTGCGATCCCGTTCAGCTACTCGATAACGACGGGCATCGTCCTCGGATTCATCGTCTACGTGTTGATGAAGGTACTGACCGGCAAGATCGGCCAGGTCGGGCCCGTGCTGTGGATCATCTTCGTGCTGTCGATAGTCCTGTTGCTCGTCTAGCTTCACAACTAGGCTCCAATGATCGCAGAATCAACCTTGGTGACCCGGGAGGCAGATGTGGACCCGACGCTCGACCCCGCAGTCCGACCAACTCAAGACGAGACGCCCGAGCACTTCATGCAGTACGTCGAGAGGGTCGGGCCCGGCGACGTGCGGGACACGCTCGAGGATCAGGCCACTAGCGCCGTCCAGTTCTTGAGGCGGATCCCGGACGACCGGACCCTTCACCGTTACGCGCCGGGCAAGTGGTCGGTTCGCGAGGTGCTCGGGCATATGAACGACACCGAGCGGATCTTCGCCTACAGGGCCATGTGGATCGCCCGTGGTCTCGAGGCGCACCTGCCGGGCTTCAACCAGGACGCTGCGATGGAAACGGCGGGTTCGGACTCACGGTCCTGGTCCAGCCATATCGCCGAGTTCGAGGCGATCCGAGGCGCGACCACCGCGCTCTTCCGCAACCTACCTTCCGAAGCCTGGTCCCGGAAGGGCGTCGCCAGCGAACGGACCGTAAGCGTCAGGGCCCTGGCCTACCTCATAGCCGGCCACGTCGAGCACCACCTCGCCATACTGAGAGAGAGATACTCGTTGGGATAGTAGGTCTCGTGCTTCGCGTGACGCCGGCAGCGAGGCTAGTCCAGCGCTCAACCGGGTAAAACGCATGCCCTGCGACACTCGAGATCACTCGGCCGGTTCCACGCGCCTGGCAGGCGGTCAACATCCGATTCCACGTCCAGTAGACGGGAGCAGCGCATGTCCATGGCCTTGAACCACAGGGAGATGCTGGAGGTCGCGCTCGAGGAGGCACGGATCGGGCTCGCGGAGGGCGGTATCCCCATCGGCGCTGCCCTGTTCCGTGAGGACGGTACCCTGCTTGGTCGGGGCCACAACAAACGTGTCCAGGACGACGATCCCAGCAGTCACGGTGAGACGGACGCGTTCCGCAACGCCGGAAGACAGCGTACGTACAAGGACACGATCATGGTGACGACCTTGGAACCATGTTGGTACTGCAGCGGTTTGATCAAGCAGTTCGGCATAGGCACGGTCGTCGTCGGGGAGTCGCGAACCTTCAAGGGCGGAGGTCAGTGGCTACGCGAGCAGGGCTTCCGAGTCGTCGACCTCGACGACGAGCGGTGTGTTCGCATGATGTCCGACTTCATCGCGGCGCGGCCGGACCTGTGGAACGAGGACATCGGAATCGATTGACCTTGCAGGCCACTACAGGGCCGTATAGAAGAAGTACGGCCGCTCGCGTTCGGCTGAAGGGATGGAGGTCGGGGAAGGTTGGCGTGACGCTTCCCCGGCCTGATTCCCCCACGACCCTTGTAGCAAGCCGAACCCGTCCAAGGCCCGTCCAAGATCT
>CAZMFX010000148.1:0-5226 GCA_964565625.1 uncultured bacterium
CGCGGGAAGTCGGTTATGCACTCCGCTCCATCTGCCGTGACTCGGATCGTCTCTGTGCAGCCCATCGCCCCGAAGCCCGGAAGCTGCACCCACGGCAGCAGGTGGAACGTCATGTTCTCCTTCAGGGGGCGCTCCTCACCGGGCTTCATGCTGAGGATGTGGCCCTCTCCCCAGTCCGGCGGGACCGCGATGCCTACCGAGTAGGCGAGCCGCGATGCCTGGGTTCCTCCGAAGCCGGACTCGGCTATGACCTGCCGCGCCACCTGGTCGACGTCGCCTGCGGCTACGCCCGGCTTGATCGCAGCCAGCGCGGCGTCGAACGCCGCCTGAACGGCGTCGAACGCCTGGAGCATCGCTTCGTCGGGTTCGCCAACCAGCACCGTCCGCATCATCGGCGCGTGGTAGCGGCTACGGCAGCCGGCGGCTTCGAGGAACACAGAATCGCCGTTGCAGAGCTTGCGATGCCGCCACGTCGCGTGGCCTATCGCGCCGCGCTCGCCGGATGACACGAACGGCACTATCGAGGGCCACTCGCTGCCGGCGCGGATCATGGCGCTGAAGAGCTCGGCGGCCACCTCGTCCTCGCTCGAGTCGCACCGCACGGCGTCTATGCCCGCGCGCATGCCCGCCTCTGTCGTACCTGCAGCCTCGCGGATGCGTTCGATCTCCAGCTCCGACTTCACGACGCGGCCCTTCTCCACGAGCCAGGAGCAGTCGACCCAGTCGACGTTCGGGGTCAGCTTGAACAGCCGGTCCTGCTGAGCGGCCGTGAAGAACCAGCAGTCACGCTCGAACCCGATCCGGCTCCCGTCCATGCCCATGCTCGCGAGCAGGTTGGCGAGCTTCTCCATGGGGTCCTCGGAGTCCCAGTAGGCGATGTTGTGCTCGGGCTCTATCCAGCTGAGGGCATCTACGCCGCTCACCTCGAGCAGGCGCGACAGCGTCGTGGGCTCGCCGTAAAGGGGCACGATCATCCCCTGCCACCAGTAGTGGCCGGGCGACTCGAAGCCCGACAGGTAGATGATGTTCTCCGGCGTGGTCGTCAACAGGGCGACGACGCCCGCCTCGTCCATGCGCTCGCGGAGGGCGGCCAGGCGCGCCTCGTACTCCTCGATGGGGAAGGGCAACTGGTCGTGAACGCGCATACGGGCCTCCAGGGACGCGAAGGTTGACAGCTTCGGGGCATCCCCGTAGACTCCAACTGCGTCGGCAACTTGTATACAACCAGCGTACGAGTTGCATTCTAGTTCTCGTCGCGCGACGCGGTCAATCACCCGTCACCGGGTGTCGGATAGGCCACCGCGCGGTGAGGCCCGGTCGAAGCCGGTCGTTCCCACGGTCGAACGTGAAGGGATCCACGTGACCGACAACCGGAGCTTCAAGGACATCTACTCTGCCCTGCGCGAACGGATCGCGCTGCTCGACTACCCGCCCGGCAGCCTGCTGAGCGAGAACCGCCTGGCGGCCGAGTTCGGCATCAGCCGGACGCCCATCCGCAAAGTGCTGCAGAGGCTCGAGTTCGACGGTCTGGTGAGCGTCGAACGCGGCGTGGGCACCATCGTCGCGCCCATAGACATGCTCTACCTCAAGCAGGTGTACGACCTGCGCCTCAAGCTCATCGACGTCATCGCGGACATGGACGCCAATTGGGTCTCTTCAGAAGAGATTCGTAACCTCAGGCGACTGCACGACGAGGTGCTCGCCATGGCGGAAGAAGGTGACCCGCGGGAGCTGGCGCGCGCTTACCTGCGCTTCAACGAGACGGTCACCACGGCGATCGGCAACCAGCCGCTGAAGGACATAGCCGACCGGCTCTTCTACCTGACAGCGCGGGTCTGGCCGCAGGCGCTGCCTGCCCTCGATTGGCGCCGCGAGGTAGCGATCGTCGCCGACGAGATAGACGCCACCGCGACAGCGTTGGAGGAGGGCGACCTGCCGGGCCTGGCGTCGACACGCAGGCGTCACATGATCGACTGCATCCACCGCATCAACGACTACCTGGGCACGTTCGAGGTGGCAGGGGGGCCGGCGTGAAGCCCGGGCGTCGCGACCCGCGACCGGCTACCGGGAGCGGCCGAAGGAGGAGCAAATGAGCGAGGAAGAAACGAAGCGCGCGACCCTGGCCATCTGGGGCGGAGAAGAAGGAGATCTGATAGCCGGGGCCACGCAGGTGCCGGTCGTCAACAGCGTCGCCTTCGGCTACGAGGACGTGGATCTTTGGCGGGATGTGGCGTTGGGCCGCGCCGAGGGCCACATATATGGCCGCAACACGAACCCGACCACCGCAGTGTTCGAGGAGAAGATAAGGCTCCTCGAGGGCGCCGAGATGGCGACCAGCTTCTCGACGGGAATGGCGGCCATCAGCGCGACCCTCTTCAGCCTCCTCTCCCCAGGTGACCGAGTCGTGTCCGTGAAGGACACGTACGGAGGCACCAACCGCCTCTTCCTCGACTACGTCCCGCGGTTCGGCATAGACGTCGCGCTCTGCGACACCGACGATCAGGACAGGATCCTGGCCGAGATCGACAAGGGCTGTCGGGTCGTCTACCTCGAGACCCCTACCAACCCGACGTGCAAGATCATGGACATCGAGCTGCTGGCCGGCCGGGCCAAGGCCCAGGGCGCCGTAGTGGTCGTGGACAACACGTTCGCTACGCCGATAAACCAGAACCCACTGGCGCTCGGCGCAGACCTGGTGATCCACAGCGCGACGAAATATCTGGGCGGCCACGCAGACGCGCTCGGGGGTGTCCTGTGCGGCAGGCGGGAGCTCGTCGAGGAGGTCTTCCACTACCGCGAGGTGAACGGCGCGACCCTTCACCCGGACGCCGCCTACATGTTGCTGCGCGGCATGAAGACGCTTCAGCTGAGGGTAGAGAGGCAGAACGCCACCGCCATGGAGGTCGCGCGCTTCCTGGACGGGCACGACTTCGTCGAGCGCGTCTTCTACCCGGGGCTCGAGAGCCATCCCAACCACGACGTGGCGAAGCGGCAGATGCGCGGCTTCGGCGGCATGCTCTCCTTCCAGCTGAAGGGCGACTTCGAGGCAGTGAAGGAGCTCCTGCCAAGGCTGCGGTTCGCCCACCGGGCCGCCAACCTGGGAGCCGTCGAGACGACCGTGGCGCCGCCGAGGACCGGCAGCCACGTCGAGCTGACGGAAGCGGAGCGGGCCGCCATGGGCATACCAGAGACGCTGGTGCGCTACTCGGCTGGCATCGAGGACGTTTCAGACCTCCTGAACGACCTGAGTCAGGCGCTCGCCCACGTGCAGCGCAAGTACGCGAGCCAGGTTCCGGCATGAAACCCGCCGTTATCGGCGCATGAAGGACGCCTGAAGGCCCCATGCCAGCGGGCCGAAACGGGAGGCAACGTGACTAGCCAACACATTGAGTGCTTGACGGAGAAGGCTCAGTTGTTACCCTGCATGGTCGAGAAAGCGATGTCGATGTTGCCGTCCTGCGCGCCAGCACGTAAACTACGGCCCCCAAGTCGGCATCCTCCAACGCGACGTGCGATCCGCCTCTCGCGGACCCTTGGCCCTGGCCGCTACACGTGCGCACGACCGCCCGGAGTTGGCGCTTCTAGCGCTTCTCCACTAGACCAGCGAGGAGAACTGTGACCCAACCACGACCTCCCGAGATCGACGAGAGCAAAGGTAGGCCGTCCAGACCTCCCGGGGCAGCGCCCTCCGAAGAACCGCGGCCCGACCGGTTCGCTGACGCGAAGCCCATGGTCCAGTTCGAGAAGGTCCGCAAGACGTACGGAGACCTTGTCGTCCTCGACGACCTCGACTTCCAGGCGGCAGAGAACGAGAAGGTCGCGATCATCGGGCCTAGCGGCTCTGGCAAGACCACGATCCTGCGGGTGCTCATGACGCTCGTGAAGCCGGACAGCGGCAGGGTCTACGTCGATGGCAGACCCCTGTGGCACCGGGTCGTGAACGGCAGAGAGGTGCCGGCCAACGAGAAGCACCTGCACTCGGTGCGCAGCGACATCGGGATGGTCTTCCAGCACTTCAACCTCTTCCCGAACATGAGCGTGCTGCGCAACGTCACTGAGGCCCCTATCCACGTGAAGGGCATGCCAAGGGCAGAGGCGAAGGAGCTGGGGCGCGAGCTGCTCGACATGGTGGGTCTCGGCGACAAGCTGGAACAGTTCCCAGGCCAGTTGTCCGGCGGGCCGAAGCAACGGGTCGCGATCGCGAGGGCCCTGGCCATGGAGCCCAAGGTGATGCTCTTCGACGAGGTCACCAGCGCGCTCGACCCCGAGCTCGTAGGCGAGGTGCTCTCCATCCTCCGCAAGCTCGCCCACGACACCCAGATGACGATGCTGATCGTCACGCACGAGATGAACTTCGCGCGCGACGTCGCCGACCGCGTCATCTTCTTCGACAAGGGCCGCGTCGCCGAAGAGGGACCGCCGTCGAAGATCTTCACCGAGCCCGAGAACCCGAGGACCCAGGAGTTCCTCAAGGCAGTCCTGTCCCACTGACCGCACGTCACCTACCCGACCGCACGAACCACGTAGGCCGAACCACGAGTACGACCGAACGAATCGACGGAGAGGAGGAAAGATGCGAAAGGAAACGAGCCCGAGGTCTCGGGAACGTTCGTCTGCCTTCATCGCGGGACCGTCTCCACCCGAGGCGACCCGCGAGTAACCACGCGCGGCGACCAAGCGTCGCGCATCGTCTAGGCAACATCGGAGGTAA
Source organism: uncultured bacterium (assembly GCA_964565625.1). Lineage (GTDB taxonomy): Bacteria > Deinococcota > Deinococci > Deinococcales > Trueperaceae > DASRWD01. Next base: position 4,712 of record CAZMFX010000148.1, read on the forward strand.
ACCACGTGAAACGCGCACTGCGTAACGGACTTCTACTCGTCGCTGCGGCGGCGCTTAGCTTCGGCTTCGCCCAGTCGGCCGTAGAGGACTTCCAACAGAACGGCATCACGATCGCAACGGCCAACGAGATCCCGTACGGCTGGGTCGAGAACGGCGAGGCGCACGGCATCGGACCCGACGTGGCCGAAGCCGTGCTCGCGAACATGGGCATCACGGACATCGAGTGGACCGTCACCGAGTTCGGCTCGCTCATCCCTGGGCTCATCGCGAACCGCTTCGACCTCGTCGCTGCAAGCCAGGCCGTACTGCCCGACCGCTGTCAGCAGGTGAACTTCTCGAAGATCAACTCGAGCTACGGCGAGGGCTTCCTCGTCGCTGCGGGCAACCCGCAGGACATCCACTCCTACGACGACTTCGTGAACAACCCTGACCTCAAGATGGGCATCGTCTCGGGCGCCGACCAGCTCGACTTCGCGCAGGCATACGGCCTCGACGAGAGCCAGATCGTGCCTCTC
>CAZMFX010000149.1:0-5100 GCA_964565625.1 uncultured bacterium
CGCTTCGTGCCGGCGCTCGTGCTCATCCTCATAGGCGCCTTCTCCAAGAGCGCCCAGTTCCCGTTCCACTTCTGGTTGCCGCACGCCATGGCGGCGCCCACGCCGGTCTCCGCCTACCTGCACTCGGCGACGATGGTGAAGGCCGGCATCTACATCCTCATACGGCTGTGGCCGGTCCTATCGCAGAGCGACGTCTGGTACTACGGCGTGAGCACGGTCGGCCTGGTCACGTTCCTGCTGGGCGCGTTCGTAGCCATCTTCCAGAACGACCTGAAGGGCATACTCGCCTACTCGACGATCAGCCACCTCGGGCTCATAACGCTGCTGCTGGGGCTGGCGACGCCCGCCGCCCTCGTAGCCGGGGTGTTCCACGTCCTCAACCACGCGACCTTCAAGGCGTCGCTGTTCATGGCGGCCGGCATCATCGACCACGAGACGGGCACGAGGGACGTGCGCAAGCTCTCCGGCCTGTTCAGGGCCATGCCGTACACGGGCACGCTGGCGATAATCGCGACGGCCGCGATGGCGGGCGTGCCGCTCGTCAACGGCTTCCTCTCCAAGGAGATGTTCCTTACCGAGACGCTCGCCGTGCACAGCGGCAGCTTCACCGACCTCCTCCTGCCCGCGCTGGCGACGCTCGGCAGCGCGTTCGCTGTCATCTACTCCGTGCGGTTCATCCACCAGGTCTTCTTCGGGCCGTCCCCTAAAGACCTTCCGAAGGAACCGCACGAGCCCGTGGCCTGGATGCGGTTGCCCGCCGAGCTGCTCGTTCTCGTCGTGCTCGTGGTCGGGGTGTTGCCTGCGCGTTCGATAGGTTGGCTCCTCGACTCGGCCGTGCGCAGCGTCCTCGGACCGCTGACCCCCGACTACAGCCTCGCCGTATGGCATGGGTTCACGCCCGCCCTTCAGCTCAGCCTGCTCGCGTTGGTGGGCGGCACGATCGCCTACACGGTCTTCCGCAGCTACCTGTCCGACAGTCCGGACCAGGGGCCGCCATGGTTGGGCCGCCTGAGGGCGCGCCGCGTTTTCGAGCTGAGCGTAGAGGGGCTCCTGGGTTCGGCCCGCGCGCTGCTGCGCGTGTTCGGCACCTCGAAGCTGCAGCCTCAGATGCTCGTGCTCTCGCTCGTCGCCTTGGGAGCCGGCCTGTGGCCCTTCGTGCTGGAGGCGGTGAGGGGGGTCGGTTGGTACCTGCCCATCGGGCCGGTGAGGAGCGAGCTCGAGGGGCCGGCCTACGTCGTGATCTGGTCGATGGGAGCGGTCTGCGCGCTGTTCGCCGGTTACCTGGCGAAGTTCCATCGCTTCGCCGCCCTCCTGACGCTCGCAGGCACGGGGTTGTCGATGTGCCTGGCCTTCGTCTGGCTCTCGGCGCCCGACCTGGCGCTGACTCAGCTCGTGGTCGAGATCGTGACGACGGTCCTCCTGCTGCTCGGGCTCAGGTGGCTGCCTCGGCCGGAGCCCGCAGAGGACCGCAGCCGCGCCGAGGTGCTGAGGGCCAGGGCTCGGCGCGTCCGTGACCTAATCGTCGCCACCGCAGCGGGCGCAGGCGTAGCCGTGCTCGCATACGCAGGCATGACCATCGACCCCGCCAACCGCTTGCGCGCCGACTCGCTGCGCACGTTCTTCATGGAGAACGCGTACGCGGGCGCGGGCGGGCGCAACGTCGTGAACGTGTTGCTCGTCGACTTCAGAGCGTTCGACACGATGGGTGAGATAACCGTGCTCGGCGTTGTCGCCGTCACGGTGTTCGCGCTGCTCAGGCGCTTCAGGCCGCCGCGCGAGCTTCTCGGCGGTACCAGGCAGCAGCTGGCGCAGGCGAAGTTCGACGAGGTCGCCGCCGATCGGGAGGTCGGTGACACGGCCGCCGAGTTCGTCTACGTCGCCCGGACCGCGATGCACGTGATGTTCCCGGTTCTCGCCGTGTTCGCCGCGTACCTCTTCATGCGCGGTCACAACGAGCCAGGCGGCGGCTTCGCGGGCGGCGTCACCGTCGCGATCGCGTTCATCCTGCAGTACATGGCAGGCGGGGCGCGCTGGGTCGAGGAGCGCCTTCGTGTGCTGCCCGTGCGCTGGATCGGGGGTGGCCTTCTCATCGCCGTCCTCACGGGCGCCGGGGCATGGCTGTTCGGCAGGCCCTTCCTCAAGTCGTACTACGACCACGTCGAGGTGCCGGTGCTCGGCGACATCGCCCTCTCCTCCGCCACCCTCTTCGACCTCGGCGTCCTGCTCCTCGTGGTGGGGGCCACGGTGCTGATGCTCATCGCGCTCGCCCACCAGTCGATCCGCGCTCCGCGCTCCAACCCGGGACCCGCAGCGACCGAGAGGGAGGCAGAGGAGTGATGGAGCTCGTGACGGCCATCGGCATCGGCGTCATCGCGGGTGCAGGCGTGTGGCTGGTCCTGAGGCCCAGGACGTTCCAGGTGATCCTGGGGCTGTCGCTCCTTACCTACGCCGTCAACGCGTTCCTGCTCTCGATGGGCGGGCTCACGCTCGGGTCGCCACCGGTGCTCGAGTCGGTTGTCGACATAGAGGCCGCGCGTCACGCTGACCCCGTGCCGCAATCTCTCGTGCTCACCTCGATCGTCATCAGCTTCTCCATGACGGCCCTTTACCTCGTCGTGCTGCTGGCGGCTCGCGGCCTGACAGGCACCGACCACGTCGACGGAGAGGAGCCGGACTAGGGTGGACCTGGACCTCGCATCTCCGCAGCTCGGCGGGCCCCTCGCCAGCCAGCTCGTCGACCTGACGCCGCACCTTCCGGTCCTGCCGATAGTGCTTCCGCTCGTGGTGGCGGCGATCATGCTCTTCCTCGACGAGCGCCGCGGCATCCTCAAGGCCGGCCTGGGCGCTGCGACGACTGCCGCGCTCGTGCTCGTCTCCTTCGTGATGCTCAACGCCGTGAGCGGCGAAGCCGACGGGGTACTCGTGTACCGCCTCGCGGACTGGGCAGCGCCGTTCGGGATCGTGCTCGTCGTCGACAGGTTGGCGGCGTTGATGCTCATGGTCACCAGCCTGCTCGCGCTCGCGTCGTTCACGTTCGCCGTCTCGGGGTGGGCGATAGTGAGCCCGCGCTTCCACAGCCTCTTCCTCCTGCTCGTCATGGGCCTCAACGGCGCGTTCCTCACGGGCGACCTGTTCAACCTCTACGTCTTCTTCGAGGTGCTGCTCGCCGCGTCCTACGGCCTGCTGCTGCACGGCTCCGGGCGCCTCCGTGTGAGAGCGGGGCTGCAGTACATCGCCGTGAACCTCGGCTCCTCGATGCTCTTCCTCCTCGGCGTCGGGCTCATATACACCTCGACTGGCACGCTGAACATGGTCGACATAATGCGCGTGGCCGCCGAGCTTCAGGGAGGCGACGTGACCGTCTTCCGCGCAGGCCTCGCGATCCTATCCGTCGCCTTCCTCACCAAGGCGGGCGTGTGGCCGCTCTCGTTCTGGCTACCCGTCGCATACCCGGTAGCCACCCCGCCCGTCTCTGCGATGTTCGTGATCATGACCAAGGTGGGCGCGTACATACTCCTGCGTGTCACGGCCCTGGCGGGCGGCGTGCCGGAGGCGGGCCTCGTCGAGTTCCTCAGCCCGTGGCTGCTCTACGGCGGCATAGCGACCGTCATCTTCGGCTCCATGGGGATACTGGCCTCCAACCAGCTGCCGCGCATGTCCGCGTACGCGACGCTCATCACGGCAGGCACGCTCGTCGCGGCGGTCGGCACCGGCGACGCGAGGGTGATAAGCGGCGCCCTCTACTACCTGATAGGTTCCACGCTCGCGACAGGCGCTGCCTTCCTCCTGGCCGAGCTGATCGCCAGGCTGCGGACGGTCGACTCGCCTGCCGCAGCAGAGCCCGCGGTGGAGCCGGTCTTCGGCGACGACTACGAGACGAGCCTAGAGGACTTCGAGGGTTACGAGGTGGGCGTCGCCATCCCTGCCGGCACGGCGATGCTCGGCGGCGCGTTCGTCACATGCGCGCTCGTGCTCGCCGGGCTACCGCCGCTCTCCGGCTACTTCGGCAAGTTCGCCATCGTTAGGGGGGCGCTTGCCTCCACGATCGGCGACGCCGCGTCCTGGGTGCTGGCGGCGACGATCATCTTCTCTGGGCTCGCCACACTCATAGCCCTCATGCGCAAGGGCGTCGAGGCGTTCTGGCGCCCTGGCGAGGAGACGACAGCCGAGATCAGGTCGCTCGAGGCCCTGCCCATCGGCCTGCTCCTCTCCCTGTGCGTGGCGCTCGCCGTCTTCGCTGCGCCCGCGATCACCTACCTGGACGCCACGAGCGCGTACCTCGCCGATCCCGTCGAGTACGCCCGCAACGTGCTGGAGATAGGTAGATGAGGTTCCTCTCCCGGCTCTTCCCGTACCCGGCGCTCGCGGGCGGGCTGACGGTGCTGTGGCTCGTGTTCAACCAGTCGGTCGAGCCGTTCGACGTGACGATCGGGATCATCCTGGGGGCGACGCTGTCGCGGATAATGCTGCGGCTCGACCCGAACCCGCCGCGTACTCGCAGGCCCGGCGTCGCCGTCGCGCTGGCGTTGATCGTCGCGCGCGACATCTTCGTGTCGAACCTGCGCGTCATCAAGCTGATCCTCACGCCGCGGCCCAACCCCCGTTCGTCCTTCGTGAACATCCCCCTCCAGCTCCGCGACCGTTACGGGCTGGCGATACTCGCGACGATAATCACGTCGACGCCGGGGACGTTCTGGGCCGCGTACGACAGGCGAAGCGGCGTCCTCACGGTGAGGGTCCTCGATGAGGCCGACCCCGCGGAGTTCTCCCGCATGGTCAAGACGCGGTACGAGCGCCGCCTGTTGGAGATCTTCGGATGAGCCACGAGGCGCTCGCGTTCGCCCTCCTCGTCGCCCAGGGCATGTTGGCGCTGGCGCTCTGCTTCTGCGTCTACCGGCTTATCCGCGGGCCGCGGGCGCAGGACCGCGTGACGGCGCTCGACGCCCTGTACATGAACGCCCTGCTGTCTATCGTCATGGTCGGCATCCGCACCGGCACCCAGCTGTACTTCGAGGCTGCTCTGATAATCGCCATAGCCGGCTTCACGAGCACCTCCGCCGTAGGCAAGTTCCTCATGCGCGGCGAGGTGATCGAGTGAGC
>CAZMFX010000150.1:0-5068 GCA_964565625.1 uncultured bacterium
ACCACTGGGACGGGTCACGGAAGAGGAGCTTGATGTCCTTCACGACGATGCCCCTTCCGACGGGCGCCAGCAGCCTCTCCCACCACGGCGGCCTGATTGACGACCTGCGTTTGCCGCCGCCCCACGGCTGGTCGTCCAACGCCCTGTACCAGCCGGCCGCGTACGCCTTCGTCGCCACCAGCGCCAGCCCTGCGAGCGTGACGATCGCCAGCCCGACGAGCAGGGTCGCTCCCACAGAGAACGAGCCGGAGAGCGCCTGCCATATGGCGTCGCTGGCCCAGGCGCTCGGCAGCCAGCCGACGTCGAGCGCGGCGAAGGCCGTGAGCATCTGCTCGAACTCCTCCGGCGTCATGGCCTGCAGCTGCTCTGGCCGCAGCGCCCGTAGGCCCAGCACCAGCCCGGCCGCGACGACGACGCTGGCGGCTGTAGCGACCTCGCGGGCCTTGCCGGGGGGCGAGACGCGCATGAGCACGAGCGCCAGCAGCGCGCCCAGCGCGACGGGCAGCGCGTAGAGGCTAGCCAGCGCCAGGAGCGCCAGCGGGTAGTAGACGGCCGGCGCGTGCCGCTCACTGCCGAGCGCGACGAGGACCGGGACCGTGAACACGGCGGGCAGCAGCGCGCTCGACGTGTACGTCTCCCCCACCTTCAGGGCGAAGACGCGGTAGGCGCGCACGGGCTGCGAGAGCAGAAACGGCAGGTCGATGGAGCCGTAGAGGGTCGAGATGGCGCCGGTGAGGACGGAGAAGGCAACGGCCACCATCAGCACGGTCATCAGGCCCTCGAGGCTGCGCCTCACGACGGCCTCCTGGATCGTGCCTATGTCTGGGTAGTTGGCGAGGAACCTGAGCGCCCGCACCGTGAGCGCGTGCATGCCCCAGTACACGACCGCCAGCAGCGCGGCCCCGACAAGGGCCCGCATGGGACGGCGCCGTAGTCCGTTAAGGGAACCCGTGATGCGCATCGCGAGGAGCGTCATGCCGGCTCCCGCGCCTCGTCGACGATGCGCAGGAATATCTCCTCCAGGTCGGCCGCTTCGTCGCCCACCCTGTGCCTAAGCTCGGCCAGCGTGCCCTGCGCGACGGTGCGGCCGCGGTTCATCACGACTATGTCGTCGGCGACCGCCTCCGCCACCGCCAGCGAGTGGGTCGTGAGCAGCACGGCGCCGCCGTCGTCCGCGTGGCTGCGCATGAGCGCCCTCACGTCCCTGGCGCCGCGCGGGTCGAGGCCGACCATCGGCTCGTCGATGACGAGAGCCTGGGGGCCGTGCAGCAGAGCCGCGCAGAACGTCAGCCGCTGCCGCATGCCGTGCGAGTACGTCTGAACGAGCTCGTCGGCCGAGTGCGTCAGCTCGAAGCGGTCGAGGAGGCCAGCTGCCTTGCTCTCGGCGTCAGATACGCGCCGCAGCCTGCCGAGGAACCTGAGAAGCTCCCTGCCCGTCAGGTTGGGGTACAGGTAGGGCCTGTCCGGCACGTAGCCGATGAGCGTCTTCGCCTCGAGGGGGCGCCTAACGACGTCGTGGCCGCCCACGGCCACCAGCCCGGAGGTCGGGACTATCTGGCCGGTGACGGCGCGGATGGTCGTCGACTTCCCCGCCCCGTTGGGTCCGAGGAGCGCGAGCACGCGGCCTCGTTCGACTGTGAACGTCAGGCCGTCAACAGCGGTGAAGCGGCCGTAGCGCTTCACGAGCCCTCGTACCTCGATCACGGGCACAGGCTAAGGCGCGGCGACCCCCGGCCCGTGTGTGGGAGTCGTCACTGACGCCAAAGGAGCGGCCCGGACGTTCGCGCCCGGGCCGCCGTGTTCTAGGGTTCCGTCAGTTGCCGCTCAGTCTGCCGCGGCCGCCTGCTGCTCCTGCAGCACCGTCTCGTAAGCGGTCTGAAGGGCGGTGTCGGTGTCCAGGTGGACTATCGCCTCGCCCTGAACCGACGAGATCTCTGGGGCGGGCCCGAGCGCCATCACCTCGAACTCGCCGGAGTCGTCCGCCGTGGCCGTGCCTACCACCGTGCCGTCCACCACGATCTCTACCGTCTGGCCGGCGCTGAGGCCGCGCCCCTCTGCGACGATGGTGTTGGGGTAGCGGGTGTCCTCGGCCTTCACGTCGGGGGTTATCCCCTGTTCGGCGATGCTCTGCCTGTCGGGCGTGAGCCACTCGAAAGACACGTAGCGCAGCTGGCCACCGTCCGACAGCGACAGGACGGACTGGGCGACGCCCTTGCCGAACGTCTGCTCGCCGACGACGAGCGCGCGCCCGTTCTCCTGCAGGGCGCCTGCGACGATCTCGGAAGCGGACGCAGAGTGCTCGTTCACGAGCACGACCATCGGCAGGTCGTAAGCGGCGGAGTCGGCGGAAGCGATGCGCTGGGTCACGCCGCGCGCACGCTGGAACACGATGTCCCCGCTGTCGAGGAACTCGTCGGCTACGAGGATCGCCTGCGTCAGCAGGCCGCCCGAGTTGTCGCGCAGGTCGAGGATCAGCGACTTGGCGCCCTCGAGGATGAGCTGGTCGACGTGCTCTATCAGCTGCTCGTGAAGCCGCTGGTTGTTGAACGAGCTGAGGCTCACGTAACCGACGTCGTTGGGAAGCATGGCGCTGCTCACGTCGATTATCTGGATCGTGTCGCGCACGATCTCGAAGACGAGCGGCTCCTCTGCGCCCGGCCGGTTCATCTTCAGCGTGACGGTCGTCCCCTTGGGGCCGCGCACCACGTCAGCCACCTCGGACGTCGTGTAGTCGCGGACGTCGAGGCCGTCTACCTCGAGGAACACGTCGCCGCGCTGCAGACCCGCCTGGCTGGCGGGACCGCCGGAGTAGACGGTGAGTATCTCGACGCCCTCGCCTGTGTTGCGGTTGTGCGGGGTCAGGACGGCGCCGATGCCCTCGAAGGAGCCTGAGAGGTCCTGCGTGTCGCGGGCGGCCGCGCGCGGCTCGACGTACGCCGTGTACGGGTCCTCGAGAGACTCGATCATCCCGGTTATCGCGCCGCGGATGAGGGTCTCGTCGTCGACGTCGTGCAGGTAGCCGCTCTTCAGCGCCCCGTACGACTGGATCAAGGCGCGTCCGGCGGCGGTGTTGAGGAACTCGCCGGCGAAATCGCGCGAGATCTGCGCGTAAACGGCCATGGTGCCAACGATCAGGGTCACCAGGCCGGCAATCATCCATCTACGCTTCATATGCCTCCATGGGCGTGGCAGAAACGGCCCAAGGACCGCAGTCAAACCGCGCTTCGCTCACGGAGTATACGCAGCGCCACCTGAGGTTCCCGTAAATCCTCTGACGCTGGCATGAGGCAGGCACCCGCCGTCTCGGGCCGGCACACGGTGGCCCGCGTCCTCGCACCGCTAATCTCTTGGGCATGCGCGTGCTCTTCGCGTCCGCCGAGGTCGCTCCCTACAGCAAGGCAGGTGGCCTGGGTGACGTCGCCGGCTCGCTGCCGCGCGCCCTTGTTGCCCTTGGCCACGAGCCTCTCGTCGTCACGCCGTGGTACGCGTCGCTCGGCGGCGGCGCACGCCCCATGTGGATCGGCGACGTCGACGTCCCGTTCGGCGGTGACGGCGAGCGCGTCGGGGTAGGGACCCTGGAGGAAGGCGGCGTCAGGTTCGCCTTCGTCGGCCACCCTTCCCTCAGCCGCGACCGCCTCTACGGGTACCAGGACGACGCCTGGCGCTTCGCCCTCTTCTCGCGGGCCGTGCCGGAGGTCGCGAGGCGCGTGGGGTTCAGGCCGGACGTCGCTCACGCCAACGACTGGCACACTGGCCACCTGCCCCTCGTCCTGGCGCGCGGTTGGCACCTGCCGGAGGGCTTCTGGCACCTGCCTAGCATCTTCACGATCCACAACGCCCAGTACCAGGGCGAGTCCGACCTGGCGGAGACGCTCTACTGGTTGAGGCTGCCCGGCGAGCTCGCAGGGTCGTTCGCGAACCACTTCGGGCGCTTCAACGCCCTGAAGGCAGGGGCGGGCTTCGCCAGCCGCGTCACGACGGTGAGCCCGACGTACGCACAGGAGCTGACCCGCCCCGAGTTCGGCTACGGGCTCCACGGCGCCTTCAGGAGCCTCGAGGGGCGCCTCGTCGGGATCCTCAACGGCCTCGACGTCGACCACTGGAACCCGGCTACCGACCCGCACCTGCCGGCCCCGTACGACGCCAGGCACCCGAACGACAAGGCGGCATCGCACGCCGCCCTGCGCGAGGAGTTCGGCCTGGAGACGGGCTTGCCGGTGTTGGCCACCGTCTCACGGCTCGTCGAGCAGAAGGGTATCGACCTGCTCGTCGCGGCCGGCCCACGGCTCGTCGACGCCGGTTGGGCGATCGTGATCCTGGGAACCGGCGAGCCACAGGTCGAGGCCGCTGCGCTGGCGCTGGCCGCCGATTACCCGGGCAAGGTGGGGGTTCGCATCGGCTACGACGAGGCGCTGTCGCACATCGTCTACGCGGGGGCAGACGCCTTCGCCATGCCGAGCCGCTTCGAGCCGTGCGGGCTGAGCCAGATGATCGCCATGCGCTACGGCACGCTCCCCGTCGTGCGCGCGACGGGCGGCCTCCTCGACACGGTCGAGCACGACCGCACAGGGTTCGTGTTCGAGCACGCGACCGCCGACGGCATGGCGTGGGCCGCCACGCACGCGCTGGCAGTTGGCCCCGGCACCGACCGCTGGCGCTCCATGCAGCAGGACGCCATGCGGCAGGACCACTCGTGGGCGGCGTCTGCCAGGCGGTACCAGGCGCTGTACCAGACGACGATCCGCGAGGCCGGGAGGGCGCGCCGCTAGGCACGCGCGCAGGCTCCTCGGTCGGGTCGGCGGGACGCCGCGCCGGCCGGGCATCCACGGAGCTCGGGGCGCGGGGCGCCGCCTGGCGCCATGCCGGTCCCGACCGGCGTCCTAGCGCGTGATACCGTCTCGACGATGGCAGTCAACGACGCCCACAGCGGCGCTTCCGGGCCGCCAACCCAGGACGAGACAGGCCGTGCGGACGGGGGTGGGCCGTCGCCCGAACAGGCGGCAACGCTTCAGGGCCTCCCGGACTGGCGCGAAATGCTCGGGGCGCGCCGCTTCAACGCTGCCAAGAA
>CAZMFX010000151.1:0-256 GCA_964565625.1 uncultured bacterium
CGCGCTCGCCGCCGCCTGGGCACACAAGGCGTCGGCGGCCGATCACCGCTAACTGGATAACGTGACGGAGGCCGTCGCGATAGGCGCCGGGGTGCCGCGGCCCGACATATACGTCATAGATTCGCCCGCTCCCAACGCGTTCGCCACCGGGCGCAACCCCGAACGCAGCTCGATAGCCGTCACCAAGGGGCTCCTCCAGCTCCTCGACAGGCAGGAGCTCGAGGGCGTCGTCGCCCACGAGATGGCCCACATACGC
>CAZMFX010000151.1:266-4975 GCA_964565625.1 uncultured bacterium
CGTCGGCGCGATCCTGGTGTTGCGAGTAGTGGTGATGCGGCGGCTGTACTGGGGCGGGCGGGGCAGCGGGTCAGCGCGGCGCAGGCGGTCGGACAGGGGAGGAGACGGCGCACGCGGGCAAGGGGTGATGGCCCTGCTGCTGATCGTGCTGCTGGTGCTGGCGCCGCTCCTGGCCACGCTCCTGAGACTGGCGGTGAGCCGCAGGCGGGAGTACCTGGCCGACGCCGCCGGCGCGTACATAACAAGGAACCCGGAGGGCCTGGCGCGGGCGCTGGAGAAGATGCGCGACTACCGCGGGCCCAAGCTTGAGGTGAGCGAGGGCGTCAGGCACATGTTCTTCGTCAACCCTCTGAGTGGGCAGAACAACGTAGACGCGTTCGCGACCCACCCTCCCATCCAGGAGCGCATAAACAGGCTGAGGCGCATGTGAACGGTATATTAGTCGTGCCCGGTCGGGGGACGGCGGGTAGTAAGCAAGCAACATCAGAAGGGGGTCTGCCGTAGACGCTAACGACACGTCTCAGGCTGTCGCGTTCACTCTCGACACCGGCGGACGCATAACCTCCTGGAACGGGGCCGTACAGGACGCGTTCGGTTACGAGCCCGCCGAGTTCATCGGCAAGCCGTTCGGCACGGTGTTCACGGTCCCAGGGGACGCGGGCGCCGAGGCCGTCGTAGAGAGGGCAAGGGTCGAAGGTTCCGCCGTGCTGGCCGGCTGGCGTGTTGGGCGCAGCGGCCGCAGGGTCATGGTCAGGGGCCTGATCAGCTGCCTGCACGGGGAACACGGGAACCTGCAGGGCTTCGCCGTCGTCATGAGCCCCGTCCAGATGGAGAGCGGCCCCCAGAAGGACCCCGAGCAGGCGCCGCCCGACTCCACGGCCCTAGTTGCCGAGGCCATATGGACCCTCAACGAGCCGGTCTACGTCCTTGACGAGCAACTGAACTACGTCTACGCGAACAAGCGCTGCGAGACGATGTGGGGCGTGCCCCTCGACGAGATGGTGGGCAGGCACATCCTCGAGGTGTTCCCTCAACTGCAGGACTCCCCACTCTTCGAGAGCCACCTGGAGGCGCTGCGCGAGCGCCGCGCGGTTCACTTCGAGGGCTTCTCGCCCATACGCGGCCGGACCGTCGACCTGATCGTCCAACCGGTGAACGGCGGCCTGGCAGCGGTCGTCAGAGACCCGTTCGACACCGCCGTCACCTCGGACGAGGGCCGCGGCGGCGTGCCCGCGTCGGCGATCGATGTTGCGGTGCACAGGTACGACCCCAAGTCCGGCAGCCTGACGCAGGTCGGCGGCCAGACCGACGTGTTCGGCATCGGCCACGAAGATCACCCTGTACAGACGCTCGAGGAGAAGCTCGAGCTCATGGTGCCCAACGACCGCCGGGCGTACGAGCGGGTGCTCGAGCAGGCGATCGAGAACGGGCAGCCGTGGCACACCGAGTACCGCGTCTTCCGGCCCAACGACGGCACCACGGCGTGGCTGGCGGAGCAGGGCACGCGCGACCAGGACCAGGACGAATACGTCGTCATAACGTGGGACATCACGACGATGCGCCGCGTGGAAGAACAGCTTCGCGCCGGGCAGCGCCGCTTGAGGCGCGAGCTGATGGTCAACCGCCTCGTGTACGACGTGCTCGCCAAGTCGGGCGCCGTAGAGGACTCGAGGCGGGGCGTCGAGATGCTCATAGAGGCCGGCATAGACCTGCTCGGGTGCGAGCGCGGAGGCATCTGGCTCCTCGACCGCGACGCCGGACGCCTTAAAGTGTTCGCGCAGAGCGGCTTCGGCGGCGGGTACCTGAGCGAGTTCGGCGACGTGCCGGCAGACGTCGCGAACCTGGACGATCAGAAACCGGGCGCGCTCTACACGGAAGAGGTGCCGGAGGAGCAGCTGCCCGCCCTCATAGAGGACGGCATAGACGGCACCTCAGTTAGGTGCATCAAGGTGACGCTGCCGGGCGCTAGCGGGCGCGTGCTGGGCCAGATGTGCCTGCACGTGAAGTCCGACCGCCTGCCAACTCAGCGCGACCTGATCGCCCTGCGGTTAATGGCGTACCAGGCCGCCACGCTGGCAGAGCGCTTCACGCTCGAGGAGCATTCGGACGAGATGCTTCGCCGCATGGAGGAGAGCGCCAGGGCGGCAGGCGACGCGCTGCTGGAGAGCGAGATCCGGTTCCGCAGGGCTTTCGAGCTGGGACCGGTCGCAGCGGTCATCGCCACCCTCGACGAGGACAGGTTCCTCGAGGTGAACGAGCACTACACGAAGCTGACGGGCTACGACCGCGAAGAGGTGGTGGGCCGCACGGCCAGAGAGCTCGGCATGTGGTCAAGCCCCGAGGACAGGCGCAAGCTGGAGGCCGCGTTCGCTGTAGGCGGCAACTTCAACGAGCTGGAGCTGAAGCTGCGCACCAAGGACGGGCGCATCAGAGAGATCCTGCTGTCTGGCGAGGAGATCACCTACGGCGGCTACCGCTGCATGCTCAAGATGTTCAACGACGTCACGGAGCAGCACCGCTCGCAGGAAGAGCTGATGGTCGCCATAAGAGAGGTGATGGCGGACACCGAGTGGTTCAGCCAGTCGGTCGTGCAGCGCCTGGCCGAGATGAGGCAGGGCCAGACGCAGCCGTTGGAGGATACCGACCTGACGCCACGCGAGCGCGAGGTGCTGGAGCTGGTGGCGGCCGGCCTGACCGACGACGAGGTGGCGTCGAGCCTCGGCATCTCCCAGCGCACGGCCCGCAACCACCTGACGAACGCCTACTCGAAGATAGGCGCTCACAATAGGGCAGAGGCGATCGTCTGGGCGCGGGAGCGAGGCCTAGTGGCACGGGTCAGCGGCAACTAGACCGTGGGTCACGCCAAAGAAGGCGTAGACCACTTGCCCCAGACGGCCCCCAAATAGCCCCAATTTTCGAATGTGACAGGGTAGACCATGAGGTATGGCTGGCCTTCATGCTTGCGTGGGACACGCGTTTACTGACCTGTTTAATCTGGGAGTGTGAGACTTCTCATGTTCACGAACCCATCTGGGTAAGTTGCCCCATTCATCCGGTACATCCGCTTCTTCCCACCTTGACCAAAGCGGCGCTACCTTATGACTGTGCCGGAAGGTCATAACCCCGGCGCAAGTCTTGGGTAAGAGGAGGAGGACGCGATGGACAAGGTTGGAACACCTCGCTCACCTGCGGCCAGGTCCGCGAGCCCGACCTTCAACCGCACTACTGAGGAGCGTCTAGCTGAAGCGCTCAGGCAGGTAGCGAGCCTGAAGCTCGAGTTGGCAAGGGTACGCGACGCGTACGCCGTGCTGCTCGCAGCTCGCCAGGCAGAGGCCGTCGCCTCGCCACCTGAGCCGGTAAAGGCTTCGGCAGAGCCCGTACGGCAACGCCACGACGACTTCGATTGGGACACGTGGGCGCGCATCAAGAAGGCGCGCATCCGTGGGGAAGACGTAGAGGCGACAGCGGCATGAGCGCTCCCGCAAGGTCCACACGCCACTTCGAAAGGCTCATGAGGCAAGCGCTGCACGAGATCGGGGAGACACGCTCCCCGCACGCCAGGCGGCGCGCCTCCAGGTACCTGACGCCGGACCAGATAGACACTGTCCCGGTGTTCGATCGCGGCCCCGCCCGGGGCGCCAGCGCGCAGTCGAGGCCGGCACGATGAGGCCCGGCACGCCGCAGGAAGCCCCGCGCCCGGGCGCAGCACGCTCGCCCAGGCCGACGACCAAGCGGCAGGACCGCCTTGCCCGCTTCAGGTACCAGAGACCACCCAGGTTCAAACGCTATCTCCAGGTGCGGCCCTAAGTCCGACCCCCAGGCCGGGGCCGCCACCATTCTTCTAGGAGAACGCCCTTCCGGTTTCGGGAGGGCGTTCGACTCGTACGACGTACAATCCAGCTGCTCAGCATTGTGCGTCTGGCCTTCAGAGTCTGCTTGTGGCATACGTAGGCTTTTTATCGGGGACAGTGCTCAGTTGCCCAGCATCTACGAACTGCTAACTTTTACCGAGAGCCCCATCATAGCAGGCGGTCAGATCGCGGTTTTCGTCAAATGTAATGCGCGTATAGATTTCAACCCTTTTTAAACCCTGGCTTGAAATGATGATTGGAGGTAAGGCGAAAGGGAGGGGACGACACGATGGGACAAAAGTTGGATGTAGTTTTACATGCTGCGAGACCGGCCTATCGAGCACTCATTCAGCACGTTGCTCAGCTAAGTGACATCCAGTTCGTGGACGAGTCTTCGCCCCATGCGGCAAGAGTGCTTCTTGACTTTCCTGCTACTTGGTCGTTTGCGGAGTTGGATCAGCTCAATAGCGTTGAGCGTGCCCGGACTGTCGTGGTTGTGCAAAGCCAATCAGGGCCATATAGCGACGTCATTGGCAGTTACCACGTAAGCGGAGTCGTTGTTGCAGGAGATGACGAGTCCCTAATTAGCGGCATATATGCGGCGGCTGCCGCTCTGCGAACCTATTCTTGGCGCTCGGGACTAACTTACATGGAACTGCGCGTAACTCGGCTGCTCCTTCAGGGACTGGATACAAGTGCCGCGGCAAAGAGACTGAGAGTAACGACGAAGACCATCAACGCCCACATTTCAAACGCTCTATCGAAGCTTGGCTATAGCTCTCGATCGCAGTACATCGCGGCCTTGCTCGCTCACCATTCAGCGTGACGTCCAAAAAATTGCTCGGCGGCCCTAGGGTC
>CAZMFX010000152.1:0-1343 GCA_964565625.1 uncultured bacterium
GCAAGTTCGTGCGCATGAGCCTGGGCGGCGTGCGCGACGAGGCCGAGATCCGCGGTCACCGCCGCACGTACATCGGCTCGTTGCCCGGTCGCATCATCCAGGGCATGAAGACGGCGGGCACCATCAACCCGGTCTTCCTGCTTGACGAGGTCGACAAGATGACGGCCGACTTCAGGGGCGACCCCTCCTCCGCCCTGCTCGAGGTCCTGGACCCGGAGCAGAACAACACCTTCGCAGACCACTATCTCGAGATCCCGTACGACCTCTCGAAGGTCATGTTCGTCACGACGGCGAACACGCTCAACACCATCCCGCGGCCGCTGCTCGACCGCATGGAGGTCATCCAGATCCCGGGCTACACGCTGCCGGAGAAGATCGAGATCGCCAAACGCTACCGCGTGCCGCGGCAGCTGAAGGACCACGGGCTCGCGGACCATCTCGAGATGACAGACGACGCCATCAAGCGCATCGTCACCGAGTACACGCGCGAGGCAGGAGTCCGCAACCTCGACAGGCTCATCGCCAAGGCCGCACGCAAGATGGCGAAGGAGTACCTCTCCGAACCGTGGGAGGAAGAGGTCGTCATCGACGACGTGAAGGTGCGCGAGCTCCTTGGCGTGCCGCCCTTCCGCGACGAGCAGGCGGAGAAGGAGCCGCAGGTCGGCCTCTCCCACGGCCTTGCCTGGACCAGCGTCGGCGGCGTGACCCTCGACATAGAGGCCGTCAGCATGCCAGGCAAGGGCAACGTCACCCTGACAGGGCAGCTGGGCGACGTCATGAAGGAGAGCGCGCAGGCCGGCATCGCGTACCTGCGCAAGCACTCTGACGAGTTCGGCATCGCCTCAGACTTCTACGAGAACCGCGACATACACGTGCACGTGCTCGAGGGCGCCACGCCCAAGGACGGGCCGTCTGCCGGCATCGCGCTCGCCACGGCGGTCGTCAGCGCCCTCACGGGGCGGCAGGTACGTGGCGACGTTGCCATGACCGGTGAGATAACCCTGCGCGGCAGGGTGCTGCCCATCGGCGGGCTGAAGGAGAAGCTGCTCGCGGCGCACCAGGCGGGCATCAAGACCGTCATCGTGCCGAAAGAGAACCAGGCGAACCTCGAAGAGGTGCCGGAGGCGATCCTCGGCGACCTCGAGGTGATAGCCGTCAGCGGCTTCCGCGAGGTGCTGGACATAATGCTCATCGAGAGCGACGGTCAGCCGCCTGCCTTCGTCCCCCCGCTCGGCGAGGATAGACCGTCAACTGGCATATCCCCCAGCGCCTGATCGGGGCCATCACGCTCCAGTTCTCCCGGGGTCCTTAGCGACCCCGGGAGAGTTTTTGGGTTGCGAGGC
>CAZMFX010000152.1:1443-4948 GCA_964565625.1 uncultured bacterium
TGCGGTGCCACTATGGCTCAGATCGATAGTACGTCGGAAGCGTCGCCGTGCTGGACGCTGTCCACGACCGCAACCTATCGGTCACAGCCATAGTGGCACCCTCTCACGAAACACCTGTGAGCGCGCCCCGCTTGCGCGAAAAGCGAGAGAACCTCACACGACGGCCGCGCGCAGCACCTCGCCCTTGCCCTCGATCTCGTACGAGCCGAGGGTCGCGGGCAGCAGGCACGTGTCGCCCGCGCTCAGCACGACGGTCTCTCCTCCCGCCCGCAACACGGTCTCGCCCGCGACGGCGGTGAGTATCTGGCAGCTCTCCCTCTCCGTCTCCCCCGTGACCGCTGTGCCGGCCTCCGACCGGACGGCGTCGAGCACGAACTCGGGGCGCGCGGCGAGCCGCCGCCACCTGCCCGGCTCGACCGCCGGTGCCGCTGGTAGCTCCGCGGGCGCAGCGGTCAGGTCGGCGACGTCGAGCGCCTTGTCGATGTGAAGCTCGCGGCGGGCGCCCATCGAGTCCAGCCTGTCGTAGTCGAAGAGCCTGTACGTCAGGTCGCTCGACTGCTGGACCTCGTAGAGGGTTATCCCGCCGCCCACCGCGTGAACGGTCCCTGCGGGGTTCACGACGACGTCGCCCGGCCTCACGTCGATGCGGCGCAGGAGCTCGAGGAGCGAGCCGTCGAGGGCGGCGGCGCGCACCTCCGCGGCCGTCACGTCCCTCGCGAAGCCCCGGTAGACGTGGGCGTCCCTCTCGGCGGCGAGGATGAACCAGGCCTCGGCCTTGCCCAGATGCCCCGTCTCCGACTCGTGCTCGAGCGCGTAGGCGTCGTCGGGATGAACCTGTACCGAGAGGTCCTCCTGCGCGCTGAGGAACTTGACGAGCAGCGCGAGACGCGCCCCGTACCGCGCGTAACTGGCGTTCCCGACCAACCGCGCGCCGTAGTCGGTAGCCAGCTCCGAGACCGTCGCGCCCTCGTACTCGCCCATAGACACCCGGCTGGAGCCGTCAGCCAGCCAGGTCTCCCCGCCCCACAGGCGTGGGACGTGGCGCGACTCCAGCGGCAGGACGGGCAACCGTTGCGGCGCCACGGCTTCAGGCGTCCCGGAGGCGGGGGTCCAGCACGTCCCTTATCGCGTCGCCCAGCAGGTTGAAGCCCACGACGGCGAGGAAGATCGCGATGCCGGGGAATATCGACATCCACGGGGCCCTCAGGAACTGCGTGAACCCGTCACGGATCATGAGCCCCCACTCGGGCTCCGGCGGCTGGGCGCCGAGGCCCAGGAAGCCGAGCGCGGCCACGTCGAGGATCGCGACGCCGATCGACAGGGTGAGTTGCACGATGAGCGGCGAGAGGCTGTTGGGCAGCACGTGCTTGAAGACGACGCCCGGCCCCCTGGTGCCCAGAGCCCGTGCTGCCTGGACGAACTCCGTCTCCCTTACAGACAGGACGACAGATCGCACTATCCGCGTGTACAGCGGTATCTGCGTCACCGCGATGGCTATGAGGGCGTTCGTGAGGTTGGGCCCGAGGGTAGCGACGATGACGATAGCCAGGAGCACTCCGGGGAACGCCAGCACGATGTCCATGAGCCAGACGATGAGTATGTCGAGCGTGCCCCCGACGTACCCGGCGGTGAGCCCGAGCAGCGTGCCCGTGACCGCGGCGAACGCCACGGCCAGCAGGCCGACGCGCAGGCTTATGCGGCCACCGTGCCAGACGCGTATGAACTGGTCGCGCCCCAGCTCGTCGGCGCCGAACCAGTGCTCGGCGGACGGCGGAGCGAGGCGCGATCGCAGGTCGCGGTCGCTCGACGGGTCGTATGGCGCCAGGACGGGAGCGAGCAGCGAGATGACAACGAAGAAGCCGACTATGAAGAGGCCGACGAGCCCGGTCGGGTGCCTGAAGAAGCGCCGGAAGGCGTCGGCCGCCAGCGACCGGCCGCGTACGGATTCCGGCTCCTCCAGCGTTGCTGTTCTCGCGTCGCTCACGAGTACTGGATCCTCGGGTCGATGAAGGCGTACGTGAGGTCCACCAGCAGGTTGACGAACGTGAACATGATGGCGACGAACAGCACCCCGCCCTGGATGACCGGGTAGTCGCGCGAGGCGATGGCGTCGTACACCCAGCGGCCGATGCCGGGCCAGCTGAAGACGGTCTCGGTGAGCAGCGCCCCGGATAGCAGGGTGCCGAAGCTGAGACCTATGACCGTAATCACCGGCAGCAGCGCGTTGCGCAGGGCGTGGACGCGAACGACTCGCCTCTCGTGTAGACCCTTGGAGCGGGCCGTGCGGACGTAGTCCTGCCCCAGCACGTCGAGCATCGCAGAGCGCGTCATGCGCACGACGATCGCGAGCGGGATCGAGCCCAGCGCGATCGCGGGCATTATCAGGTGCTTGGCCGCGTCGAGCGCTACCTGGAACTGGCCTCGCAGGAGGGCGTCGAGGACGTAGAGGCCCGTGATGGGCTCGAGGTTCAGGCCGATGGACAACCGCCCTGACGGAGGCAACCAGCCGAGTACGACGGCGAAGATGTAGATGAAGATTATCGCCAGCCAGAAGACCGGGAACGACACGCCGGAGAGCGCGAAGAGCATTATGGCCGTGTCACCCACGGTCCCTCGCCGCGTTGCTGCCAGCACGCCAGCGGGTATGCCGATGACGATGGCTATGAACATGGCGGCGATGGTCAGCTCGAAGGTGGCAGGGAACCTGTGGGACAGGCTCTCTGTTATCGGGATCAGCGTGAATATCGAGCGGCCGAGGTCGAACCTCAAGAGCCCTGACATGTACGAGAAGTACTGGCTGTCGAAGATCTGGCGCACGTCTCCGCTCTCGCGGGCGCCCTGGATGTCGAGGAACAGGGGCCGGTTGAGGCCCAGGTCCTGGCGGAGGCGCTGGACGAGGTTGGGGGCGGCGCGTTCCCCGAGCATCGCCACAGCTGGGTCGCCGGGGATAACTCGGGTCAGGAAGAAGATAAGCAGCGTCACGCCGATGAGAACCGGCACGAGGCCGAGCAACCGGCGGATTACGTATGCGTTCAAAGAAGCTCGTTCCTAGATAGGTGAAAAGGCGGCCGGGCGCCCCGATGGGGTGCCGCCCGGCCGCATGAGGCTAGAGGGTTACTCGGACTTGGTGACCGTGTGCAGGCTCACGGACGAGTAGCCGAGCGGGCTCGCGACCCATCCGTCGATGTTGTTTCGCATCGCGTTCAGGGTGCGGTTGTAGGCGAACGGTATGGCCGGGACGTCGGCGTTCACGTTGTTGTGGACCTCTGCGTAGAGGTTCGCACGGACGTCCTGATCAGCGACCTGACGGGCCTGCTGGAGCAGGTCGAGGGTCTCTGGGCTGTCCCAAGCCGGGCTCGCGGAGGCCGACGGGCCGAAGAACGTGTTGAGGAAGTTGTCGGGGTCTGCGTAGTCGGCGTTCCATCCGAGCATGTACATGGAGAACTTGCCGGTCGTGTAGTCGGCCAGGTAGGTCGTCCAGTCCTCGGTCTCCAGCTCGACGTCG
>CAZMFX010000153.1:0-4830 GCA_964565625.1 uncultured bacterium
GCCCGCATCTCGGAGCCCAGCATGGCCGCTGCGTAGCCCTTCTCGACGAGCGACTCCGGGGTGTCCTCGTAGAGGGCTATCCCCGTGAGCCCCAGCTCCTGGTAACGCCTGCCCAGCTCCAGGCTGGTAAGCCCGATGAGGTCGGCCTGATCCGAGAGCGCCTGCTCGTCCATCACGATCGCGACCTCGACGCGGCTGCCCTCGGACGAGATACGCCGCCCCACGAGGAACATGGCGGGCACCAGCGAGAGGATCAGCACCAGCCAGAGCAGGGGCCTCATGCTCGCTCCCTTATAGAGGCCCTCACGTGGTTGACGAGCACCTCGATGGCCACGCGGTTCTTACCGCCCTCCGGCACTATCAGGTCGGCGTGCTGCTTGGTCGGCTCGACGTAGAGGTCGTGCATGCTCTTCACGGTGCTCCGGTACTGGTCTATTACGCTTCCGGCGCTGCGGCCGCGCTCGTTCACGTCGCGCTCGAGCCGCCTTATGAAGCGTTCGTCCGGCGGCGCGTCGATGAAGACCTTCAGGTCGAGCCGCCTTCGCAGCTCCGGCTCGTGCAGCACCAGGATCCCTTCGATAACGACGACGGGCGCCGGCTCCAGCCGCAAGGTCTCTTTGAGCCTGTCGGAAGCCTCGAAGTCGTACAGCGGACGTTCTATCGCCTCGCCCGCGGCAAGGGCGTCCAGTTGCTCTACCAGGAACGGCGTGTCGAAGGCTCCCGGCTCGTCCCAGTTGATGACGGCGCGGCCCTCGAAGTACGGGTCGGTCGCCCGCCTGTAGTAGACGTCCTGCGGCAGCACGAGCACGTGGCCGGGCGCGGCGTCCGCCATCGCGGCCGCCACGGTGCTCTTCCCGCTCCCGGTCCCGCCTGCCACCCCGATGACCAACGAGCGCTCGCTCGCCGAGCCCAGGCTCACGCTACGGTGGCGGCCTCCTTGACCGCGTATGCGACGGCGGCCTCGATGAAGCCGGTGAACGGTGGGCTGGGCCGCATGAGACGCGACTTGAACTCGGGGTGCGACTGCACGGCGAGGAAGAAGGGATGGCCCTTCAGCTCTATGGCCTCGACCAGTCCCTCGCCTCTCCCGCGCATCCCGGGGGTAACGCCCGAGACGACCAGGCCGGCATCCTTCAAGTGCTCGACGTACTCCGGGTTCACCTCGTAGCGGTGGCGGTGCCGCTCGTGAACCGTGCCGCCCTGGCCGGCAGGCAGCTTGTAGAGCCGCTCGAGCCGCGTGCCGGGGAAGACATGCATGGGCCACGAGCCCAGGCGCATCGTGCCGCCCATGCCCTCGACCTCGAGCTGCTCCGGCATGAGGCCGATGACGGGGTGCGGCGTGTACGGGTCGAACTCCGTGGAGTTGGCGCCCTCCAGCCCCGCGACATGACGGGCGAACTCTATGACGGCCACCTGCATGCCGAGGCAGATGCCAAGGTACGGCACCTTCTCCTCGCGGGCGATCCTGGCGGCCTTCACCTTGCCCTCGATGCCCCGCACGCCGAACCCGCCGGGCACGAGTATGCCGTGGTAGGCGTCGAGCGACGGCGGGTCGTCGCTCATCAACCCCTCTGCGTCTATCCACTCGACGTTCACGGTCGCGTCGTTGGCGATGCCCGCGTGCTTGAGGGCCTCCAGCAGGCTCAGGTAGGCGTCCGGCATCGCGACGTACTTGCCGACGACGGCTATGTCCACGACGGTGCCTGGCTGGCGCAGTACCCGGACGGCCTCGTGCCACACGCGCAGCTCGGGCGTCACCTGCTCGAGGTGCAGCATCCTCTCCACGTACCGTCCGATCCCCTGCTGCTCGAGCATCTCGGGGACCGCGTAGACGTGGTCGGCGTCGTACGCGTTGAAGACGGCGGGCGGCTCCACGTTCGAGAACAGCGCGATCTTCTGCAGCCCGTCCCTCGGCACCTGCGCCTGGGAGCGCAGTATGAGCGCGTCTGGCTGTATGCCTACTCCGCGCAGCGTGGCGACGGAGTGCTGAGTTGGCTTGGTCTTGAACTCCTCGCTGGTGCCAAGGAACGGCACGAGCGTCACGTGGATGTACAGCGTGTTCTCCCGGCCGGCGTCGAACCGGAACTGCCTTATAGCCTCGAGGAACGGCAGGGACTCTATGTCGCCGACGGTGCCGCCGACCTCGACGAGCACTACCTCGGCGTCTGCCGCCTCGCCGGCCGCGCGGATGCGGTCCTTTATCTCGTCCGTGACGTGAGGGATCACCTGGACGGTGTGCGAGAGGTACTCGCCACGGCGCTCCTTCTCGATGACGGACTGATACACCTGCCCCGTCGTGACGTTGTTCAGGCGCCCGAGGTCGACGTCGAGGAAGCGCTCGTACGTGCCTATGTCCAGGTCGGTCTCGGCGCCGTCGTCCGTCACGAAGACCTCGCCGTGCTCGTACGGCCGCATGGTGCCGGCGTCCACGTTTATGTAGGGGTCTATCTTCACGGCCGTGACCGAGTACCCCCTCGCCCTGAGGAGGGCCCCGATGCTCGAGGTGGCGATGCCCTTGCCGAGGCTCGAGACCACCCCCCCGGTAATGAAGATGTACTTCCGGTCCATGGAGAGACCACCTTCCCGGGACTGAATCGTAGCACCCGGCTATGGCCGCTACGTCTCGCCCGCGGCTCGCCCGCCTTACGAATCGCGGGCGGAGGAACGGCCGGGCCGCTCGTGCGCACCGTGATACAGTCACAGAGCCACCGAGGCCGCCCGCGGCCGCTTCCACAGCCCGTCGAAGGGCGCCACGGAGGACCCAAGTAGACGCGTGAACAGCGAGGAACCCGAAGCGAATCATCCGTCAGGTGACGGCATGGCAGACGAGCGACGCTCCGGCCGTGACCGCAGGGCAGCCGCCGGGGCAGACGAGGCCAAGCGCGGCATCCTCTTCGTCATGACGGGAGCTTCTGGCGTCGGCAAGGACTCGATACGCAGGGTGGCGCTTCCGCAGCTGGAGGGTATCCACTACTCTGTTTCGGCCACGACGCGTGAGAGGCGACCGGACGAGGTCGACGGCGCGAACTACCACTTCCTGACGCGCGAGCGGTTCCAGGAACTTATTGGACAGAACGGTCTACTCGAGCACGCGGAGTACGTCGGCGACTTCTACGGCACGCCCCACGGTCCCGTGGAGGAGGCCCTGGCGCAAGGCAAGGACGTGCTCCTCGAGCTGGAGCTGGTCGGCGCTCGGCAGGTTAAGGCCAGGGTCCCGGAGGCGGTGATGGTGTTCATCGCCCCGCCATCGATGCGCGAGCTCGAGCGCCGCCTGCGCGGCAGGGGCACAGATTCAGAGGAGAAGATCCAGAAGCGCCTTGCGCGAGCGCGCGAGGAGATACGGGCGATGCGCGAGTTCGATTACGTGGTGGTGAACGAGGACCTGTACACCGCGGCGTCGGTGTTCGTGAGCATCATCCGGGCCGAGCGCGCGCGGGCGCACCGCGTGAGCGACTCCGACATAGCCAGGACCCTGGCGGGCTGAACCCGCTTGGCCTGATGTCCAGAACGTGAGCGGCAGGCCCGCGGCGGCGTGCTAGCATCGCAAGGTTGCAAGGAGGCCGTTTGTGGCTCAAGAAGGTTACGACAAGCTGCTGGCGCTGACAGACTCCCGTTACCGGTTGTCGATAGTCGTCGCGCGCCGCGCTGCACAGCTCAAGTTCGGGGTCCCGACGGTCCTCGACATCGACGACGTGCCGAAGAACGAGAACACCGTATCGCTGGCGATGAAAGAGCTCGTGCTCTCGGACGCCGTCACGTGGAGCGAGGACGACACGCTGCCAACGCTCGACGAGGTGCGCCGCACGGTCGAGCCCGTGCGGGTAGAGCCAACGCCGTCATCGTTCAGCGCGGCGTTCGACGACGACGACGATTAAGTAGTCTCTTCGCTAGTTCGGTGGCGGCCCGCCCCTGTCGGGCTCCGGCCCGTCACCGGTTGCCGGCCTCAGGTAGCGCATGGCTCCTGGAGACGGTGGCACGAAGTGCGTGCCGTTCCACACGAGGCTGCCTGACGCGTACGCCCGCCTGTCGGCCGGGCTGAGACTCACCCAGGACCCCCTGTGACGCTTCATGATGCCGGTATACTGCATAAACATGCCGAGCGGGGACCAGGATGCCGAGCAAAGAGTATAGGCAGCGGCTGATCTCGGAGCTTGTCGAGACGGAGTTCCTCTCGACCCAGGCCCAGATCGCCGAGAAGCTGGCAGAGCGCGGGATACGCGTCACCCAGGCTACGGTCAGCCGCGACGTCACAGAGCTGCGGCTGGTGCGAGTTCCGGCCGGCAAGGGGCAGCACCGCTACCGCGCGACGCCGCTGACTGGCCAGGAGGACATAGAGGGCGAGCTCAAGCAACGCTTCCGGCTCTTCGTCCGCGACCTGGACAGGGGCGAGAACATAATCGCGGTGCGCACGGACGAAGGGCATGCGTCGGGAGTCGCATACATAATCGACAAGCTGGAGCGCGACGACATCGTCGGGACCCTCGCAGGTCAGGACACCATCCTGGTCGTTGCCCGCACGGCCGGCCAGGCCGAGGCGCTTCGCGAGGAGTTCGAACGCCTGCTCGAGTGACCGTTAAGTGGCCAGAATCGGCTTTCCAGAAGGGCCACGCTCACGCTTCCTGACCGCAAAGACCACCGTGCTAGCCTCTGGCAATCTGGAGGCAAGATGCGCTCAGGCAGTACAGAGAAGTCCGGTCTTCGCCACACGAAGCGCCCCGCACAAAGGGCGCGCCTCGGGTTCGCATCCCTGGTGGCCGTCGTTACCGCCCTCGTTGGCGTCGCGCTCGCTCAGCCAACCGTCATCGTCCATCAGTTCGAGAGCCAGGACGT
>CAZMFX010000154.1:0-4799 GCA_964565625.1 uncultured bacterium
CGACCTGGGGTGTCGTCGTGTTCGCGAACCTCCTGCTCGGCGTCGGGCAGGCGCTAACTTGGTCGATGACGCTCAACATGATGGTCGACCTGGTGCCAACAAGAAGGCGAGGCTTCGCCGCCGGCATCAACGAGTTCGCGGGATACCTGGGTGTCAGCGTCGTCGCGTTCCTGACCGGCCTGGTTGCCTCCGAGCTCGGTCTGAGGCCGTGGCCGTTCCTCATGGGTACCGTCTTCGCCCTCGCGGGACTCGTGCTGTCTCTCAGGGCCCCGGAGACCAGCCTCACGGCCATGCCCGCCCCGCTGCGCTGGATCCCGGGCGTAGGCGTCCCGAGCCTGCTCGGGTTGGCGACCAACCTCAAGGACGGCCTCGTGTGGCTGTCGCTGCCCCTCATGCTGACGGCGCGCGGCTTCGGTCTCACGCAGGTCGGCTTGGTGGCCGGCCTATACCCGCTGGTGTGGGCGGTCGGCCAGCCGCTCTTCGGACCCATGTCCGACCGCGTCGGTCGGCGCCCGCTGATCGTGGCGGGCATGATCTTCCAAGGCGCCGGCCTCCTGGTGCTCGCCGTCGCTTCGACGTTCGCGACCGCCCTGCTAGCTGCCGTGCTCATGGGTCTGGGTACGGGCATGGTGTACCCCGTGCTCATCGCCGCGGTCGCCGATCGATCCGTGCCGGAGAAGCGCGCCACTGCGCTTGGGGTCTACCGGTTCTTCCGTGACTCCGGGTACGCGTTGGGAGCGCTCGTAGGGAGCCTAGGCCTCCTCGACCTGGCAGGGGCAACAACGTGGACAGGGGTGGTGTTCGCGCCGTTAGCTGCGCTGGCGGGCGCGGCCCTAGGGAGGAAGTCGACCGAATGAGCGAACTCGAGGAACCCAGCACGATCGATCTGGCAGGTGTTGGCCTATATCCAGCACCGGCCATAAGCGAGGTGGAGCGAGCCGAGCGCGCGAGGCGCGCCTTCGACTTCGTTCCGGACCGGATCGACGCGGTCGCCCTCTTCGACGAGCAGTTCGTGCAGTACTACACGGGGTTCGTGTTCCACCCTACCGAGCGGCCCATCGGCGTGGTCCTGCTACGCGGCGGGGAGCGTACGGTTCTCGTGCCGCGACTGGAGAAGGAGCACGCAGAGGGGACGGCCAGTTACGAGCGCCTGCTCGTCTATCCCGAGTACCCGGGCGAGACGCATCCCATGCAGCTGTTGGCTGAAGACCTACGCGCGCGCGGCGTCTCACGCTTGGGCGTGGACCACGACGGGTACCCGGTAACGGCCGGTTACCGCCCTTACCCGGTCAGCCAGGAGCTGGACGTGACGTTCGTCTCGCCTGAGGTGGACAGGCAGATGTCGCTGAAGAGCGACGCCGAGCTGGCGCTGATCCGGGAGAGCGCCTACTGGGGAGGCGTCGCGCACCGGTTGTTACAGGAGTACACACGGGTCGGCGCCAGAGAGACCGAGGTGGTAGGCAAGGCTTGCAAGGAGGCGACCGCCGCGATGCGCGAGTGGCGGGGCGGAGAGTACAGCAAACGCAACAGGTGGATAGACGGCGCCCTGGCCATATACAGGGGGCAGATAGGCCCCAACAGCGCCTTGCCGCACGCGCTTACGAACGACGCGGTATTCGCGGACGGGGACACCCTTGTGACAGGCGCCGCGGCGGATGCGCATGGTTACCTCTCGGAGCTCGAGCGCACGATGTTCGTCGGCGAGCCCTCTCGCGACCAGAGACGCTTCTTCCGTCACATGCTCGACCTGCAGGACATAGCGTTCGAGTCGATACGAGCGGGCGTCACCGGCGCCGATGTGGACATCGCGGTCCGCGCCTACTTCGAGCGGCACGACCTTCTGGAGTACTGGCGGCACCACGTCGGCCACGGCCTCGGCCAACGCATTCACGAGAGCCCGTTCCTGGACGTGGGAGACGACACCGTGTTGGAAGCGGGGATGGTCCTTTCGGTCGAACCGGGCCTGTACGTCCCCGGTTTGGGCGGTTTCAGGCACTCGGACACCGTGCTGGTGACGGACACAGGTTGCGAGCTCATCACCGATTACCCGCGCGGTATCGAGGAGCTGATCGTGGGCTGAGCCCAGTTCCAAGCGCGGATAAGAGCCTTGTGACACCGTGAGAGTCAGATTAGAGCCAGTCGGGGCGGCCGGCTCGAGATGCCGTCCCAGGAAGGCTCATGCGACGCTCTGCTCTCATCCTCACACTGCTCCTGCTGTCCGGCGCCGCTTCGGCTCAACCCCCCAAGATCAGCGTGGCCTACGCACACGTCGCCCTTGACATCCGCTTCGGCGACGCGGGGCCCGCCACGTTCCAGCTGACCGGCAGCATCTATCCAAGCATCGAGATACCGGGCGGCCTGTGCGCCGATTCCAACTGCCCTGCCGGGTTCGCCACGCCTTTCGGCTACGTGTACTCGGCCGCGCACTTCACCTTGAACCCGCACTACCACACTGAGGAGATACTCCACCTACGTCAGTGGGAGGCGTTGGGGCCGGCCTACCTGGCGGCTTACGTGCTCACCCAGGGGGAGCCGTTCGAGCCGTACGACAGCCGCAGCCCGTTCCCGGCCAGCAACGCTCGGGAAGGCGACTGGTGGCGTCTCGACAAGATGTGGATACCGCCGCCCGACATGGAGCACACGTTCACCCACTTCCGCGTGAACTGGGGCGGCGGTGAGCAGTCGGTGGAGGTTCTGCCCGGCTACGTTGACGTGTTCTCTCAGGTCGTTGACCTGCTTGGCTGGTGAGCCAGGACCAAAGGCCTCCTTGGCGTTTGAAGGCTAGGTCGGCGGTGCTGACAGCAACCCAACCGGCAGCGCAAGCAGGACGACACAAGCGACGAACAGGACGACACGTCCGGCGATCCTCAAGCCGGATGGCGGGTCCGTGACGTGCTCCTGTCCTCGGCCGCTGCCCTTGCGCCAGACGTCGAGCTTGGGGGCTGCCCGCACTCTGCGGCTGCTGAGCCACGCCAACAGCGCCTGCACCAGCACGACGGCGTAGGCGGGGTACATGCGCTCGTGCAGGCCGGCGAATGCAACGGCGGCCACGGCGGAGCCGATCAAGACCCAGGCAGACACCAGGCGCAGCCGCGACAGCGGAGCGAGCAACGTGATCACTGCGGTTGCCGCCGCCCCGAGCACCGTTATCAGTTCCAGTTCGTGTAGGACAGACAAGCTTCCAAGAGACTACTGTGCTGGCGCCCGATGTTCATTGGAGACGGGGCGGCGTAGCCGGCCGGGAACGCCTCGGCGTCAGCGGCGCGTCGACAGCATGCGCGTTGCCAGCCACAGCGGCGCGATGGTGATGAGGAGGTAGCCGGCGGCCGCGCTGCCGCTGATGTTTGCAGACGAGAGCATTATCGAGACCGCGATGATCAACGAGGCGAAGATCACCGCCACGCTGGTTTCTCGCCCGGCGCCGCGTCGCGCGAACGAAGCCCTATCCCAGCGCGCGAGCCTGTCGTGGAACCGAGAGAGGGTCGAGCGGTTCTTCTCGTACTCGGCTTCGATTTCCGCGACGTCGCCCATCCTGCTGACGGCAAGCTCGAACGCCCTCTCCGGAGGCAGGCCCTCTTCTGAGAGGTGTTCGAAGGTGGAGCGCAGGTGGTCCTCGAGCTCTGCGATGTCGGCGTCCCTGCCGCAGCGCCGTGCCAACCGTGCTGACCAGGCCGCGACCTCCTTGTCGAGGTCAAACATGTTGTCGCCCTCCTTCCAGCTTCTCGAGAATGGCGTTCATACGGCGCCAACTGGCGCGCAGGCTGTCGAGCTCGTCGAGCCCGGCGCTGCGCAGACGGTAGTAGCGCCGCTTCCTGCCGCCCTCACCCGTGCCCCAGTAGGACTCGATCAGGCCGCGTTTCTCGAGGCGATGCAGTATCGGGTAGAGCATGCCGTCTGCCCAGCGCATCTCCCCGTCGGAGACCTCGCGAACGCGCCGGATTATCTCGTAGCCGTAGCTGTCGCCGTGGCTGAGGATCGAGAGGATGAGCGGGGCGGCCGACGCAGCGACGAACTCCTTGGACTGCGCAGCCGGCACCGGGGCTTCGGCCTTGGCTATACCTAGCATCGCTACGTATCATACATAGAGGTGTTAGGGCTGACAAGTGTCTCGCTGCTCGGGACGCTGGCCCCGAACGTGCTTTCGGACTAGCCGCTGGTCCTTGCCGCCCGGTCTGTGGCGAGCGCGCGTTTACGCCAGAGCCAGAGCGCGGCGTCCACGAGGTCCACGCGCTGAAGGTCGGGGATCGCATCCATGGGTATCCAACCGGCCTCGTCCGTGGAGCCCCCGACCTCGTTCTTCAAGGCCCCGGACACGATTCGCCCCTCGTAGATCATCCGCAGAGAGTGGAGATGCCTCTTGGGTCTACCCGGGGCGCGCTTGTCGGCCGGGATATGAACGCTGTTCGTGCCAAGGAGCCGAACCAGCTCGACCACGTAGCCGGTCTCCTCGAAGACCTCGCGCACGGCCGCGCCCTCCGGGTCCTCTCCGGCCTCAAGCCCACCGCCCGGCAACGTCCAGCCTTGGTGCAACTCTGTCGACGCAAGGCGCGTGAGCAGCAACCTTTCGTCACGCACGACGACGGCGTACGCGCCCACCCTGGTGTCGTAATCCACCGGTGGATTCTACGAAAGTGGAACGTCTTTGCCGGCAACTCGTGGCGAAGAAGGTGCCCCGAGGAGCCGAGCTAGAGGCATTCCTTACCAAAGCCCGAGGCAAGCGCCACAATCACGTCATGGTTGACGGTAAAGTCGCCATTTCCGTCTGAACCTGAGAATCTCACCCTAAGATCGGAAGGTGA
>CAZMFX010000155.1:0-4782 GCA_964565625.1 uncultured bacterium
TCGGGTCGAGGATGATGTCCTCTGGAGCGAAACCCGCCTGCCGCACCAGCAGTTCGTACGCTCGCTCCATCACCTGGATCCGGCGCTCGAAGCTGTCGGCCTGCCCGCGCTCGTCGAAGGCCATCACGACGACGGCCGCGCCGAACGAGCCAGCCACGCGCGCCTGCCTCAGGAACTCGGCCTCGCCTTCCTTCAGGGATATCGAGTTGACGATGGCCTTGCCCTGCACGTGCTTCAGGCCCTCCTCGAGGACGGCGAAGGCGGAAGAGTCGAGCATCACGGGCACCTTGGCAACGTCCGGCTCGGATGCCAGCAGGTCGAGGAAGGCGGCCATGGTTGCGGGCCCGTCGACCATGCCGTCGTCGAAGTTGACGTCGATGACCTGAGCGCCGCCGTCTACCTGCTCACGCGCGACGTCCAGGGCGCCCGCCAGGTCTCCCGACACGACGAGTCTCTTGAACCGCTTGGAGCCGGTGAGGTTCGTGCGCTCGCCGACGTTGACGAAACCGGCACCGCGGGAGGCGCCGTCTTCGACCGTGGTGTCCAACACGAGGGCGTCGAGGCCCGCGAACCGCGGCCGGGTGTCCCTGGCCGCGGGCCGGCGCGGCGGTACGCCCGCGGCCGCTTCCGCGAACAGCGCGATGTGCTCCGGTGTCGTGCCGCAGCAGCCGCCGAGCACGTTCACCCAGCCAGCGTGCAGGAACTCGCGGAGGACCGTCACCATCTCGCTTGGGCCCAGGTCATAACCGCCGAAAGCGTTGGGAAGACCCGCGTTCGGGTACGCGACGGTGAACGTGTCGGACAGCCGGGAGAGCTCCTCGACGTGCGGCCTCAGCTCCTCGGGGCCCAGCGCGCAGTTGAGCCCGACGGCCAGCAGGTCGTGGTGACGCACCGACGTCCAGAAGGCCTCGAGCGTCTGCCCGGACAGCAGCCTGCCGGAAGCGTCCACTATCGTGCCGGAGAGCATCAAGGGAACCCGTCTACCCGAGCGCGACATGGCTTCCTCGCAGGCGTGCAGCGCTGCCTTGGCCATCAGGGTGTCGAAGACGGTCTCGACGAGCAACAGGTCAACACCGCCTTCCAGGAGTGCCGTTGCCTGCTCCTGGTAGGCGCCGAGCACCTGGTCGAAGGTGACAGCGCGGTACCCGGGCTCCTCCACCCTTGGCGATAGCGACAGCGTCTTGTTGGTTGGCCCCACGGCGCCGGCCACCCACCGCGGCCGCCCTGGCGTTGACAGTTCGTCTGCGACGTTGCGGGCCAGCCTCGCCGCCTCATGGTTGATGTCCGCCACGAACGGCTCGAGCCGGTACTCGGCCAGCCCGATGCTTGTCGCGTTGAAGGTGTTCGTCTCTATGATGTCCGCGCCCGCCTCTAGGTAGGCGCGGTGGATATCCGCGATGAGGTCGGGCTTCGTGAGAACGAGGACATCGTTGGCGCCCCGCAGGTCCACCGGATGGTCAGAGAACCTCTCGCCACGAAAGTCGTCTTCCGAGGGGGCGGCTCGCTGGATCATGGTGCCCATCGCGCCGTCCAGCACGAGAACCCGGCGGCGGAGTTGGTCGATCATCGCCACTGTCACGTCAAGACTCTACGACCCTCGACGCGATCTGCCGGGGGTAGGTGACCCATGCACCACCCGACGTGCCCCGGCGCCGGCCGGGCCGGCGCCCAGCAACCGTCAGCGTCCAGCGTGTAGCCTGTCGGCACAGGAGAGCAGTATGGACCTTCTCGAGTCCCTCAGACAGGATCTCTTGGACCGGGGTGCATGCGTGAAGACCCCGTTCGGCGAGCGGCGGATCACCTATGCCGATCACATCGCCTCAGGCAGGCACCTGCGGTCCGTCGAGGACGCACTGGATCGTGCCGTGCTGCCGCTCTACGCCAACACCCACACGGAGGACAGCGCGACTGGGGCCATCACCACCCGCCTGACGCACGAGGCCGCCGAGTACATCAAGGAGTGCCTCGGGGCGGACGAGCACTACAAGCTGCTGTTCCCCGGCACCGGCGCGACCGGGGCGCTCAAGCGTCTGCAGGAGATCCTCGGCGTCAGCGTGCCGCCTCAGCACAGGCAGCGTCTGTTGGACGGACTGCCCGAGTCTGAACGGCCCGTCGTCTTCGTTGGACCGTACGAACACCATTCGAACGAGGTGACGTGGCGAGAGTCGATGGCACAAGTGGTCTCGGTGCCCCTCGACCGCGACGGTCTCATCGACAAGGCAGTGCTGAGGGACGCGCTACGTGATCCCGCCTTCGGCGGCAGGCAGAAGATCGGCTCGTTCTCTGCCGCCAGCAACGTGACGGGCACGATCTCGGACGTGCGCGGTCTCGCGAGCCTGCTCCATCAGCACGGCGCGGTTGCGGTGTTCGACTTCGCCGCCAGCGCCCCGTACGTGAAGGTCGACGTCCGCCCTAGCCGTGAAGGCGCCGACGACTGGCTGGACGCCGTGGTACTCAGCCCGCACAAACTGCTTGGAGGCCCCGGGTCGCCTGGCCTGCTGCTGCTCCACGAGTCGCTCTACCAACTCGAATGTCCCACCACGGCCGGCGGCGGCACCGTCACGTACGTCAGCCGCAGCTCGCACAGGTACGTAAACGACGTGGAGATCAGGGAGGACGCAGGCACGCCGGCGATCATCCAGAAGCTGAGGGCGGCGATGGCGTTCAGGGTCAAGGAGAAGGTGGGGGTCGAGAACATCGAGCGGCGCGAGCGTGAGCTGGGCACGCGCGCTCTGGGGAGGCTGGTGCAGATACCAGGAGTGAGGGTGCTCGGCAACCTGTCTGCACCTCGACTCGCCGTCGCATCGTTCCTCGTCGAGTCCGGTGGCAGGCAGCTGCATCCCAAGTTCGTCGTGCGCCTGCTATCCGACCTCTTCGGGATTCAGGGGCGCGCCGGCTGCTCGTGCGCCGGACCCTACGGCCACGCGCTCCTGGGCATCGACGACGAGACCTCTGGCTGCTTCCTTCACGCGATCGAGGTGGGCTACGAGGGCGTGAAGCCGGGTTGGGCCCGCGTCAGCTTCCACTACCTGCTGACGGACGAGGAGCTCGACTTCATCCTCGACGCCGTCGCCTTCGTGGCCGAGCACGGTCACAGGTTCGTGCGTCTTTACGAGTTCGACTGGCGCTCGGGCAGCTGGCGTCACCGCAGCGAGACCGGGAGCCGACACGCGCCCTTCGACCCTGACGCCTGGGCGCCGGTGGGCCGGTCGACACGGCCCCTAGAGGACGACTTCTCTGCGTACCTGGAGCAGGCCCACACGCTGGCACGAGAACTCGACGACCGGAGTGCTGCGGCTGAAGACGTCAACGCGCCAGAAGGCTTGGACCCGCGCACGCTCTGGTTCGCCGTCTAGCGGACCTGTTTCTAGGCGGGAACAGGCCCGGGTTCCTCCGAGAACTTCCGGATCGCGGGGCGACTGCGCAACCAGAGCCATGTCACCTGCGCCGCCGTGGCGATCACGAACGAGACCATGGCGTACGGAAGGGCAGGGAACCCACGCCACGCCGTCCCGAGCAGAAGCAGAGCCGCGGCGACACCGAGGAACACGAACATCGACTCGCTAATGCTGGTCGTGCGTCCACCGTGGACGATCAGGCCCTGGAAGAAGTTGCGCAACACGTCGAGGAAGGGCCAGAGGAGTGCCGCCGCGAAGCCATAGGTAGCAAGCCGCGACAGCTCGGGCTCGAGCCCCGACACGACCGAGAACCAGAGCGTTGACAGCGGCGTGAAGGCCACGAGCAGTGTGGCCGCCAGCACGGCTCCTCCGAGCGTGATGGTGAAGCGCCGCAGGCCTTGGAACGCGTTCGGCCTGTCAAGCAACGCGACAACCACCTCGTTGAACGCGAACCCCAGCGACCGGAACATGAAGAGCAGTCCGCTCACCACGGGCCAGGCAGCAAGTGATGGCAACGCCTCCGGCATGCGGGCGATGGCAGCGCTGCCGAGCGGTTGGACGACCAACGACACGAACGACGTCAGCGCCAGCGGGGCGTAGAACGTCCAGAACACATCGAAACTGAGAGGCGGGTCGACCGGCTTGGCGCGGGCGAGCGGCCCGGTGACGATGGGCCGCGTCACCACGCCGCTGTAGATGGCTTCTGCGGTGACCGCCATGCCGATGGCAAGCCCGCCCGCCACGATCCCACTGGCGCCCAGTAGCGCGCTCACGAGCAGGGTGATGACGAGCACGATGAGTCTCACGACGGTGCCGATGCTCACATGTCGCGACCGGTCGAACCGGATGAGTAGACCCTGGTGGTAGCGCCGGTAGGCGATGGCCCAGGTCCAAGGCAGCATGAGGGCAAGGCCCAGCTGAGCGGGCTCGCGGACCACCTCTGGCGGGCCCAGCAACGGCACGACGGTCACGTCGTAGAGCGGGGTGAACGCCAGCGCGGCGTGCAAGACGGTAAGCGTGAGCCCCGCCGCCATCATGAAGCGATACATGAGTCGATACGAGGCGATGTCCTTCGCCAGGGCCGTGCTGGCCGTCAGGAGCATCATTATCGGCGCCTCTATGAGCAGGGCGATGGGCATGACCACGCCGCCGTACGCCGCCAGGTTGACCTCGGGGTTGGCCAGGCGCGCCATGGCGGCGCTTACGACGGGCATCTCCAGCCCCATCACCAGCCAGCTTGCGGCCAGTGGTGCCCACCTGCGCGCCACCTCAGCCTGGGTGACGGGCGCCTCCTCCGACCGACGGGCCCGGGATTTCCGGGAGCGTGTCGCGATCGCCACGGACGCTGACTCTACTACTGACCTGACGGCTATCCAGGTCTCAC
>CAZMFX010000156.1:0-4709 GCA_964565625.1 uncultured bacterium
CACGAGGTCGATGCCGGTGTCAACCTGACCGCCGCGCTCCGGCCAGTCGTTCCAGAGCCAGACGCTGCTGAACCGTTGCACGTACATAGGGTCGGTTCGGAGGTAACTGAGGATGAGGCGTTCGAGCTTGTCACCCTTGCCACGATTGCTCGTGGCCGATGTCGCCAGATGCTCGAGAACCGCATGTATGCCTACGCCGCTGTCAACGCCTCCGGCGGCGCGCGCTAGGTTAAGAGACATTGTCCTTGGATCGTATGTTTCGCGGGCTGACTACACAGGAATAAGTTCATAGACGAGAATCGGCCCGCGCTCTTGACGGTTGCGTGACTACCCCACGGAGCGACACTGACCAGGCGTCGAGAGCGCCTTTTGTCAGTACTGTCAGTGAAGGTGAAGCCTGTCTGCTTACGCCAGTTGCCCGTAGTGAAGGGCCAACAGCCCCTAGACCTGCGGCTTGTGAATCATCCGAGACGGCTCAGAGGTGAATGCCGAGATGCCCAGCTCGGATATCAAGCGGCTACTTACCCCCAGCCCCTTTTCTAGGGGCCAACCGTGCGCCACTTGGTAGTACTTCGCAAGTGCTTCCGGGGCACGGGAGTTGTCTCGAAGTACACGGAACTCGGCGTACAGCTCAACGCTCTTGCCGGGCAATGTCCTTCTTCCCTTAACGCGGGGACGGGCATTGTAGGCGTCAACAAACTGCGCATAAGCAGCCTCATCGGTGGCCATGCTCATGCTCAAGTCTGAGAGCACGTCGATATTGATGTGAGCCAGTGCAACGGTTAGCTTGTTGAGGTAAGTCCTATCTAGCGGCAGAATGGGTGTTCCCCGTGCCTTCGCAATTTTCTGATCGATCTGGCGCACGGACTCATCGTTCTGGACGAACCAGCTCAAGGTTTCGACGTCTATCGGATATCCGAGCCGGGTTCCTGGGTCGGACATAGACCGTGAGATGTCTTCGACTTCTCTATGTACGTCATTGAGTATCTGGTCACTGACTTCCACTAGGGCAGCCAGCTGCCGGAGCTTCCGCTTGATTGCGTCGGGCAGCTTCATGGTGCCCTTGTAGTCAAGCCCGTGCTCTACGTCAGACCAAGCATGTTGAAATAGAGTACTTACCTGAACCTCGAACTTACAGCCACTGAAGGTGGCGTTGCCAAGCCTCTGGGCCAGCTCGGCGGAGACGGTCCCCTCTAGGTGAGTAGATCGATAGCCAAACTCGTCCGAGTCGGTTTGCTGACGAGTGACTACAAGCTCGCCGTTGAACGCTCGCAGAGTGGCGTCGATATACGCATCGCGATCAAGTTCAAAGTTGTAGATCACGCGGAGGCCGGAAAGGTCATTGATGTCCATATGCGAGTCGTAGTTCTTACGAGCCACCTTCTTGCGGGCCTCATCTATGTCCTTCGTCCTAGATCGCACGTCGAACTTGCCAGGTAGACCCGCGTTGGTGAGCCATCCCACTAGATAGGAATGTAGGGCGCCTGTCAGAAGACGATGGACTGATAGGAGGTCTTCCAAACTTGGTGGCACGATGTTCATACTATCTATAGCGACGTAAACAGCGGAGCTGTGCTGGCTGGCCTCGGCTAGGCTCTGGTACAGCTTATGTACAGCTTATCGGGCGTCCTGAAGTGTCCTAGGACGGGACTCGGCATCACATCGGTGGGTAGAAGCCACGTCCAGAAGCACACTTTGGCACTTGGCGGTTTTAGCTGTCACGAACTGCTTGTAAATGGCATTCAGAAGGTCAGGGGTTCGAATCCCCTCAGCTCCACCATCAGAAATAGCGTCCTAGACGCGAAAAAGAACCCCGGCCGAACGCCGGGGTTCTTGCCATCTGGGGTCGCTCGAGCCGACCTGAAGCTTGTGAAGCGCGCTTAGCTGCCCGACCGCCAAAAGCGATGTCCGTCAGGCGTTAGGTTGCCTAAAGAAGTTGCCTCAAGCCGCACTGGCGGTCACGGCGGTGACGCGCTCTGCTGCGGCGTCCGCAAGGCCTTCAAGGGCTTCAGCTAGTTCCCGGAGTGCGGCGGGTTCGAGTTCGTAGTAGACCCAGCGACCACGGCGCTCGGCTCGCACCAAGCCGGCGTCGACAAGTAGTTTCATGTGATGGCTCACCGTCGGTTGGGAGAGGCCGAGGAACGCCTCTATGTCGCAGCCGCACACTCCGTCGTCTTGTGAGCAGCAGCCGTGTCCCGGCACAGCCAGGAACTCAAGAATCTTGTAGCGCGTCGTGTCCCCGAGGAGCTTCAGCTTGTTTGGAAGGGCTCCCATGACATTGATGCTAATCGATGTAGTTACCTGCGTCCATCAACGCTCCGACAAGCCAGTGTTGCATTGACACCTGTCTATCTATCTTCTATGCTCCGCGCAGCTTCGCCTATCGACGAGCGTCTATACGTCTAATCGCCTTAGGAGACACAGGCATGAACCTCTCAGTCAGCAGCGATCTGCCAGTTGCGGTCCTCGGAGCGGGGCCCGTGGGGCTCGCGGCGGCCTCTCACCTGCATGCTCGCGGAGTGCCCGCGCTTGTGCTCGAGGCCGGGACGCAAGTGGGGAAGAACGTACGCGAGTGGGGTCACGTGCGGCTGTTCTCTCCTTGGCGCTACCTCGTCGACGGCGAGGTCGGCCGGCTCGTCGAACGTCATGGATGGCAGCAACCCGACCTCGATGATCACCCCACGGGTGCAGAACTGGTCGAGGAACTCCTTGAACCGCTCGCCTCTCTCCCCGAGATCGCGCCTATGCTTAGATTCGGTCACCGCGTCACCGCCGTTACGCGCCTCGGCTTCGATCGCTTGAAGACCGCTGGCCGCGACCGGGCGCCTTTGATGGTAGTCGCCGAAGGTCCCGACGGCGAGGTGCGCTTCCGGGCCAGGGCCGTGATCGACGCGACGGGTACTTGGGGGACGCCCAATCCGCTCGGTGCGGGCGGTGTACCGGCGGCAGGTGAGCGCGCGAACGCCGGTCGTATCCGCTACGGCGTCCCCGACGCGGTTGGTACCGAACGGGCGCGCTACGAGGGCCGGCGCACGCTCGTCATCGGCAGCGGGCACTCGGCGTTCAACGCGGTCATAGACCTCGCCACACTTGCTGTAGAGATGCCCGGCACCCAAGTGGTGTGGGGCGTCAGGCGCGACGAGCCTGCGCAGATGTTCGGAGGAGGTAAGGCAGACGCGCTGTCCGAACGGGGCGCCCTCGGCGCCCGTGCACGTGCTCTCGTCGAGGAGCGCGGCGTCAAGTTGGTGACGGGATTCGCCGTGGTCAGCCTGGAGTCAGGCAGTGAGGGCCTGATCGTCGTGGCCGCGGATGGGCGAAGACTCGAGGTCGACGAGGTGGTCGCCGCGACCGGGTTCAGGCCAGACCTAGACGTCACGCGCGAGTTGAGGCTCGACCTCGACCCGGTGACCGAGGCGCCTGCGCGCTTGGCGCCTCTGATCGATCCGAACGTGCACTCGTGCGGCTCCGTCCCGCCTCATGGCGAGGCGGAACTGGCCCATCCCGAGGTCGGTTTCTACACGGTGGGAATGAAGAGTTACGGACGCGCTCCGACCTTCCTGATGCTTACCGGGTACGAGCAGGTACGCTCGGTCGCAGCGTTCTTGGCGGGCGACCTCGAGGCCGCACGCCGCGTGGATCTGGTCTTACCGGAAACTGGCGTATGTTCGTCGTCCCTGCCTGGGACCGACGTACCGTGCTGCGCTAAATCGGTAGTTGCGGAACCATCTCCTCGGGAGGTGAATCGTGAAGTTCCCGTGCTGGCTGGCGGCTGTTGCGGCTGAGGGTCCCCTTCCCTAGTTGACCAGACGTTGAGCGGGGCTTTGCGAGTACGCCCCCGTGAGCGTCTCGTCGTAAAGCGGTTCGGGCTCGTTCTCGCGGACGATGAGGCCGGCAGCCTCGACCGTCAGGAAGGCCGCCGCTATCTGCGGGTCGAAGTGCGAGCCGGACCCGGCCCGGATGAGGGACAGCGCCTCTTCCCGGGTCATCGGCGCGCGGTACGGCCGGTGGCTCGTGACGGCTTCGAAGACGTCCACGACGGCAAGGACGCGGCCGATCAAGGGGATGTCCTCGCCCTTGAGGCCGTCTGGGTATCCCTTGCCGTCCCAGCGCTCGTGGTGCGACCTTACGCCGGTCGCGATGTCTCGGAAAGACTCGGAGATGTCAAGCAGAATCCGCTCGCCGTCCACCGGGTGCTTCTTGATCAGGGCGAACTCCGCTGTGCTGAGGTGACCAGGCTTGCGCAGGATCGCCTCCGGCACGCTCAGCTTGCCGAGGTCGTGGAGGAGACCCGACCAGTAGAAGCGGTGCAGTTCGTCCTCACCGAGCCCGAGCTCGCGGCCGACGGCCACGGCGTTGTGGGCTACTCGGTCGCAGTGCCCGCCCGTCTGCTCGTCGCGATCGGAAACCAGGCGGGCGAAGAGCCGCAGGTTCCTGGAGTTGATCTCGCTCAGCTCGTTGCGGGCGTCGCGGAGGAGCGTGAAGCGGCGACGGGACACCTCGGCCATGCCGCCGCTCACCACGGCGACGAGTAGGAAGAAGCCGGCGCGGTAGAGCGTGTTCTCGAGGGGCTGCGCGATGCCCAGCTCCACGTTGAGGGGCATCAGAGGACCGACCAGCAAGCCGGCGGCCAGGGCGGTGAGCGAGCCTCCGAGTAGGCCGAGGGAGAGGCTGGCGACGATGACCGGCACGTACATGACGTGCAGGTAGAC
>CAZMFX010000157.1:0-4689 GCA_964565625.1 uncultured bacterium
AGGATCGCCGTGCACTTCGCCGGCATGAGCTGGATAGAGGCCGACAGGTTCCGTAAGAAGGTGTCAGGCTTCGGAGACCTAGACGACATCGAGCCCGACAGGGAGCGCTTCATCGAGGGGGCCATACGGCACGTCGGCGCCACGCGCAAGGAGGCGGAGACCGTCTTCGACGCCGTGAAGGGCTACCAGGGGTTCGGCTTCGCAGAGTCCCACGCCTGGGCGTTCGCGCTGCACGCCTACGCCAGCGGCTGGCTGAGGGTTCACTACCCCGCCGAGTACATGGCTGCCATCCTCACCGAGGAGCCAGGCATGTGGTCGCGGCAGACGAAGAGGCACGAGGCGCGCGACTGGGGCGTGCCGTTCCTGCCGTTCGACGTCAACCGCTCCGGTCTCCACTTCAGGGTGGAGCGCGCCACGGCCGCTGAGACAGATGACAGTGCGCCAAGCGCGGGCGTCAAGGCGATCCGCCCTCCCCTATCGGGCATCACCGGCGTCTCCGAGGAGGCGGTGCGGGCGATCATGCTCGAGCGGCTGGTCCACGGTCCCTTCATAGGCGTAGATGACCTCCATCAGAGGGTCGCGCTGGAGCGGGACGTCGTAGAGGCGCTGGTGAGGGCCGGGGCCTTCGACGAGGTGCAGCCCCGTCGCGAGGCGCTGTACCGCGCCGGCGTGCTGGCAAACTCGTCCGAGCCCGGCGCCAGGCCCTTGTTCTCCGTGCCGGTGAATACCCCCGACCTGCCACGGATGACGCTCCCGGAGCGGTTCGTGTGGGACTACCAGACGACGCGCATGAGCACGCTGGAGGTCCACGCCGTCGACCTGGTGCGTGACCAGCTCCGCGAGCTGGGCTGCGTGCCGCTGCTGCGCCTGCGCCGCACCCCGCGCAAGACGCAGGTGCTGACCGCAGGGCTGGTCGTCGGTCGCCAGCGACCGGGCACAGCGAAGGGGTTCGCGTTCTTCGTGATCGAGGACGGACCGGTGCGGGCCCAGGTGATCATCTCCCCCGACCTGTGGGACGAGCAGCGCGTGCTGCTGCGCGACGCCTCGATGCTGGTGGTCGACGGGGTGATAGAGGACACCGGGCACCAGCTGACGCTCAAGGCCGTGCGGCTCGCCGAGATCGCCGGGCCCATTCACGTACGGGGTTATCACTTCGGGTGAGAGAGGCGCGAGCGCGGTACCCGACATTCCCCACTACCGCCAGAACGCCTCGCCCAGTACCCCTCCTCTCCCCTTTCAGGCCGAGGCTTCACCCGGCAGGACCCGCGGACCGGTACCGCTACTTCCCCGCTTCGTCGGCGCCTGGTTCCGCTAGTTCCCCGCTTGGGGCAAGTTACAGAGCGTAAGATGCCGCGTCACCGCGCGTCCGGTGAGACATCAGCACGGCATGCGCCTCGCCAAGGCGCCGCAAACAGAAGGCCGTACCCGTTACGAACCGCGGTTCCGTGCGCCTCGCGCACAACCTGCGCACGCTCCCAGACACATGAGCCCGCCTCCCCTGACACACCGTTCTCGCGTCACGGAGGCGGTACCTCACGTTCCCCACTTGACTGCAGCTGCGCGCTCCGCAGCGCGTCCAGACCGCGTCGCAGACGCGAACCCTGCATCTCGCGACAGCGCTCACCCCGGTACCGTTGTCTTCCCAGTTCTCCCGGCGTCAGGCCGAGACCTTGCCCGTGTGCCCCTCCAGCGCCTCGCGCACCTCGCTGGCATGCGCCTCCGGCACCGCCACGGTCCAAGTCTGGGCGATCTTCCCGGACGGATCGATAAGGTAGCTGATCCGCAAGATCCCCTCGATCCGCTCGCCGTCACGCTCCTTCTCGCCCCAGGCGCCATACGCCTCTATCACCTTCCGGTCAGGATCGGCCAGCAGCGGGAAGTTGAGGGCATGCTTGTCTGCGAACTCTTTGTGGCTGGCCACGTCATCGGCCGAAACGCCCAGCACTACGGCGTCGAGGGCGGCTAGCGCGGACATGCCGTCGCGAAAAGAACAAGCCTCCTTCGTGCAGCCGGGCGTGTCGTCCTTGGGATAGAAGTACAAGACCACCCAGCTACCTCGCTTGTCCATCAGACGGTGCCTACGCCCGTCCTGGTCCCGAAGTTCGAAATCCGGTGCGGTGGTGCCTACGTCGAGCATGAAGACCTCCGGTCAGGCCGCCGGTAGCGGCATATCCGCCACCATAGTCACTCTCTCCCTCTTCACCGGTAACGACGACCCGCTACTAGTCTTCGAGCTCGTTGCGAAGCGCCTCCAGCAGCTGGTTGACGCGGGACAAACGCTCGGGAGGCAGAGCGACGAGCCGCCGCTTGTTGAGGAGTCGCTTCGTACTCGACACCAGCCGCTGTGTGGCATCGAGATGACTGCCCACTCCCCGCTGCACCAGCGCCGCCCGACCCGCGCGCAACTCCGTGATCCTCCGCCTTATCTGGCTGAGCGAGAGGTCTTCGCTCACGGCGACAGCGAGAAGCCGCTCTCTGTCATCAGGGTCGCTCACACGCGCGATAGCCTGTGCCTTCGTGAAGGCCAGCCGACCCTCACGAACTGCGGCCAGCAGACTCTCCGGGAACTCGAGTATCGGCAGCCTGTTGCTTACGAACGAGGAGATGCTGAAACGGCCCAGTCGCGTGAACAGCGTCTGCACGCGCTGGCGCTCCTTCTCCCCCACCTTCTTTCCGGTGATGCGCCCGCGTTCCTCGTTGTAGAGCGCCTGTAGGACCTGGGTGACCTCGCGCCTGGAGGCATCGAGCTCCATCTCGAGCAGCCCGAGAACGGCCTCCGTCTCCTCCACCGCGTTCAAGTCCTCTCGCTGAAGGTTCTCGATTATCGCGATCTCGAGGGCCTCGCGGTCGTCGATGTCGACGACTATCGCAGGGATCTCCTCCAGGCCGGCGAGCGACGCTGCCCGCGTCCGCCGCTCACCCGCGACTAGCTCGTAACCGCCCCCTGCGCGGCGCACGATCACGGGCTCCAGG
Source organism: uncultured bacterium (assembly GCA_964565625.1). Lineage (GTDB taxonomy): Bacteria > Deinococcota > Deinococci > Deinococcales > Trueperaceae > DASRWD01. Next base: position 2,974 of record CAZMFX010000157.1, read on the forward strand.
ACACCGCGATCACGGATGCTGGCCGCCAGGTCGCTGAGGCCCTCCTCGCTGATGTGCTTGCGCGGCTGCCTGTCGTTGAACCGGATCGCTCGCAACGGCAGCGTCGCGCCGCTCTCGACGGCGTCCTCCTCGGTCAAGCCGCCGAGGATCGCATCGAACACCGCAGATCTATCGACCCCACCCCGCTTCTTCGCCATCAGTCGACGCCCAACGCCTTCAGAAGCTCGTCCGTGACGGTCCTGATCTCCATGTCGGCCTCACTTCCAGGAGCGTACACCGGCACCGGCACGCCCGCCACTTGCGCATCCGAGTAGTAGGCCGGCCGGCTAGCTAGAGGGGTCGACACGGGAGCGATACTCACGAGCTCCCGCGTGATGGCTTCCAGGCTCTCCCGATCGTGTCGGGTGCGCTTATCGTGCTGCGTAAGCACGAAGAACTCCAGGCGCAGTTTCGGCGCGGCCTTACGGTACTCACGGACCATCTTGATCACGGTACCCAGCCCATCAAGCCCTTTGCGGTTGGTCGGCAGCGGCACGACCACGCCGTCAGCGGCGACGACCGCGAGCGCCGACAGCTGTCCGAGGCTCGGCGGCGGATCGATGAGCACGAAGTCGTAGCCACTCAGCCTGCGCACCGCCTCCCGGAGGCGTACGACGCCCATGAACACGCTCAGGATCTCGCGTTCCAGGATCGCAACGTTCAAGTGACTGGGTATCAGGTCGACGCCGTGTAAGCCCCTCGGCGCGGGCAGCTCGAGCTCCGACCCTTCGCCGGCCTCTCCATCATCGCTGCCGCCCATGATCCCCGGGTACACCGTCTCGGACATCTCGACGTCATCGACCCCCAACCACTTAGTGAGGTTCGCCTGAGGGTCGAGGTCTATCAGCAGCACCTTGTAGCCGCGTTGGCCCAACACGTAGCCAACGTCGCGGACGGTGCTCGTTTTGGCTACGCCGCCCGCATGGTTGAAGAAGGTCAGAACCCGCACTCGGGCCCCCGCACCGCGCATCGGCTTCCGGACCAAGTCTGCACGCGTTGATTGTACCTGCGGCTTTCTCGGCACACGGCGACCGCATCTCGACGTTCCGAGCCTGCAGCAATAACGCTATTGCGGAACGTTTCCCGGATCCGGCGCCAGACGTCAACCAGCGGCGACGCGCCTTCTAAAGACTCCTACTGCCGCTGCGAAAAGGGGGGAGCGCTTACGCGCCGCGCCCACGAGCGCGGTGTCGCGAAGCCGCCTGCCGGCGGTCCATCGCAACAATGGCAACGTCGACACCTGCGGGCGGAGCGTTGCGTTCTTGCGCGAGACATCCCATGTGTCGACAACCAAGGATCCGCCATATCGTTATGGCTTGACGCGCCATGAGCTGGCCGGGCGCCCGCAAGTTCCGCCGCTTTCCCACTTGAGGGCCGGCTTGCGTTCGCGCCAGGCATGAGGGACGCCGATAGGGGAGAGGAGACCCTTTTAGCCGCCCGGACGTGCCGGTCCGTGCCTGGGCACGCTGATGTCGGTGGGTAATCCTAGGTACTAGGGTGATCGGTGGAGCTCGTCGCCGGACTGTAGTCAGTTGCATCGCGGCGGTGGACGGTAAGAATCACGCCTGCATTTCTGCACACACAGCAACACATGTTGATGTGTTTCTACAGACCATTCGTCTTTAACATTATGGGAGCGGCGATTGCGGCGTCCAGCACGGAGTTCCCGGGGCCGAA
>CAZMFX010000158.1:0-3128 GCA_964565625.1 uncultured bacterium
CGATGAGGTTCGCGACACGGGCCGCCCGCCAGTCCATGTCGCCCGCCCGCGCCAGGCCGAACCGCCCGACCCGGAACCGGCCAAGATCGACGACTATGTCGTGCAACCCCTGCTTCGCCACCGCGAGCACCGGCCTCATCGGCTCTTCGGGCAGCAGAGGCAGCTGGCTTGGCGGTGGTGGCGGCGACCGGATGCCGGAGCCCCCTGCCGGTTCGAACCGCACGCGGTCCCCGACGCTGAGCAGGAACGGCTCATCCCGTCGTGGGTCGTACACGGCGGTGAGCGCCCGGCCTATCAGGTTCCATCCGCCTGGCGTCTCGACGGGGTAGACGCCCGTCTGGGTACCGGCAACGCCCACCGAGTGCGCCGGCACGCGCCGGCGCGGCTCTGCCAGGCGCTTCTGGCGCAGCGGTTCCGGGACGCCCTCGAGGAACGGGAAGCCCGGGGCGAAGCCGATCGCCCTGACGGCGTAGGTGACAGACGCGTGCAGGCGGCCCGCTCGTTGCTCTTCCAGGCCGGCAATCGCCGCCAGCTCCGCGAGGTCCGGGCCGTGCTCGCCGCCGTACAGCACGGGGATCTCGACCTCCTTCTGCTCGGGGCCGACATCGCTCTCCCCCGCATTGTCCGCGGCCGCCAACAGGGCGCCGTGGTCGAGCGCCCCGCCGTCGTACTCGACGAGAGTGGAGTCGTACGCCGGCATGACGTCCGTAACGCCGGGCAACGCGAGCAGCGCGGCGACGACGCCGCCGCTCGTGTAGCTCTCGCCTCTGAGGTACGTCCATGACAGCGGTCGAGCAGAAGACGATGCGCGGATGGGCCCGGACACCTGAAGCGCGGCCCTCAGAAGCTGCGGACGGCCACGCCCGCCTCGGAGAGGGCGGCGCGAACTGCGATGGCGACCTCGACGGCGCCGTGCCCATCTCCGTGGATGCATAGGGTGTCTGCACGAAAGGCGACAGGGTCTCCCGTGATGGACGCGAGCCCGGCACCTGTCGCGAGCGCGATTGCCCGGGCTGCGATCACGTCGGGGTCGCTGAGCGTCGCATCGTCCATCGACCTCGGCGCCAGGCCGCCGCTCGAAAGGTACGCCCGGTCGGGGAAACCCTCGCTGACGACGCGGGCGCCGACGTCGCTGAGCGTCGTGCGGGCCATCTCGCCGGCCGGCCCGGCCATCGCGATCACCGGAAGCTTGCTATCGAAGGCGACCACCGCCCTTCCGAACGCGTCGGCTATCCGCTCGTTCGCATGGATGTCGTGGTAGAGCGCGCCGTGCGCCTTCACGTGGTGAAGGCGCTGGCCCTCCAGGGCGACGAGGGCGCTAAGAGCGCCCAGCTGGTAGACGACGTCGGCGAAGAGCTCGTCGGTCGAGACGCTGAGAGACCGGCGCCCGAAGCCCACGAGGTCCGGGTAGCCGGGATGCGCACCGATGGCGAGCCCGAACTCGGCCGCTCGCAGGGTGGACCGTCTCATCCCGGCGGGGTCACCGGCGTGGAACCCGCACGCGAGGTGGACGGAGGTCAGGTGCGGGAACAGCGCAGACTCATCGACGACCGACCACCTGCCGAACGACTCGCCTGCGTCAGCCGCGATGTCCACGTGAGTTCCCGTTACGTCCATGCCGGATGCTAGCAACGCTGCCTCCGCGTGGTGCGCCCCGGCGCAGCCGGGCAAAGAGAGGGCCCCGCGAGCTGACGCCCGCGGGGCCCGGTTCCTGGATGCCCTACCGGCTATGCCCTGCCGAAGCCGGAGTCGCGCGAGCGGCTCTCCAGGAAGTCGTTGAGCCTGCGCTCGGTCTCCTCGCGGCTGTAGCCGTAACGCTCCTGGATGCGGCCGACGAGCTGGTCGTAGTTGCCTTCGGCTGCTGCCAGATCGTCGTCCGTCAGCTTGCCCCACTGTTCCTTTATGTTGCCCTTGAGCTGCTTCCAGTTGCCCTGCAGTACGTCCCTGTTCATGTCGTGCCTCCCTACTTGGTCTCCCGGGCGGCCACGTAGGCCCGACGGCGTGCGGCAGGATGCCTGTGCGCCGCCGTTCCGGTCTGCACGAACGGTAGGCGGCGCGTTGATTAGTCGCGTGGAAGCAGGATGAGGCGGCTAGGCCCGCCTGAAGAGCCTGGCAATTGCCAGGATGACGATTGCGCCGACGACCGCGACCAGGAGGCTGCCGAGGTTGAACCCCGTCACGCCGGCCCCTCCCAGCCTCTGGAAGATCCATCCGCCGAGGAACGCTCCCACGATGCCAAGGACGATGTCGGTGAGGACCCCCTGTCCCCTCGTGCCCATGATCACGCTGGCCAGCCAGCCGGCCAGGGCGCCGAATATCAACCACAGGATGATGTTCATGCCCTTCCTCCCAAGAGCGCTGCCCTTAAGGGCGGCGGTGCCATATGTATAGGGGCGCCGCATGAGCTTGGCCGTGCCGGGCGCCACATGAGACGGCGTTCCGGCCCCGGGACCGAGCGGCGAGGAACCCGGCTACACGTCCCCGGGGGGCGGCAGCAGCACGATCCGCAGGTCGTTGAGGTTGTGGCCGGTCGGACCCGTCACAAGCTGATCACCCAGCGCCGCGAAGTACCCATGCGAGTCGTTTCGTTCGAGCGCGCGCCTGGCGTCCAGGCCCATGTCTGCCCCCCTCTCCAGCGTGTCTGGGGTGACGAACGCTCCCGCTGCGTCGCTGCTGCCGTCGACGCCGTCAGACCCGGCGGAGAGCGCCCACACCCCTTCCTCCCCCACGCGCTCGCGCAGCGCCAGAGCCAGGGCCAACGCGAACTCCTGGTTCCGCCCGCCCCTGCCGTCGCCCCTGACCGTCACCGTCGCCTCGCCTCCGCTCAGCAGCGCGAGCGGTTGAGAGCGGTCGAGGCGGGCCAGGCGCCATGCCGTGTAAGGCGGATCCGCGGCCAGCAGCGGCAGCAGGGGCCGTGCGTCCTCGCCCGTGAGGATGGCGGAGACGAGATGGGCATGCCTGTCTGCGAGGACCCGCGCCTCGCCAACTAGGTCGTGGTGGAGCTGGATCGCGGGCACGCCGATCTCCCGCTCCAGGTAGCCGGCGGCCGACGACACCAGCGTGCCGGACGAGCCAACGACCCTCACGTCCGACCGACCGTCGTCCGGCGTGCCGGGCTTGACGGTCTC
>CAZMFX010000158.1:3228-4683 GCA_964565625.1 uncultured bacterium
GGACGCTGCTCTCGTCCGGCAGCGGATGGGAACCGTGAATCACCTCCCCGCCGGATGGCGGGGCCTCGCCCCATGGCTCACGTTCGCCGGCGCGCTCACGCCCGGGTGGCGTGGCGAGCCACGGGACGTCAGGGAACCGCTCGAGCGCTGCCCTCAGCATCTGCAGCGAGGCCTTCCCCACGGCCAGGATCAGGTCAGGACGCTCGTCCGGCAGGCCCTGCCTGGTGAGGTCGGCGGGGTTCGCCGCCGCCAGCGCGCGCGTGAAGGTGGAGGCGAGTATCTCCCTCATAGGTCAGGGACCCGCCCCCGCAAGACGGTCTCCGGGACCCGCTCAGGCACGGCGCGAAGGTGGGCCATGGGACCCAGACTATGGCAGCAGGACCGTCGACCCGGTCGTCTCCCTGGCCTCCAGGGCCCTGTGCGCCTCGGCGGCGTCCGCGAGCGCGTAGCGCTGGTTCACCTTGACGTCGATGACGCCCGCCTTCACGGCGTCGAAGACCGCTGCAGCGGCGGTCCGCAGCTGCTCCGTCGTCGCCATGTACGTTGCCGTGGAGGGACGGGTCAGGTAGAGCGACCCCTTGACAGAGAGGATCACGAGACTGGGTATGGAGACGGGACCCGAGGCGTTGCCGTAGGAGACCATCAATCCCCTCGGCCTCAGGCTGTCGAGCGACCCTTCGAACGTAGCCTTACCGACACCGTCGTAGACGACGTCCACGCCGCGGCCATCCGTCAGCTCCCGCACGCGGGCCGCGAAGTCCTCCTTGCCGTAGTCGATCCCGTGGTCGGCGCCGAGCGACAGAGCCTGCTCCACCTTCGCGCGGCTGCCAGCCGTCCCTATGACGAAGGCGCCGAGATGCTTGGCCCACGGCACCAGCAGGGAACCAACGCCGCCGGCCGCCGCGTGTACCAGTACCTTGTCGCCTGGCTTCACCTGCCACGTCTCGTGGAGCAGGTAGTAGGCGGTGACCCCCTTCAGCGTCGCTGCCGCCGCCACCTCGAAGCTGATGCCCTCCGGGATGGGAGCAAGCCGCGCGGCCGGTATGTTGCGCTCGTCCGCGTACGACCCGACGGAGCCCTGGTACGTGACGCGGTCACCCACCTCGACGTCGGTGACGCCAGGACCCACCTGCGTCACCTCGCCGGCGGCCTCGTTACCGGCCACGAACGGCAGTTGCAGCTGGTAGAGGCCGGACCGCTGGTACGTGTCTATGAAGTTCAGGCCGATCGCCCGGTGCCTGACCCGGACCTCGCCATCGCCCGGAGCCGGCAGCTCCCTCTCCTCGTAGCTGAGGACCTCCGGACCACCGTGCTTGCGCACGAACACAGCTCTGCTCACCACACACCCCATCCCTGACCTGACGCGGCCATACGGTCTTTCGCAGAAGCCTAATCCAATCTCCGCGCCGGTTTACGCTTGGACATGGCGAACCACATCCGGCTCAACGACGGCCG
>CAZMFX010000159.1:0-4664 GCA_964565625.1 uncultured bacterium
GGCTTGGCCGTGCCTACGTCAAGCCCGCGGTAGACCTGCATGGAGTCGGCCGTGACGATCTCGAGGCCGAACTCCTGGGCAAGGGCGAACGACGCCGAGCTCTTCCCCGACGCAGTTGGCCCCACGATCGCCGGGACTATCCTCGCACGTGGTTCGTCGTCTGCCACGGCACAAAGCTAGCAGCCTCCAGCCGCGCAACGGGGCCTACAAGGCGCCCCGAGACCGGTGCTACGATGCCCCGATGAAGATCCAGAAGTACGGCACCGCCGGCGATATCGACGAGCTGATCGCCGTCAAGGAGAGCATCGACCGGCTGGCTGATGCGCACGGCTCCAGCTCTCCCCTAGTTGCCAGGGCGGACCTTCACGACATGGGCGACGCCTTCCTCCTCCACGTAGAGGTGCCAGGCGTCGCGCAGGAAGACCTCGAGGTCGCGGTGCAAGGCGAGGAGCTGCTGATCGCAGGCATAAGGGACGGCATGCTCGCCGACGCCACGCCGGTCTTCACCGAGCGTCCCGTCGGACCCTTCCAGCGCACCATCCGCCTTCCGGAGCCCGTCGATCCGGAGCAGGTGACGGCGCACCTCCAGGCCGGCCTGCTCACCGTGAACTTGCCGAAAGCCTAGGCGCGGCCGGCGGCGTCTTGGCGCGCGAAGTGGGTCACTCCAGCTCCATCTCCAGCTCACCCGACACGTTCCCCAGCACCACCACGTCGTCGCTGTCCAGGTAGTAGAGCAGCCTCGAGCCCTCCAGCACGTCATCGCCGCGCACGCTCCGTGCGGGTGAGCCCGTCAGGATGGCCGTGCCTGCTTCCTCATCGAGCGTCAGCGTCTCCCCCGTCGTGACGCGCTCCTCGCTCGTGACCTGAACGTCGCCTGTAAGGGTGGCGCGCTGTTCGCCGACCGCGAACGTCATGGATGCAGAGGACGCGGTAAGCGGCTCCTCACCTTCGACCTCGGCCTCGCGCGTCAGCGAGATGGGCCCGTCCATGACGCCAACGTCCTCGTCGCGATCGAGGAAGAACCGGGTGCCGAGGACCGTCGTCCTGCCCTGTACGAGCGTCACGGAAGCATCCTTGACGGGCGAAGATTCCTCTATACAGCCGGGCCGGTTGAACTCAACCTGTACGTCGGTGAGCTCGAGCGTGTCCTGCCCTTCGTCCTCACCGGCGTCGACAGGGGTGCTCACGACGGCCAGGCTGGACGTGATGACGGCGTCCTCCACGCGCGTCTCGACGTGGCCGGGATCCGGCCCGTAGACGATGGTCAGGCGCTGTCCCTCGACGCAGTTGGCGTTGTTGCCGATGCTCCTCGCCCCATCGGCGGCCAGGGCCAGGTTGCTGATGACAAGCTCGGTGTCGTCGCGCTTCACCGTGAACCTGCTGACCGTCTGCGCCAAGGCCATCGCGGTCAGGGCGGCGACGATGACCGCGGCCGGGAACACCCGGGTCCGGCGCGGCCAGGGCTTCACTCCTGGGTCTCGTCCCTAAGGGCGAACGCCGCCGGGTCGAACTCGCTGGCGACCGAGGCGTCTATCGCCTCGAAGAAGTCGAACTCTATGTCCTGCCTTATACGGTCGGTCTGGAGGCTCGCCCCGCTCTCGGAGTCGACCGCCTCGGCCGGCTGGCCCTCGGTGCCGATCACCTCGGCTATGCCCTGCTCGTCGTCGAAGAACACCGTCGCGCCCCTCGACGTGATGGGGCCGTCCACCACCGTCACGTTACCCACGGCGTACAGCTTGTTCTCCTCGGTGAGCACGCGGATCTCGTCGGCGGTGATGACCATCTCGTCGCCGTCTTCGCTCGTGCGGGTTATCTGCACCTGCGCGTCCTCGCTGGTGAGCACACCGAGGTTCGCCTCCTCCTCGAACACGAGGGTGTCGGCCGTTGCCGACTGGTTCCCGTTGTCCAGTCGCACGTCACCCGTCGACGTTGAGCGGTCGGTGTCCACGTCGAACGAGACCTGCGTCGCCGCGATGAAGACGGGCTCCTCGCCCTCCTCCTCGGACTCGATCGCCACCTCGACGCCCCCGTCCATGACGCCGAGGCCCGTCGCCTCGCTGTATGTGAGGCCTGGCCCTGTGGCCGTGAGACGCCCGCGGGTAACCTCGACCCCGTTCTGGAACGTGGCGGTACGTTCGCCGCCGCGCGATATGGACGAGCCCTCCGGCGCGGTCAGCTCGACGTAGCTGCCCAGAATAGTGAGCGTTGACACGGTCGCCTCGATGCCTTTTGGGTCCGGATGCTCGTAGATGATCGGACCGGAGCGTAGGTTCCCTCTTTGGGTGCCGCCGCTGCCGTCGATGGTGATGATGCGGTCTTCCGGGTTCGCCGGCGTCTCCGCCTCTTGCGCGTCCTGTGCCAGCGTCGATGACACAACGCCCAGGACGAGCATGGCGCCTAGAAGCCAGCGTGCCAGAGATGGCCGTGAAGTCGTCGATGACATGTCTACTCCGCTCACTGCTCGTCGTCCGACGAGCGCACGATGAACTCGCTGTAGCCCACGGTCCCAGGCCCGCCGGCCTCGAAGTCGGTGAAGTCGAAGCTGATGCGCATGTCCTCGAACACGCTCTCGCCAAGGTCGGGACCGGACATAGTTGCGCGGGGGACCTCGAAGCGCGCCCGCCGCTGGTCGACGAGCACGAGACGGTCACCCTTCGCCTCCATTTGCAGGTCTATCTCGTCCTCGACGAGATGCGCGTGCATCGCCTCCCCGCGGATGTTGTCATCCGAATCGATGGTCAACATGTCCGAGTCGAGGGTGAAATCGGTCTCGCCGTCGATGGTGCGCCGACCGTCCGACAGCTCGTAGAGGGTGGACTCCTGCCTCTCCGGCAGGTACTCGACCACGGGCGCAGAGAAGTACCAGACGGCTTCCGGATCCTCCTTCGGGTAAAGGGTCACGGTCGTATCGCGCAGGACTATCGCGGCGCCCGGCACCTCGGGACGAGAAGCGTCCTGCAGCGCCAGCGCCACCAGGAGCGCGACGAAGAGCACGAGGCCTATGAGGGCCAGCCGGAGCACGTCCAGAAGCCTATCAACGTCACTCATGAAGCGGCGTGAGGAAGCCGCGTGCTCGCGCTAACCCTAAGTTGAGATGCCCAGCGCCGACAGGATCTGCCACGACTGTCGCACGATGCCCGGGTTCGTGTCCCAGTAGTAGGGCAGCGCCATAACCGCCTGGTACGCGGACCACCCGCGTCCCCTGAGCCAGGCAGCATCGTCCACACCGAGAGCCTTTCGGTACAAGGTCCGGCTCTTCTCGTCGAACAGCGCCCATGCCGGCTGTAGGTCACAGGCGGGGTCGCCCACGTTTAGGCCCCCGAAGTCGATTACGGCCGTAAGCCGCCTGTCCTGCACGAGGAGGTTGCCCGGCAGAAGGTCGCCGTGGACCCAGACTTCGGGCCCGTGGTGGGCGTCGGCCTCAAGAGCCTCGTCCCAGACGCGTTCGACCGCCCTCGTGTCGACGCGGGCGGCCAGCTGTTCCAGGGCTACCCGTAGCGGGGCGTCGAGTTCGGACAAGGGGCTACCTCGTGCTCCCTTGGGGCGGGGCGGCGCACCGTCCGTCGGCGCTTCTCGCAGCGCGATGACGAAGGCCGCGAGGTCCTCAGCCGCTCGAGCCTTGCCCAGGTCGGCGTTCACGGCGTCCTCGCCCGGAAGCCATTCCACGACAGACCAGGTGAACGGGTAATCGAACCCGGGGTCCCCGTGGCCTAGGTGAGCCGGCAGGCGCAACGGCAGCAGGGGCGCAAGTTGGGGAAGCCAACGAGCCTCCTTGGCGGCCTGAGCCGTGGCCCACTCGACGATCGGCAGCCTCACCGCCATGTCCTCGCCCAGTCGGTACACGTCGTGATCGGTGCCGAACGAATCCACCGGCGTGATGGGCAGCCGGCCCCACTTCGGGAACTGACTGGCTAGGAGCCGGCGCACCATATCTACGTCGGTACGCACCTGTCCCTCGTGCATCTGTGGCCGGTCCATGCCTTAGTTTTGGCCCTGCGGCGGTTGCGCGCCTTGGCGACCAGTCTGAAGTCCCTAGAGGCCCGGCCGCGGCGCCCAGCAGCGTGCTACTCGAAGCTGACGGAGACCACCTTGAAAGATACGTTGCCGCCGTTCATCTTCACGGCATCGCCAGCCCGCTTCCCGATGAGAACCTGACCGAACTCGGAGTCGTCCGAGATGCGGTTCTCGAAGATGTCGGCCTCGTGCGTACCAACGATATGGAAGACCTGGCGCTGTCCCTTGTCGTCTTCCAGCTCCAGGCTGGCGCCCAGGGCCGCTACCGCGTTCTCTTCGTCCCGTTCCACCACGACCGCGCGATGGACGATCTCCTCGAGGTCGGCGATGCGAGCCTCGTTCGCGCTCTGCAGCAGGCGAGCCTCGTCGTACGCGGCGCTCTCTCGAAGGTCGCCGTCGGCGAGGGCGGCGCCCATGTAGTCGGCCAGCTCCTGGCGCTTCTCCTCCTTGAGGTACCGAAGCTCTTCCCTGATCTTCTCTAGGCCCTTGGCAGTCATCTGGATGGGTTCTTTGGGCACGTCACACTCCAACGGCATCGGCGCGGCTGCCCCACGGCGCCGGGCGCCAGATGCAGAGAGAGAATGATACACGCCACGAGCTGCTCGCTTCAGTAGCGTTGCCTGACGGCTCTCCGCACGCGGGCCAGACCT
>CAZMFX010000160.1:0-4647 GCA_964565625.1 uncultured bacterium
TGTTCGTCTACGGGATGCTCAAGCAGCGCGTGCCGCCGGAGATCAACGCGATCTCCACGCTGATGATCGCGGTCTCGATCCTGCTCGTCGGCGCCTCCCTCGTGCTCCAGAGGCGGAGCGCTAGGTCCTAGAGCCGTCGCGAGGCTTCGCGCGCACGGCGCGACGGGAGAACGTACTGGGCGCTTTTGGAGCGGCTCAGCTCTTGAGGTGGCGCCCTAAGAACTCCGCTGTCATGCGCAGCCACTTCAGCCAGCCGTCACGCCCTGGCGGCCCGTGTCCCGCTTCCTCGTCGACGTAGTACTCGACTGCGACGCCCCTGTCTTTCAGGCGCTCCACCATCTGGTCGCTCTCGGCCTTCACGACACGAGGGTCGTTTGCGCCCTGGATCACGAGCAGTGGGGCCCGCAACTGGTCGACGTACGTGATCGGCGAGCGCTCGATGAGCAACTCCCGGTCTTCCTCGGCGTCGCCCACCCAGTCCCGCATCATCGCGCGCCAGAACGGCGGGACGCTCTTCACGAAGGTGAGGAGGTTGGACGGGCCAACGAGGGCGACACCAGCCGCCCACCTGTCGGGCAGGCGCGTCAAGGCGGAGAGCGTCGCGAAGCCGCCGAACGAGCCGCCGAAGACCGCGACCTTCTCGGTGTCCACCCAGTCAAGGGTCGCGAGGTAGTCAGCCGCCGCCTCGATGTCCTTGAGCTCGCCGCCGCCCCAATCCCTGTGTATGAGCTTCTGGTACGTCTTGCCGTAACCCGTAGAGCCACGGATGTTGGGCGCCAGGACGCCTATGCCGCGGGACAGCAGGTACTGGTACAGGCCGTGGTACGGGTAGCCGGTCAGTTCTTGGGCTTCCGGCCCTCCGTGGATGGACACGACGACCGGGAACGGACCCTCGCCGCGCGGGCGGTATACCCAAGCCGGGATCCGGCGGTCGAAGCTGGGGTAGGTGACGGGCTCTGGCTCGACCATCTGGTCCGGGTCCAGGCCCCCCAGCATGCTCTGCTCGACCGCGCGCATGTTGCCGTTGGTCAGGTCGAAGAGGAAGAGGTTGCCCGCCTCCTTGGGAGTCGAGTACGCCAGGAGCAACGTCTGGCCATCGGGATGTACAGACGCCCCCTGAGGCTCGCCGAACGGGAGGTCGTAGGCAGCGACCTCGCGCTCGCCGGCCTCGCTGACCTCGTAGACGCGTACCGCGAACATGCCGCGGTCGTTGACGACGGCGACGAGGGTGTCGCCGGGGTGGTTGAGAGATCCGCCCGCCACGTCCGCTTCGACGCGCAGCACCGTGCGTGCGCTGCTGCCGTCCGCAGGGACGTGGACCAGGTACGTGTACTCGTGGTCAGCATCGGTGATGACGTAGAGGCCACTGCCCCCACCGTCCCACCCCAGGACCCTGCGCTTGGCCACTGGACCGTCCTCGCCCAGCACACAGGCGGCCTCTCTCGAGGTCAGGTCGACGACCCATACCTTCTGATGAGTGTTGGCGAGGATCTCCGTGACCACCAGCTTCGATCCGTCAGGCGAGAAGTCGCCGGCGTAGAACTGGCCTCCCGTCATCAAGCGCTCCACCTCGCCGGTCGCGACGTCGATGACCATCGGGTCCTGCTCCGCTGGGTCCCTGTCGTTGCCGGTGATCGCCACACGCTTCGAGTCGGGGGACCAGCCGCCCAAGGAGTACTGCACCTGAGGCGAGGAGGTGAGCTGCTTCGGCCAGCCGTCCACCTCCAGAAGGTGCAGTTGGAACATCTCGTCGCCGTGCCTGTCCACCATCAGCGCCAGGTGGCGGGAGTCGGGCGACCACTTGAAGGCGGCGACGCGGTCCTGGCCGAGGACCGTGAGTTGCCGGGCGAACCCGCCGGCGGCCGGCTGCAGCCACACCCCTGGCAGTCCAGTCGTGTTGGCCAGGTAAGCGAAGGAGTCGCCGCTGGGCGAGAAGGCCGGCGAGCCGAGGGCACGCACGGCGACGTACCGCTCGAACGTAGGCAGTTGGGTATCGGTGGGCATCAAGGTAGGACCATAACCGTCGCGCTGCCCTCATGACATACTCGTTGACGTCCGTTCCCGACGAGGGCGCATCCGAAAGCCCCCCGCGAGCGTAGAAGAGGTAGGTGCCCTAAGCGACCTTGAGCGAGACGACGGTCAGTGACGCCACGCTCGCCTTGGCGCTGGCACGCGGCGACGAGGGCGCCCTACGCGAGCTGTACGAGCGCCACGGCGGGCTCGTCCTCGCCCTCGCGACGCGCATGCTGGGCAGCCGCGAGGAGGGCGAGGAGGTGCTTCACGACACCTACCTCAGGATGTGGCGCAACGCGTCGAGGTTCGATCCGGACCTCGCGTCGGTACGCACGTACCTGTACGCGGTGGCTCGCAACCTGTGCCTGTCCCGGCTGCGGGCGAGGAGCGCCCGGCCCGTCAACGCCGAGCTCGACGAGCACGCCTCCGCGTACCAGTTGGCCCTGAGCGTCGATCCCGACCCCGTACCGCCACTGATGGCGCAACGGGCGCTCGAGGCCCTGGATGACGAAGAGCGGCTCCTTGTCGAGGAATCATTCTACGGCGGTTGGTCCCACTCCGAGTTGGCCGCGAGACACCATCTGCCGCTGGGCACGGTGAAGAGTCGGGTGAGGCGCGCGCTCGCGAAGATGCGCGCGGCTCTGGAGGAACATAGACGGTGAACGACGAAGGTCGGCGAGACGAGGAACAGCGGGGCCCCGACGAGCCTTGGCTCGAGGGGCGAGACGCTGCCGTCGCCGCCGAGGTACTGACAGCGTCCCTGGAGCCGGCCGAGCTGCCGCAGGGCGGATGGGAACGGTTGCGCGCCGCCACCGGCGCCCGGAGCCATGAGCCGGAGCCTGCTCCGCTCGTTGGGAGAGCGGGTCGCATGCCCGTCGAGGACGCCGAGGCGCCCTCGGCCCCGCCACCCAGGCCCTGGTCAACGTTCGCGTGGGCGGCCGTCGCCACCGTCGTCCTCGTGGTGGCGGGTCTGGGCGTTTGGGGTGTGCAGCAGGCGACGGAATCGGCCCGCCTGCGCGACGACCAGCGCATCCTCGCTTACTGGATGGGCAACCCCGACATGAGGCTGACCGCTCTGCAGCCTGCCGCAGAGGCGACGGACGCCAGGCTGGGGGTCCTGTGCGTGCTACCCGACGGCAGGGCGCTGATACTGCAGCCCAACCCGGCCGGTCGTGGCCAGACCTACGTCGTCGTCGGCCGCGGTGCCGGCGGCGTGCGCGAGCTGGCACGTGGCGACCAGAACATGATCCAGTTCGACGTCACTGGAGTTGACGTAGTCGAGCTGCGGATCGAAGAGGGCGGCGCGACCAACACCCTCGCCCGAGCCACGGTGAACTAGAGGGACTCACTGGCTGGACGAAGAGGAGCCGATAAGCGCCTGTACCTGATCGAGGCCGGGTATAGACGGCTGCGCTCCCGCACGTGTTGTGGCCAGGGAGCCGGCGGCGCATGCGAACCGGACGGCGGCAGCCACGTCCGTCTCGCCGTTGGACAGGCGTGCGGCCAAGGCGCCCACGAACGCGTCGCCGGCGGCGGTGGTGTCGACGGCCTCTACCTGGAACGCCGGTTGCATGCCGGCCGCTCCATCCCGCTTCGCCCAGGCAGCGCCCTTGGCTCCCAGCGTCATCACCGCGGTCGGCACCAGCTCGGCGAGTCGCCTTACCGCCTCCTGTGGCGACCGGGTGACGGCGGAAGGCTCCGCGCCCAGCAGCGTTGCCGCCTCGTGCTCGTTGACGACCAGGTGCGTAACGTCCAGCAGCTCCTCAGCGCCCAGCTTCGTGGCCGGAGCGGCGTTCAGGACCACCAGGGCGCCCCCCGCCCTCGCGCGGGCTGCGGCCGCCAGCACGGTGGTGAGCGGTACCTCGAGCTGCAGCACGAGCACCTGGGCCGCCGGGTGTGCCGGGTCCAGGTCTTCGACCGCCAACTCGGCGTTCGCCCCGGCGGAGACGACGATGGTGTTCTGGCCCTGCGCGTCGACCTGTATGAGGGCGACCCCCGTTGGCGCGTCGCCAGTGTGCACCGCCGTCGCGTCCACACCGGCCGCCCGCAATGCCTCTCGCAGCGCCTTGCCGTCCGCGTCGTCGCCCACGCGGCCGACCATCCGCACGGCGGCACCCAGCCGCGCTGCCGCCACGGCCTGGTTCGCGCCCTTGCCGCCCGGGTGAGTGGCGTGACCGCGGCCCATCACCGTTTCGCCTGGCACGGGGTGGCGCTCCACGCTGACGACGATGTCCATGTTCAGGCTGCCGACGACGGTGACGCGGCCCGGTCGTTGCACCGTTCTCAGGCCCGCGGCACGTCGGGGTTGAACCAGACGATGAGGCTGGCGGCGTCGTTCGTTGCCGGGTCGGTCATGTATCCCTCGATGATGCCAAGCGCTTCGAACCCGTTCGCGATCTGGAAGCTCAGCGTGGGGTCGCGCAACTCACCGGCCGCGACCTTGGAGACGTACTCCTCGACGCTCATGCTTGCAGAGTGCGCCGCGTAACCGGGCAAGGCGCCTCCGGCGACGATGCCGCGCAGGCCCAACCGCCGGCACAGGTCCTGCCGGGCGCGGTAAAGCGCGGTGCCTATCCCCTTGCCGCGGTAGTCGGGGTGCACGCTCATGTCCGCGCCGTAGTACCAGTCGCCATC
>CAZMFX010000161.1:0-4639 GCA_964565625.1 uncultured bacterium
GGCGCCGCCGGACCCCGGCAGTTCGAGGTCACGCACGCGCAAGACGAGGCTTCGTTGCGCTTTCGAGTCGGGAAGTATGTCGACCACCTCCCCCGCGCTCAGGAGCATGGTGTCCGTCCAAAGCAGATTGCTGGCGGGGACGCCGTCCCGGCTCAGCGCCAAGCAGCGTCCTTCCTCCAGGCGGACTAGATGCTGATGTGGCCGAAGTGGAGACGAGTCGTTGAGGAGCCGAACTTTGGCAAGGTTTGGGCTAATGGGGACAGCCCCCGCTTGCCGAAGAAGGAGCTCTCCGGTGGCGATCGTGACGGCGGGCTCAGCAGCGACGAGGTCACCCCACGCGCTCCTAATGCCCATGAACTCGCGGCTCACCTGGAGCCGCTGGAATGTCTCCACGGTTGGAGAGTGGCTAGTCGTTCGACCGATCTCGAAGGTCAGCAGGGAAAGCGACCTTCCTGGCCTGCGGTGTTCCAGCTGATGCTCGCCCGAGCGACTAAAAAGGACATCGATGATGACCCGGTCTTCTGGAACCAGCTGCACGCTATCGATGAACGTCTCGGACTCGAAGCGGCCGATCCCGTTTCCAACCAGTTTCAGACGTGCGCCTGGCAAGCGCAGATTGAATGTCTGAGAGCGTGTCGAGTTCGTCAAGTGGAGGCGGATGACCTGGTAGACGGCCGCGGCGGCACTCCAGTGGGTGCGACCGTCGACGAGTACGACGCTGTCTTCAGCCGTGAGAGATCTTCCTTTCGAAGCGGCGGAGCCATCTGTCGGATCCCATGAGTTGCCGAGTACGACGAACAGTTCCCGATCGAAGGGAGGAGAGTCTCCTGGCCCTCCGGGCGCCCCCGGCTGTCCGCCAAGGATCCGAGCCTCGCACCGCCCTGTCTTTCTGTTGCCCACGTTCCACGTTCCTTCTGCGGCAAGAGCCGCTTTTGTGTGGTGCGAGCTTGCCCTTCGGTCGTAACCGGAGCGTCCTTCGAGCGTCTTTCATGGAATGGTCGCCAGTTTGCGCGCTGCTGCCCTGCTGGCGGCCGTGTACGATGCCCCGTTGTCGTCAACGCAGTTCGTTCCGCTGACAGCGGGACGTTCATGAGGGGGTTAGGTGAGCGATACCCGAAGCAGGTTGGAGATCCGGTTGCTGGGCGGCTTCTCGGTGACCAAGGATGAGGTCGCGCTAAACATCGGCTCTCGCGCGGCGCAGGCACTCTTGGCATACTTGGCGTTGACTGCCGGCTCCCGGCACCGCCGCGAACGTCTCACGGGCCTGCTGTGGCCCGACTCCGATGAGGGGAGTGCCCGGCAGAACCTCAGGAACGCACTCTGGGCACTCCGCAAGGCGATCGGTGAAGAGTATCTGCTTGCCGACAAGATCAGCGTCGGCTTCGATCAGCACGCGGACTACTTCCTGGACGCAGCGGCGCTTTCCGGCAGTGTTGGCCTCGAAGGGGCCGTGGCGAGCTACGGCGGCGAACTGCTACCCGGCTTCTACGACGAGTGGGTGCTCCTGGAGCGGGAACGTCTACGCGCTGAGTTCGACGGGCAGGCGGAGCTCCTCGTCGAAAAGCTGCTCGCAGAGGGTAGAGCGCGCGACGCGTTGGGGTGGGCCGAGCGCTGGATCGCTCAAGGGCAAGCGCCCGAGCCCGCCTACCGTGCGCTGATGTCCGTGCACCACGCACTCGGCGACCAAGCTGGACTGGCGAGCGCTTACAGGCGCGCAGCCAAGGCATTGCAAGAAGACCTGGGCTTGGAGCCCACGCCGGAGACGCGGGCGCACTACGAGAGGCTTCTGAACGAACCAGCGCCGCCCAGAGACGTCACAGTGTCGGGTACTTCGGGACGGTTCGGAGGGGCGGCCGAAGCCGATTCGGCCATGTTCGACTCTCAGGGAGACCAAGGTCCATCACCATCGGCCGTTGGGCTGCCTAAGTTCCTCGCTGGATCCGGGGAGCCCCCAAAGCAGGCGCCACATGTCGTGGGCCGCGAACCCGAACTCGCTCGGCTGGCTGGCGCCCTGAGCAACGCCCTAGCGGGCCGCCCCACTGTTCGTTTCGTCACGGGTGAGGCGGGAAGAGGCAAGTCGAGCCTGTTGGGTGAGTTCGCCAGACGAGCGCAGGCGGCACACCCTGAGCTGGTCGTGGCGATCGGCCAGTGCGACGCTTTCACGGGTCTCGGCGATCCGCTCCTGCCGTTTCGGGATGTCCTGGGGATGCTCGCCGGCGACATGGAGGCAAGATGGCTGGCAGGTTCGATCGACCGCGGGCACGCTGAAAGGCTCTGGCGGCTGATGCCGCACACCGTGGAAGCCGTCGCTCATCACGGCCCCGAACTTTTGGGCGGTTTCATGCGTCGTGGTCCTCTCCTGGACCGTATCGCTCTTGCTGACCCAAGTGGGCGGCTCCAACACCTGATCGAGAACGCCACCTCCGCAGCCGGGGGATTAGCCAACACCCAGGCGGCACTCTTCGAGGCGTACACACGGGTCCTCGTCGCGGTGTCCGAGAACGCACCGCTCGTGTTGTTACTCGAGGACCTGCATTGGGCCGATGCATCATCGGTAGCCTTGCTGTTTCACCTCGCCAGGCGGCTTGGATCGGCACGGGTGCTCGTGATCGGTACGGTGCGAGCGGAGGAGCTGTCCGAGACGGCTGACGCCGGCGGTACTGCTGTCCAGAGACTCATAAGCGAGCTGGACAGGGTTCACGGCCCGACTCGCATCGATCTCGACGCCGGCCTCGCTGGCCGCAAGTTCGTCGACGAGTTGATTGATACAGAGCCGAACCATCTAGGGCAGGAATTCAGGGAACGGCTGGCCGACCTTACCGAGGGCCATCCCTTGTTCGCAGCCGAGCTTCTCGAGGAGATGAAGGCTGAAGGTGGCTTGGTTCGAGACGCAGCCGGCGCCTGGACCATCGCCGCCGACCTCACATGGCATGCGCTCCCGGCTCGCGTGGAGGGCGTGATCAGGACGCGCTTCGAGCGCCTCGACCCCGAACTCAGGGAGGCGCTCCAGGTAGGGAGCGTCGAGGGTGCATCGTTCACCGTGGAGGCCGTCGCCAAGGTGTTGAACCTCGACGCGCGGCTCCTCGGCCGTCGCCTGAGCAACGAGGCGGAAAAGATGCATCAGCTAGTAGAGAACGTCGAGCTGTCCCGTGTGGGAGGACGTCGCCTTGCGCGCTTTCGCTTCCGACACGATCTTTTCCAGCGCTACCTCTACGGCGGCCTTACCGGTATGGACAGGGCGATGCTCCATGAGGAGATCGGAGTTGCGCTAGAGGAGCTATACGGCGGCGAGGCGCCGGACATCGCTGCCGAGCTGGCACGCCACTTCGAAGAGGGCGGTCGAGGGGACCGCGCTGCGCACTACCTGCTGGCCGCTGGGAGGCACAGTGCAGGGCTCTACGCCTACGAAGAGGCGGCCGCGCTCTTGCGCCACGCGTTGGAGCTTGCGCAGGGAGAGCCGAACTCACCCGAGGTCGACCGTATGCGGCTGGACGCTCTGCTTCTCCTCGGAACAGCACTCCAGGGAGTGCATGGGTACGCAGTGCCTGAGGTCGCCCAAGTGTTCGAGCGAGCGCAGCATGCGGCGGCACGGTTGGGCGCAGCGCGCGACGAGTTCGCGGCCGTCTGGAGCCTCTCCCTGTTCCATTCGCAACACGCTGAGTACGAGAGAGCCGTCGAGTACGGTCAGCTACTCTTGGGGCTCGGGGAGCGGGAGGACGACGAAGGGCTCATACTGCAGGCCCACCACGCGTTGTGGTTCGCGAAGTTCTGCCTCGGGGAGTTCCACGAAGTAATCGAGCATGCCGAGAGGGGTGACGCCCTCTACCCGAGGAACGGCGCCGAGGAAGCATTCCTCCGCATGGGCGGACACGACGCCGGAGTCTGTGCACATCTCTTCGCAGCGAGATCGCTGTGGTACCTCGGTCGGCTGGACGAAGCGCTTGCTCGGTCCCAGCGAGCGCTCGAGATCGCCTCCGGCCTGGCCCGGCCCGACAGCGTCGCCCACGCATACGCGCATGCCGCCGAGGTAAGTGTGCTTCGCGGCGATGGCGAACGGGCGGAGGAACTAGCCATCAAGTGCCGAGAGATCGCGGCCGGGGCCGGGCTTGGCTTCTGGGCGGCCTGGGCGTCGATCATGCGCGGCTCGGCGCTGGTGCTTCAGGGGCGAATAGAAGAAGGCATCGGAACCATGCACGAGGGTAGGGCCGAGTACCCGGGCATCGGCGTCGCTGAGGCTCTCAGCTTGTGGACGCGCCTAGCTGATGCGCATGCTGCGCTTGGCCAACTGGAAGAGGCTGAGCGTTGCTTGTCGAACGCCTCCGTGGTTGCCGAGCAACTCACCGCAGAGGTGTGGCATGTCGAGCTTCACCGACTTCGGGGTGTCACCCGGGCGTTGGCGGGTGAACAGGAAAGTGCCGGGAAGTCGTTCGCGAGCGCTCTGACCATCGCCAACCGCTATGGCGTGAGGTCGCTCGAATTACGGGCCGCCATCAGCTGGTTCGAGGCAACCATAGCGGCCGGCGTCGACTCGAAGGATTCGCAACTGGCTCGCGATAGGCTCGCCAGCGTCTATCACCACTTCACCTCAGGTCATGACACGGCCGACATCAAGCGCGCGAGGCGGCTATTGGATGGAGGC
>CAZMFX010000162.1:0-4635 GCA_964565625.1 uncultured bacterium
GCTCGTCCCGGAAGACTACGGCGGCGACACCATAACGGTCCCGCTCTCCGCCAAGACCGGCGAGGGCGTCGACGACCTGCTCGAGATGCTCTCTCTCGTCGCCGAGGTCGAGGAGCTGCGCGCCGACCCCGCTGCGCCCGTCAAGGGCGTCGTCGTGGAGTCGGTACTCGACAAGCGCGCAGGCGTCCTCGCCACCGTCCTCGTCCAGGAGGGCACGCTGCGCGTCGCCGACTACATCGTCTCTGGCGAGGTGTGGGCGAAGGTCAGGCGCCTCACCGACCACGCAGGCGACAACGTAGACGAGGCCGGCCCGTCCACCCCCGTGCAGGTGCTGGGCTTCTCGGAGCAGCCGCTTGCGGGCTCGATAGTCGAGGGCGCCGCCAACGAGGCCGAGGCCAAGAACCTCGCGAACGAGCGACGGCTAGCCCGCGAGGAGGAGGCGCGGCAGGAGATCGGCAGGAAGGGCGTCACCCTCGCCGACCTCTTCGGCAAGCCCAAGACGAAGACCATCCACCTACTCCTTCGAGCCGACACGCAGGGCTCGCTCGAGGCCATACGCGGCGTCCTGCAGCGCGAGGCGGAGGCGACGGACGAGGTAGACCTCGAGATAATGCTCGCCGAGGTCGGCGCGCCGACCGACTCAGACCTGCTGCTTGCTGGCACGGCCGACGCGACGATCCTCAGCTTCGGTATCAACCCGCCCGGCAGCGTGATAAAGGCCGCTGAGCGCAAGGGCATACCGCTGAAGACGTACCGGATCATCTACGACCTCATCGAGGACGTGCAGAAGATGATCAGGGGTCAGATCGAGCCGGAGTACGAGGAGCGCACCCTGGGTCGCGCCGAAGTCAGGCAGGTCATACACGTGCCGCGGTCCGGCAACGTCGCCGGCTCTTACGTCCTCGACGGCGTGGTGAGGCGCGGAGCTAAGGCCCGCGTGCATCGCGGCGGCAAGGAGGTATACAAGGGCTCCATCGCCGGCCTCAGGCGCTTCAAGGACGACGTGCGCGAGGTCACGACCGGCTTCGAGTGCGGTATCAGCCTCCAGAACTACGACAACATCCAGGAGGGGGACATCATCGAGGTGTACGAACTCGTCGAGGTGCCGGTCGCATGAACCGCGCCGCCACCGGCATCCTGATACTGGCGGCCGTCATCGCGTCCGTCCTTTACCTGTGGCAACCGTGGGCGCCTGACAAGACCCCCCTCAAGCTCGGCCTCGACCTACAGGGCGGCCTCCGCGTCACCCTTCAGGCAGAAGAGACGAACCCCGCGCGCGAGGACCTCGAAGCCGCAAGGAACATCATCGAGAACAGGGTCAACCAGTTCGGCGTCGCCGAGTCTCTGGTCCAGACCTCGGGCGACCGCAGGATCGTGGTCGAGCTGCCCGGCCTCACAGCTGACGACCAGCAGAGGGCCCTCGACCTCATAGGCCAGCAGGCCGTCCTGGAGTTCCGCCTCGTCAAGCGGGACTCGAACAGCATCCCGACGCAGCAGCTGACGCTCGACGACCTGGAGCCGACCTCGTTCACGGGCGAGATAGTCGCCAACGCGACGGCGTCGTTCGGGCAGTCGATCGGCATGCCTGGCGGGCCTGTCGTCCAGTTCGACATCCGGCCACAGAACGCAGCCGACTTCGGCACCTTCACGGGCGGGAACCTCGGCAGGCGCATGGCGATCGTCCTCGACGACGTGATCATCACCGCCCCCACTCTCGAGGGGCGCATAAGCAACACCGGCCAGATCACCGGCATCGAGACGCTCGACGAGGCATCGGACATCGCCCTCGTCCTGCGCTCGGGCAGCCTGCCCATAAACCTGCAGGTCGCCGAGGTACGGTCCATCGGACCCACTCTTGGCCAGGACGCCATCGATGCAGGCACGACAGCCGCGGTGATCGGCGGCCTCGCGGTCATCGTCGCGGTGATCATCTACTACGGACCCTTGTTCGGCGGGGTCCTCGCGTTCGGCGTGGCACTGGCCATGCTCTTCATCTTCGGCGTGCTGGCCGGCCTCGAGGCGTCGCTGACGCTTCCCGGCCTCGCGGGCCTCGTGCTGACCATCGGCGCAGCCGTAGACGGCAACGTCATCAGCTTCGAGCGTATCCGCGAGGAGTTGCGCGCCGGCAAGGGCATACGGCTCGCCATGAAGCGCGGCTTCCAGCACTCGCTCTCGGCGATCATCGATGCGAACGTCACGACGCTGCTGGCGGCCGCTGCCCTGTACCAGTACACGAGCGGCCCTGTGCGTGGTTTCGCCGTGACCCTGGCTGTCGGGATCGTCGCATCGGTCTTCGTCAATACGGTCGTCGTCCCGTTCGTCCTCGACGTGCTCACCGTCAACGGCGGCCGCACCTTCCTGTGGAAGGGCTTCGACATCCGCGGCCCTCAGTACGTCAAGCGCGGGCCCATACTCGTGCCGCTCGGCATCGTCCTGTCGCTCGCGTCCGTCGCCTACGTGCTCTTCGCCGGCCTCCCGCTGTCGACCGACTTCACGGGCGGGCAGAACGTCACGCTCACCGTCCCGCAGGAGACGACGGTCGCCGACGTGCGCGCGGGCATAGGCGCACTGGAGATCCAGGGGCTCGACGCCGCGGCCGCAACGATCGTGGAAGCCGAAGGAGCCGACGGCGAGCACCAGATGCTCATCCGCACCGGCCTCACGGACACCGAGCTCGGAGGTCGAGGCGACTTCGGCGCGCTACTGGCAGATCAGGTGAACGGCCAGGTTCTGTCTGCCGACTTCGTTGGGCCCGCCATCGGCGCCGACCTGCGGCGCGGCGCGTTCCTGGCCGTGATCGTCTCGCTGGCTCTCATCCTCGTCTACGTCGGCTGGCGCTTCTGGCCTACGTGGGGGGTCGCCGTGGCAGCGATAATCGCGAGCGCCCACGACGTGCTCATTTCCCTCGGTGTTCTGGCGATCTTCCAGATCGAGTTCAGCATCCCTGTGCTGGCTGCTCTGCTGTTCGTCGTCGGCTACTCGCTCAACGACTCGATAATCGTCGCGGACCGCATCCGCGAGAACCTCAGGACCGAGCGGCAACTGGGCCTGCGGGAGATCGTCGACCTGTCGGTGAACCAGACCCTTACTCGTACGATCGCGACTGCCGGGACCACGCTGCTGCCTGTGATAGCGCTGCTGCTCCTGGGCGGATCCGTACTGCAGGGGTTCAGCATCGTCCTGCTCGTCGGGATAGTAGTCGGGACGTTCTCGAGCCTCTTCATCCTCACGCCGCTCATCGTCTGGCTGAAGCAGGACAGGCGCTCGAGGG
Source organism: uncultured bacterium (assembly GCA_964565625.1). Lineage (GTDB taxonomy): Bacteria > Deinococcota > Deinococci > Deinococcales > Trueperaceae > DASRWD01. The sequence continues at coordinate 3,272 of CAZMFX010000162.1, forward strand.
TGAGGAGCGCGAGGCGCGCTCACGCCTGACGCTAAGCCTTAATCCAGTTCGCTTGCGGGCCGGCGATGTGATCGCCGGCCCCTTCTCTTAGCTGGCCTGTCCTGGCGCCGGCCATCCGCGGCCGGTCACGCCTGCTGGCTGGCCTACCGGCTACCCGGGCGGCTCAACATCCAAGGTGAACTGGCGGATGAGCATCCCGCCGTATGACACAACGACACGCCACTCGCCATGGGCTACCTCCACGTCCGCCGGGAGCTCGAACTCGAGTGTCGTGCCGACTTCTTCACCGGTCACCCAAGTCGAGTCGGATGCCTCCTCGACGTTCCGGGGCCCGAACCACTGGACGTTCAGCCAGCCGCCGCCCTGTTGCCCCACCAGCTCGGCGATGACGAGCGTCAGCACCGGCCTGCCAGACACGAGCTCCAGGGCGGAGCTGGAGTCAAGGCGCGTGTGCCGCGGTTGAGTCGGCGAATCAGGTACGGGTGGTAGGTACAGGGGACGGCAGCCGATGACGGCCACGCAGATGACCGCGGCCGTCAGCAGCCCGCGCCTGCCGGCCACGCTCAGCGACCTCCCACCAGCAGCAGGGCTGCGGCTATCGCGACGGGAGCGGTGTCGGCCCTCAGCACCCGAGGCCCGAGGCGCACGGCGAGGGCGCCGGCCTGCACGAGGCCCAGCACCTCGCTCTCGGTGAGGCCGCCTTCCGGGCCCGTGACGATCGTGACCTTCTCGGCGGCGAGCAGCTCGTCCATGTGCGGCGCGAGGCCCTGGCGGGCAGCCGGATCGCCGACGACCACCTGGCCGTCAAGCTCGAGGTCGTCGAACGCGACGGGCTCCTCGACGAGCGGGACGACCGACCTGCCGCTCTGACGGGCTGCCTCCTGGGCCACGCGTCTGAGCCGTGAAAGCTTCACGGTCGACAGGTCGCGCGCCTCGCAATTGGTGCCGACGAAGGTGACGAAGCGCGTTACGCCCAGCTCGGTCGCCGGCCTGACCACGTCGACCAGCTTGTCACCCTTGAGTAGCGCGACGGCCAGGGTGATCGCGACCGGGGCCTCGGCCGTCGACCTCTGCGGCTCACCCAGGCTCAGCGTGACGGCGTCCTTGCTCACAGCGAGAACCGTGCCCCGGGCGAACCGGCCATCGCCGTCGAAGGCCTCGACCTCTGCTCCCTCACGCAGCCTGAGCACGTCCCGCAGGTGATGAGCCTCGGGACCCGTCACCGTCGTCACCTCTTCGAGCCCGTCGACGAGCACGCGGTCGATGCGCTCGACCCTTGCTCCGGTCGTGGACCACGCGCGTTGGACGTCCGCGCCGCGATGCCCGCGCCTGCCCTTCCTACCGCTCATCTGCGCGCCGTGCCT
>CAZMFX010000163.1:0-3391 GCA_964565625.1 uncultured bacterium
AGGCTGGACGCGCCCCCTGACGCGCTCGCGCTCGACGACGTCGCCTTCGCTGGCAGCCGCCCGCTGGCTGTCGTGACGGACGACACGCACGGCGCCGTCACGCGGGCCCTCTCCGCCGTGCCCAACACGCAGGTGACCTACAGTCGCGGTGCGAGGTTGCTCGACGCCGAGGCCATCGTGCTGACGGCAGGCGGGACCCCGGCGACCGAGAGCCCGTACGTCTCCTTCGCTGCGCCCTCGCCCGAGCCCGTGTACGCGGTGATAAGGGACTTCGCTCGAGCCCATCCACTCATGCGCTTCGCTGACCTGTCAGACGTGGTCGTCGGGCTGGACCCGGAACTGGAACCGTGGCAGGAGGAGGAGGGCTGGCGCGTCCTGGCTCGCACGGGGGACCTGACGCCCGTGATCCGGGTGAGGGAGTCAGGCGGACCGCTGGCGCTCGAGTTCGCGTTCAACCCGAGCCAGTCGGACCTCACGCTCAGGCCGGCTTTCCCTGCCCTCCTGGCAAACGTGCTGGCGGAGCTGCGCACGACATCGAGGGTCCGCCTTGGCGAGGCGACGGGGGCGAGCGGGCCGTACCTGGATCCCGGCCAGGTGGTGGGAGAAGACGGCAGTCTCACGCTGGCATCGCTTCTCTCGGCCAACGAGTCGCGCCTTCCGCGCTCGGGAACCGTGTCGGGCCTGAGCGCCGGCGCCGAGGCGTCGCAGGCGGCGATCGACGCTGCCGCCGCGGGCGACGCTGCCGAGCCCGTCGCTGCCGGTAGGTCAGACGCGGCTGGGCCTGCCGGCTCCGCCCCCACTACCGTTGCCGTCGTCCTGAGCGTCCTGGCGCTCGTGACGCTGCTGGGGGAGTGGGTCATGAGGCGTACCCGCTTCGCCGCCGGCTGAAGGAGAACGTCGCCACGCCAGCGGCGTGAACCCGCTGGTTAGACTGCCGGCATGGCGAGAGTCGACCTGAGCCTGCCACTGGTGGCCGCGCTGTTGCTCGCGGTCGGGCTGGTCACCCTCAACAGCGCTGCTCCCGGCAACGAGCTCAGCAGGCAGCTGGTCTTCCTGGGCGCGGGCGTCGTCCTGGCGGCGGCCGTGCTGTGGTTGGGGAAGGTGCGGCTCGTCAGGTTCACCCCGCATCTGTACGTGCTGAGCATCGCGCTGCTCGTCCTCGTCCACCTCATCGGCACAGAGGTGAACAACGCCAAGTCGTGGCTGTACATCGGCCCACTGCCCGGCTTCCAGCCGAGCGAGATGGCCAAGCTGGCGCTGATCCTCGCGCTCGCGTCCGCGATGCACGAGCGCCCCATCCGCGGGATCCTCGACTACATCAGGCTCGGGGTTCTCGTCGGCATCCCCGTCCTGCTCGTGTTCATGGAGCCCGACCTAGGCTCGGCCCTCGTCGTGGGGATGATCGGCGTCGGCATGGTGCTGGTCCGCGGGGTCCCGACGAGGCAGCTCGTTCTCATCGTGCTAGCCGTCGGGATCGCGACGCCGACAGTCGTCCTGCCCAGCCTGGAGGACTACCAGCGCGCACGGCTGCTCTCCTTCCTCGACCCGGAGGCCGACGCACAGGGCAGCGGCTACCAGATAATCCAGGCGACCATCGCGGTGGGTTCGGGAGGCCTGCTCGGCAAGGGTTACAAGCAGGGGACGCAGGGTCAGCTCAACTTCATCCCCGAGAAGCACACGGACTTCATCTTCCCTGTGCTCGCAGAGGAGGGTGGGTTCCTGGCGTCGGTGACGCTATTGCTGCTCTACGGCCTGCTCTTCTGGCGGCTCATTTCGATGGCATCGGAGTGCCCGTTCGAGCGCGATCAGCTGATAATCATCGGCGTAGTCGTGCTCATCGGGTTCCAGGTGCTCGTCAACATCGGCGTCACGTTGGGGTTGGCCCCCGTGACCGGCATCACCCTGCCGCTAGTCTCATACGGCGGCACGAGCCTCATATCGACGATCCTCGCCCTGACGATCGCGTTCACCGTGCACCGCGACCGCTACGCAGAGTGGTGAGCGGCTCTGGTAACCTCGCCGTCATGAGCGACACTGGTCAGAGCGCCGGCAACCCCACAGGCGTGAACGCGCCGGCTTCGGACGACAAGGGCGACATGCGGGACCGGGTGCTCGAGGCCCTGAAGGTCGTGCGCGACCCCGAGATCCCCGTCAACGTCGTCGACCTCGGCCTTATCTACGAGGTGGGAATAGACGACGTCGGCAACGTAGGCATCGAGATGACCCTCACTAGCATGGGTTGCCCCGTCCAGGACCTCATACAGGCGGACGCCGAACTGGCCGTCATGAAGGTGGACGGCGTCAACTCCGTCACAGTGGACTTCGTCTGGTCGCCACCGTGGAGCCCGCAGAAGATGACAGAGGACGGCAAGCGTCAGATGCGCATGTTCGGGTTCAACATCTGAGTACCGCCCCGCACGGTGGGGGACCGTTACCGGATATCTTGCGCTGATGTTCCGCAGACAGACCCGCCCGGCGCCTGGGCGCCGCGGCGAGTGGGAGAGGTTCGCCTCGGAGCTCGAGCTCGTGCCTGGCGATGACCTCGCTGGCCGGTTGCCTGACCAGCTCGGGCTGGGGTCCGGCGAGATAGACCCCGTCTACGCCCTTGTTCGGCCGGGGCAGCCGAGGCTGGTCGTCTTCGACCAGGCACGCGAGCGTGTTGGCCCGACAGGCAGGGTGGCAGGGTTAAGGACATGCGTGCTCGTGAGGGCCGAGGCAGGTGTCGAGTTCGTCTCGCTGCGGGTGACCGAGCGTCAGGGGAAGGCGATGGAGAAGATCGAGGCGGGGCGAACTGGCAGCTTCCGCGTCGAGGGAACGGGAGACTCCGAGTTCGAGGAGCGCCTCGGCGTTTACGCAAGGGACGAGGTGGGTGCCAGGCGGCTGTTGTCGCGCCCCGTGAGAGAGACCCTGTTGAGGCTGCTGTGCGACCGACCCAAGGCGGAGGACGAAGATGACAGGCCGCCGCGTGGCCGCGTAGCTCCGGTGGCCGTGGTGGGTGGCCGCAACCTGCTCATCACCCTTGAGGAGCCCGGGCCCGTCTCCTTCGACCGCCTTGAGGCGGCGACCGTCGACGCTCTCGGCCTCTACGCCGCGCTGATCGCCGCCAACGGCGAGGTCAGACCCGGTGGTACGGGTGGCCGGACCTGAGCGACTCGACCCTGTAGAGCTGCTCCAACAGGACGACGCGTGCCAGGTCGTGGGGCAGCGTGAGCCGCGAGAGCCCGAGCGCGCCGTCGGCCGCCCTCCGCAGCTCTTCTCCGTGACCGTCCGGCCCTCCGATGAAGAGGGTGATGCGGCTCACGCCTCCGTTCTCGAGCGCGCCGATTTTGTCGGCGAGCTGGCGGGTCGTTAGTTGTTCGCCGGCTTCGTCGACCAGGAGAAGGTGCCCATC
>CAZMFX010000163.1:3491-4633 GCA_964565625.1 uncultured bacterium
CGCATGACGCTGTAGCGGCCGCTTATCTCGTTCAACCGCGCCGTCCTGTGCCTTATCCACTGCCGCGCGACGAAGATCGGCATCTTGACGTGGAACGTGAGGATCACCTGCTCGAATGGGCTCGTGTGGTCGTGCCGCAGCAGGTAGTCGATGAGGGCTGCGTCCTCCCTCACCGTCTTGGTCCCCTCGCCGTACGACACCCTCGCCGCCTGGACGATCCTCTCGTCCCCGCCGAGGTAATCGACGAGCCTCACGAACCCGTGATCGAGTACGGGTATGGGCTTGTCAACGAGTTCCTCGGCTGACTTGACGACTGTGCGGGCCATGGACCGGATGCTACCAGGGGAGCGTAAGCGAAACGGCCGATGTGTGGGTGGCCGGCTGGCGCAGCCGGGCCGCTTCCTCGTTTTCATGAGAACGGTCACGACGTCAACATGAGCCGCAGATGAGTAGCGTGCTTCACAACACCGAGGGAACGCGATTCCCATCGGGTTTTCTGGCTCTCATGCAACGTTCACGGCGGTTGACATCGCTTAACCTTCTGTGGTCTACTCTGAGACGGACTCTCGCGAGTCTTTGGCCGCATGGGAAGGAGGTGTACCCACTTGAACCGGCCTCATGATCCGCGACTGTTCCCGATGAGCCGCAGGCTCCACTCATCGTCCGGACGAGGAAACTAGGAAACTCCCCGGACGCATACCGGTGCCGAAGGCGAATCGGCATTGCAATGTCCAAAAGTTCAAGGGGTAAACCACATGAAGAAGCTCTTAGTCACGCTCTTGGCAGCTGCGTTCGTAAGCGGCGCCTTCGCTCAGTCCTCGTTCCCGGACATCCCGGCGAACCACTGGGCAGGCGACGCCGTAGACCGCATCGCTGACCTAGGCATCGTCATCGGCTTCCCCGATGGGACGTTCCGCGGTAACGAAGCTTTCACCCGTTACCAGGCCGCCCTCGTGGTCAGCCGTCTCCTAGACGTTCTGAACGAGAACCTGGACGCCGCAACGGCGCTCACGCAGGCCGACATCGAGTCGCTGCGTAACGCAGTCCAGGAGATCGGTTCCGACGTAGCAGCGCAAGGTGTGCGCCTCTCCTCGGCCGAGTCCGCTATCGCGGGTCTCTCCGACGAGGTCGCAGCCAACACC
>CAZMFX010000164.1:0-4632 GCA_964565625.1 uncultured bacterium
CCATGACGAGCACGCCAGCGTCGCGTCCCACGAGCTCGGCGTTCATGATCTCGTAAGTCTCGCGGTGCTTGATTACGCCGTCCTGGTGGATGCCGGCCTCGTGCGAGAACGCGTTCTCCCCCACCACCGCCTTGTTGGCGGGCACCATCATGCCAGTGTGGCGCTCCACGAGCTTGCTCACCCTGGCGATCTCGCGCGTGTTGATGCCGATGTCGACGCCGTAGTGGTCGGAGCGCGTGTAGAGCGCCATGACCACCTCTTCGAGCGAGGTGTTGCCGGCGCGCTCGCCGATGCCGTTGACGGTCGCCTCCACCTGTGTGGCGCCGTTCTCGACTGCGGCGAGGCTGTTGGCGACGGCCAGGCCGAGATCGTCGTGACAGTGCGTGCTGATGCGCACGTCCCTGGCTTCCGGCACGTTCTCGAATATCGAACGTATGAGCGCCCCGTACTCGTTGGGCGTGCCGTAGCCGGTCGTGTCCGGGATGTTCACGGTGTTGGCGCCGGCGGCTATCGCGGTCCTGACGAGCTGGTAGACGAACTCTGGGTCCGCACGCATGCAGTCCTGTGCGCTGAACTCGACCTCGTCGACGAAGCCCCGCGCGAGGCGCACCATCTCTTCCGAGATCTCGAGGATCTCCGCCCTGGTCTTGCGCAGCATGTGCTCAAGGTGGACGTCGCTCGCCGACGTGAAGATGTGGATCATCGGCTTGGCCGCCTGCTCTACGGCCTGCGCGGCGCGCTCGATGTCCGCCCTGTGCGTGCGCGCCAGCGCGCAGATTATGGGCCCCTCCACCTCGCGAGCGATCGTGTCTACGCACTCGAAGTCGCCCTGGCTGGTGATGGGGAAACCCGCCTCTATAACGTCGACGCCCATGCGGGCGAGCGCGTGCGCGATCTCGAGCTTCTGCGCCGTGTTGAGCGCCACCCCAGGGCTCTGCTCGCCGTCTCTCAGCGTCGTGTCGAAGAACCTTACGTAGCTCATGCCTCCACCCCCTCCTCCGCCTCCTCCTTGGCCCCGATGAACGGCATCATCTTCCTGAGGCTCGAGCCGACCTTGGCGACCTGCGACTCTTCCGAGTTGCGCCTGCCGGTCTTCAGCGTCGGTTGCCCCACCTTGTCGTCGAGCAGGAACTGCTTGGCGAACGCCCCTGAGCGTATGTCGCCGAGCACGGAGCGCATCGCGCTGCGGACCTCGTCCGTCACGATCCGCGGGGCCGTTACGTAGTCGCCGTACTCCGCCGTGTTCGATATCGAGTTGCGCATCTTCTCGAAGCCGCCCTCGTATATGAGGTCGACTATCAGCTTCATCTCGTGCACGCACTCGAAGTACGCCAGCTCCGGCTGGTAGCCGGCCTCGACGAGGGTCTCGAACCCCGCCTGCATGAGCGCCGTCACGCCGCCGCAGAGGACCGCCTGCTCGCCGAACAGGTCTGTCTCCGTCTCCTCCTTGAACGTCGTCTCCAGGACGCCGCCACGGGTGCCGCCTATGGCCTTGGCGTATGCCAGAGCGCGTTGCGTCGCGGTGCCCGTCGCGTCCTGCTGGATGGCGACGAGGCACGGCACGCCGCCGCCCTCCCTGTACGTCCGGCGCACCAGGTGGCCTGGGCCCTTGGGCGCGACCATGAAGCAGTCGACCCCGGCGGGCGGGGTGACCTGGTGGAAGTGGATGTTAAAGCCGGGGGCGAAGAGCAGGGCGTCGCCGGGGCGCAGGTGCGGCTGGATGTCCGACCGGTAGACGGCGCCTTGGACCTCGTCAGGCAGCAGGATCATCACGAGGTCACCGGCAGCCGCGGCCTCCGGCACCTCCATCACCTTCAGGCCGGCCGCCTCGGCCGCGGCCCACGAGTTGGAGCCGCGGCGTAGGCCGACGACGACGTCGCAGCCGGAGTCTCTGGCGTTGAGCGCGTGCGCGTGGCCCTGGGAGCCGTAGCCGATGACGGCTATCGTCTGGCCTTCGAGGTGCTGGAGGTTCGCGTCTGAGTCGTAGTAGATCTTCGCCATGTAGGTGCTGCCTTTCGTTCTCGTGCTCGGGCGGCGCTCCTCGTGAGCGCCTGGCTTCGGCTCGCGGGCACCGCTTGCGGGTGCGCCGGGCCCGTCATCCGCTGTGGTGAGTCACTCTCAGGCGGCCCTGGCGCGCCCCCTGTCCCTGTCCTCGCGCTGCTCCGTTCGCTCGAGCGCGACCATGCCGGTGCGCACCAGCTCGACGATCCCGAACGCCTTCATCTGGGAGATGAACGCGGCCAGCTTGCCGTCGTCGCCTGTCACCTCGAAGGTGAGCGCTTCCCGTGCGACGTCGACGATGCGGGCGCGGAAGTCCTGCGCGATCTGCCGGATCTCGACGCGGTCGTCAGGCGTCCTCACCGCGACCTTGATGAGCATCAGCTCGCGCCCGACGTACGCCGAGCCCGAGTGGTCGATGACGGTTATCACGTCTATCAGCTTCTGGAGCTGCTTCGAGACCTGCTCCACCGTCGAGTCCTCGCCCGTCACGACGAACGTCGTGCGCGAGAGCCCTGGCTGCTCCGTCTTCGCGACGGAGAGCGACTCTATGTTGTAGCCGCGGCGGGCGAAGAGGGCGGCTATGCGCAGGAGGACCCCCGGCTGGTCGCGGACCGTCACCGAGAGGACGTGGCGCGAGACGTTCACGCCGTCACCACGGGTTCCGGCTCGTGGTGCTCCGGCTCCTGGTCGCCGATGATCATCTCGTCGACGCCTGCGCCGGCCGGCACCATGGGCCAGACCTTCTCGGCCTCGTACACGACGAAGTTCAGCAGGACCGGCTCGCCCTTCGCGAGGGCCTCCGGTATCACCCTTCGCGCCGTCTCGCGGTCGAACACGTTGTGCCCCTCGATCCCGTACGCCTCCGCCAGCTTCGCGAAGTCGGGGTTCGAGTCGGCCAGGTAGATCTCCGAGTAGCGCTGGGCGTGGAACAGCTCCTGCCACTGGCGCACCATCCCGAGCACGCCGTTGTTGAGGATCGCTATGACGACGGGCAGGCGGTGCTTGGAGAGCGTCGCCAGCTCCTGGATGTTCATCTGTACGCTGCCGTCGCCCGCTATGCACACGACGGTCTCTCCCGGCCTCGCGAACGCGGCGCCTATCGCTGCCGGCAGCCCGAACCCCATGGTGCCGAGGCCGCCGGAGGTGATGAAGCTGCGTGGCTTCGTTGGCGGCAGCAGGCGGGCGGCGAACATCTGGTGCTGACCGACCTCGGTCGCCACTATGGCGTCGCCGCACGCCGAGCGGAGCATCTCGAGGACCTCCTGCGAAACGAGCGGTTTGTCGGTCTTGTAGCGCTCCGGGTAGCGGTCCTTCCACTCGGCGAGCTGCTGTCGCCATTCGTGGATCTCGAGCCTGGGTAGCTGAGCCTGGAGGCGCGGGAGCACGTCGCGCAGGTCGCCGACGACGGGCACGTGCGCCTTCACAAGCTTTGAGATCTCCGCAGGGTCGATGTCGATGTGCACGACGGTCGCGTTGGGCGCGAAGCGGCTGATCTTGCCCGTCACGCGGTCGTCGAAACGCAGCCCTGCGCCCAGTATCAGGTCGCAGTGGGTTATCGCCCTGTTGGCGGTGACGGTCCCGTGCATGCCCGGCATGCCGAGCGCGTGGTCGTCGGCCGGCGGGAAGGCGCCGATGCCCATGAGGGTCGTGATGACGGGTATGCCCGTGTGGTCGACGAAAGCAGCTACCTCTTCCGTCGCGCACTGCGCGCCTCCGCCGACGAGCATCACCGGCTTCTGCGCCGAGCGCAGCGCCTCCGCCGCCTTCTCGATCTGACGCGCGTGACCGACGACGGTCGGCCTGTAGCCCGGCAGGTCGATCTCGGCGTCGAGCGTCCCCTCGAACTCCGCCTGCTGCACGTCCTTCGGGATGTCGACGAGGACGGGGCCCGGCCTGCCGGTGCTGGCGATGTGGAACGCCTCCGTCAGGATCCTCGGGAGGTCGCGGACGTCCTTCACGAGGTAGTTGTGCTTGGTGACCGGGCCGGTGATGCCGAAGACGTCGGCTTCCTGGAAGGCGTCGGTGCCTATGAGCCCCCTCGCGACGTTGCCCGTTATCGCGACTATGGCGGAGGAGTCCATGTGAGCCGTCGCCAGCCCTGTCACGAGGTTCGTCGCGCCCGGGCCCGAGGTCGCGAACACCACGCCAACGCGCCCGCTCGCCCTGTAGTACGCGTCGGCCATGTGCGTGCCGCCCTGTTCGTGCCTCACCAGCACGTGCTTCACGGGCGAGTCGTATAGGGCGTCGTACACAGGCATGATCGCCCCGCCTGGATGCCCGAACACGACCTCGACGCCGTGCTTCTCGAGCATCTTCATTACCACCTCTGAACCCTTCACCAGCACCTCCCGAGCATCAAAAGAAGTACCCCGCCGCTCCTGCGGGAAGCGGCGGGGTACCAAGCCTCGAGTCTCGACCTGAGATCAGGTCAGACGGAGCCACCCCAGCGTCCTAGGACCAGGCTTGATGGCCTTGGGATCGCTGGGCTGCGTCTCGTCATTGCCGGGGAGTATATGCACGTGCCGCCGGAGTGTCAACAACGGGCCGCTTTCGCCGTGACGACCGCAGTTGCGCGCCGCACAGCGATGATGCAAACTGTGGCACACGCTTTCTTAAGGCGGGGAGGTTGGG
>CAZMFX010000165.1:0-2419 GCA_964565625.1 uncultured bacterium
GTCGCGATTACCGAGGCGGCGCCGGTCTTCTTGGGCTCGCTGGTGATCTGCACGGCCGAACCGTCCTTGGCCTTGGCGCGCCAGTTCATGCGCTTGTCCGTGCCGCTGACGCGGGGTTCGCCCGAGACCAAGGCGAGCACCTCGTCGTCGCTGGCTGCGAACCGCGTCCACCGGTCCATGAGGTCCTCCATGCCTAGGGGAGTTGACTTGCTGACGCTCGTCTGGAAGGTGCCGTCCTGTGCCTGGCCGGGCACCCGCTTGCCGATGTGCTGCTCGTAGGCAACGGTCACCGACTGCGCCCACCAGCCAGGGTTCTCCGTGACGCCCTCGAGTTCGGCCTGGACCTTGGTCGCCAGGTCCTTGTGGTTCATGTCCTTGGCGCCGACCTCGTCCATGTGTCGGAGCCAGTCGTCCCAGGTGCGCCCCGTGGCGCGCTCTATCGCCTCGATGTTCGCCGGCTTCGCCATGCCTGACTATGCACCGCTGACGAGCCATGGGGCCAGCGGCCAGGGGCAAAAAGCCAACACCTGCGGCGTGCCGGTCGGACTAGAGCGCGCTGCTATGATTCGCGCCATTCATGCTTGGATACCTTGGCCGCCGCTGCCTGCTTGCGGTGCCCACGCTCTTCGGAGTCGCTCTGATCGTGTTCCTGCTCATGCGGTCGGTGCCGGGGGACGTCGTCACGAACCTCGTCGGGCTCGAGGGCAACGTGTCGGAGGAGAGGCTGGCCGAGCTGCGCCGGATGTTCGGCCTCGACCTGCCCATCCACGTGCAGTTCGGGCAGTGGGCGTCCGCAGCGCTGCAGGGCGACCTGGGTAGCTCGCTGCGCACGGGAAGGCCCATCGCCGTGGACCTGGCTTTGCGCTTCCCGGTGACGCTGGAGCTAACGCTCCTCAGCCTGGTGATCGCGCTGGCCATCGCGCTGCCCGTGGGCGTAGCCGCCGCGCTGAACCGGGGCCGGTGGCTTGATCACCTCGGTTCGGTGTTCGCGCTGCTGGGCCTCAGCATCCCAGGCTTCTTCCTTGGCATCCTGCTCATCCTGCTGTTCTCGCTCAGGCTCGAGTGGCTGCCGCCGGCCGGCTATGTTCCGCTCGCCGAACAGCCGCTGCAGAACCTGCGCCACATGGTCTTGCCGGCACTCTCGCTCGGGCTGATACTGGCCGCCGCGACCGCCCGCATCGTGCGCTCGACGCTGCTCGAGACCCTGGGCCTCGACTACGTGCGGACTGCAAGGGCGAAGGGCCTCGCCGAGAGGTCGGTGGTCATGCGCCACGCGCTGCGCACGGCGCTCATACCGGTCGTCACGGTGGTCGGCCTGCAGTTCGGGCAGCTACTCGGCGGCGCCGTGATCATCGAGCAGGTGTTCAGCCTGCCGGGCGTTGGGCGCTTCGCGCTCGAGGGCATCAACCTGCGCGACTACCCCGTGGTGCAAGGAGCGGTGCTGCTCATCGCAGCGGCGTTCGTGCTGGTGAACCTGCTGGTGGACGTCCTCTACGCGCTGATAGACCCGCGGGTGCGCTATGGCTGACGGCACGGGCCTTGCTGCCGCCGATCTCGAGGCTGGCGTCCTGGCGCGGGGCCGGGTGCGGTGGCGCACTGTGCGCGCCACCTTCTCGGGGGCTGGAGGCGTTGGCGGCATCATCGTCCTTGTCGTCACGCTGGCTGCCGTGTTCGCGCCGTGGGTCGCACCGTACGACCCGGTCGGGCTCGACCCGCCGGCGCGGCTACTGGGGCCAACGGCCGAGCACTGGCTGGGCACCGACCAGTACGGCCGCGACACGCTCTCGAGGATCATCTACGGCGGCCGCGCTTCGCTGTCCGTAGCTGCCGCGTCGACTCTGTTCGCCTTGCTGATCGGCGGCACGCTTGGCGTGCTTGCCGCCTTCTATCGGGGCTGGGTGGACGGGCTCATCATGCGCGTAACGGACGTCCTGCTGTCGTTCCCGGCGATCTTGCTGGCGATCGCGCTGTTGGCGTTCCTCGGCCCCGGCTTCGTGAACCTCGTGCTGGCCATCGGCCTCGTGTACGTAGGCCCGTTCGCGAGAGTCGCGCGGGGTGCCGTGCTGACAGTCAGGGAGGAGCTGTTCGTGGAGGCAAGCAGGTCGCTTGGTAGCCGCGACTGGCGCGTACTGCTGCGCGCCGTCCTGCCGGCCGCCGCCGCGCCTATCATCGTCGAGGTGACCCTGCGGTTGGCGTACGGGATCCTCGCCGAGGCGTCGTTGTCTTTCCTCGGCCTTGGAACGCAGCCGCCGGCTGCCAGCTGGGGGCTCATGGTCGCCGAGGGGCGCAGGTTCCTGTCGCTCAACGCCTGGGCGACGGTGGCGCCGGGACTGGCGATCATGGTCACGGTTCTGGGCTTCAACCTCTTCGGCGACGCCCTGAGGGACGCGCTGGACCCGCGCACCAGGGGCCGCTGAAC
>CAZMFX010000165.1:2519-4592 GCA_964565625.1 uncultured bacterium
TGGGAGGTTGCTTATGGCTCGTAGGTTGTTGGCCCTGGCCCTGGTCGCGACGCTTGGCGTCGCCCTCGCTCAGCCCAAGTACGGCGGCACGCTGATAGCCGGCATGCAGACGGACCCGGTCGGACTGGATCCGCACATAACCAACGCGACCTCCACGCGGAACATGCTGGAGAACGTCTATGACACGCTCGTCATGTTCGACTCCAGCCTGCAGATCGTGCCGGCGCTGGCGGAGTCGTGGGAGGTATCGGAGGATGGCCTGACGTGGACCTTCGACCTCCGCGACGGCGTCACGTTCCACGACGGCGACACGTTGCAGGCGTCGGACGTCGTCTTCTCGATCAACCGCATCAAGGACCCGGCCATAGCGTCGCCACGTGCCGATGACTTCGCCGTCGTCTCCAACATCGAGGCTCCGGACGAGGGCACCGTGGTCATTACGCTGTCCGAACCGTTCAGCCCGCTGCTCTCCAAGCTCGCGGCCAGCCTGAACGTCATCGTCTCGGAGGACGTCGTGGCCGAGAACGGCGACCTGCAGCAGGTCGTCGTTGGCACCGGCCCGTTCCGGTTCGTCGAGTACATCCCACAGACCCGCATGGTGCTGGAGCGAAACGAGAACTACTGGGGCGTGGACGCCGACGGCAATCACCTCCCGTACCTCGATGGCATCACGTTCCAGTTCTACCCAGACGCCACGGCGCGCACCACGGCCATCCAGACCGGCAACGCAGACTTCATCGAGTACGTGCCGTCGGCCGACGTCGAGATCCTGAGGGCCGACCCGAATGTCGAGGTCGTGGGCGGCCTGTCCGCGAACTTCCGCAGCATCTACTTCAACGTGGAGCGCGCGCCCTTCGACGACGTCAACGTGCGCCGGGCCATCTCGTACGCCATAGACGAGCAGGCGATCGTGGACCTGGCGCTGTTCGGAACCGGCGGCGTGGTCGCCACTGGCACGACGATCCCGGCGTCCAACTACTACGGCATAGAGTCAAGCCCGTACATCGGCCGCGACCTGGAGGCTGCCCGCGCCGCGCTGGCCCAGTCCGCGTACCCAGACGGGTTCGAGTTCGACTTGTACGTGACGAGCACGTACGACTTCCTGCGGACGCCGGCCGAGGTCATCCAGGCGAACCTCGCTGACATCGGCATCACGGCGAACATCGTCGCCGAGGACTGGACCATCTATTTGCCCAAGGCGCTGGAAGGCGACTTCGCGGCCACCATCCTGGGCGAGTCCGGCCAGAGCGACCCCGACGACTTCCTCTTCAACGTCTTCTACACGGACAACGGCGGGAACCTAGGCAACTTCTCGAGCCCCGAGCTGGACGCGCTGCTCGAGCAGGGCCGACAGGTGGCCGACCAGGAGGCTCGCCGCGAGGTCTACGTCGAGGCCCAGGAGCTGATCCTCGACCTGGCCCCGCATGTCTTCCTGTTCCACTCCTCGCAGTTCGAAGCGCTGCGCACCGACGTCATGGGCTTCGAGCACTTCCCGAACACCAGCTACCTGGGGCTCAGGACCACTTGGCTGGATAGGTAAGGGTCTCCGGGTCCACCGACGCCGGCTCCACAACCCAACTCATAGCGGGCGCTGCCATGTGCGGCGCCCGCCTCACCTCAGAGGATCGCGCCACCTGAGGCCGGGGAAGCGAGCGAAGTCTGTGTCTGTCGAATAGACCTCCGCCTGGTGCTCGATCGCGAGCGCAGCTAGATGCGCGTCGGTCGTTAGGTTCCCGGCGGCGCCCAGGTCGGAGAGCAGCCCGAAGAGGATCTCCGCATGCCTTGGCGTGGGCTCGATCACTATCGTGTACGGCTGCGACAACCAGCTTCTGACAAGCGATACGGCGGTCCCGACGTCCAGGGGTCGCGCTACGACGCGTCTATGGGTAGTGATGCGGATGAACCCGAGCAAGACGACCCATGCGAGACCGACTGTCTGTGTGCCGCTGAGCAGGTCCTCGAGCCACTCCTTCGCGCCCTCGTGCCGGATGGAGTCGCTGTTGTAGGCGTGGACGAGCAGGTTGACGTCGGGAACGATCACGAGATCTTCCCGGCTGCACGCTCCTCGACCTC
>CAZMFX010000166.1:0-4586 GCA_964565625.1 uncultured bacterium
CCCGAAAACGTGCGGAACGCCGTCTGAGACTGCGATTCCTCACTTGCGAGGGTGCAGGGCCTCTGCTAGAGTGCGCCTAGCAGAACTTGGAAAAACGAGGAGGATTCCGATGGCGAAGGCAAAAACCGTGTCGAAGGCCGACCTGGTCAGTCGGGTAGCCGAGTCCAAGGGCCTCAGGAAGAAAGACGTGAAGGACATCATGGACGCCATGCTCGACCAGATAAGCGGCTCGCTCGACTCGGGCGCCAAGGTCCAGCTGACGGGATTCGGCACCTTCGAAGTGCGCGAGCGCAAGTCGCGCACGGGCGTCCGTCCCGGCACCACCGATCGCATAAACATCCCGGCGAGCAAGTACCCGGCGTTCAAACCCGGCAAGGGCCTGAAGGACCGCGTTCGCGGCTAGGCCGACCGCCTCACGGCGACGAACGAGAACCCTCGCAGCGGCGGCGCCCGGTCCGAGTGCCATCGCGTAGGCAACGTGACTGCGTGGCGGTGCACCTTCACCGTGCTGTCGTGACCGGCGTTCGTGGCCGCTGGCGCTAGACTGCCTTGCATGGCCCTACTCGACCAGATCGGACCCGTCATGGTTGGGCCTTCGAGTTCGCACACGGCAGGGGCGTGTCGCATAGCGCTCCTGGCCAGGCACTGCCTGTTGACCCCGGTTCGCAGCGCCCGCTTCGTGCTTCACGGCTCCTTCGCGAAGACGGCGAAGGGCCACGGCACGGAGCTCGCCCTCGTTGCCGGCCTGTGCGGCGCCTTCCCTGACGACCCACGGATAAGGGACGCCTTCGACCTGGCCCGCGACCAGGGTCTCGAGTACGAGTTCGCCGTCGCTGACCTAGGCGACGTTCACCCCAACAGCGTCCGCATCGAGGCCAACGCCGACGGCGAGAGCCTCTCGCTGCTCGGCTCGAGCCTAGGCGGCGGCATAGTCCAGGTGAGCCAGGTGAACGGCTTCGACGCCCGCTTCTCCGGCTCCTACTACACGATCCTGGCGCTCCACCACGACAGGCCGGGCGTCATCGCGCGCGTTGCCGGGGTCGTCGCGGACGACGGCGGCAACATCGGGACGATATTCTCTGCGCGCGAGAAGCGCGGCGGCAACGCTCTTATGTCTGTCGAGATAGACAAGGCGCTCTCACAGCAAGCCCTCGACTACCTGAGCAGCCTCACCTACATACATTGGCTCAGGGCCCTACCCGAGGTGATGCAGGGCCCGACCAGCACAGACGAGGCCGGCGACCTATGACGCTGGAGGAGATCGCCTCGACGAACCTGAAGGCATCGGAGTTCGTGCTGCGCGACGAGGTCGGCGACGATCAGGAGGCCGCAGAGCGCCTGAAGGCGACGATGCTCTCGCGCATCGCTGAGATGCGGGACTCCATCGCACGCGGGCTTGCCTCCCGCGAAGCGAGCCGCACCGGGATGGTCGGCTGGAACGCGAACCAGCTGGACTCTGCTCAGGACCTTCTCGGCTCTCCCCTGCTCAAGCGCGTCCAGGCGTACGCCATGGCGGTCAACGAGGAGAACGCGCGCATGGGCCGCATCGTGGCGGCACCCACCGCGGGCAGCGCGGGCACGGTCCCGGGTGCACTGCTCGGCGTCGCCGACCACCTGGGGCGCAGCGACGAAGAGCTCGTCATGCCTCTGATACTCGCGGCCGGCGTCGCAGAGGTTATAGGCAAGCACATGTTCATCGCCGGCTCGACAGGC
Organism: uncultured bacterium; assembly: GCA_964565625.1. GTDB lineage: Bacteria > Deinococcota > Deinococci > Deinococcales > Trueperaceae > DASRWD01. The sequence continues at coordinate 1,714 of CAZMFX010000166.1, forward strand.
GGTTGCCAGGCGGAGATAGGCTCGAGCGCCGCGATGGCCGCGGCCGCGATAACCGAGCTCTTGGGCGGCGACGCCGGCGCATGCATCCACGCGGCCGCGATGGCCCTCATGAACACGATCGGGCTCGTCTGCGACCCGGTTGGCGGCTACGTCGAGGTGCCGTGCGTCTCGCGCAACGCCTTCTACGCGGTCCACGCGGTCGCTTCCGCCCAGCTGGCCCTGGCAGGCATAGAGTCCGTCATCCCGCCGGACGAGGTCGTGTTGGCGATGGCCTCTGTCGGCCGCCTGCTGCCACCGGAGCTCCGCGAGACGGGCGAGGGCGGCATCGCAGACACCCCGACGGGCAGGCGCATAGCGCTGGCGATGTCCAGGTAACCACCGCCGAGAGAGCAGCGCACTAGCCGCCCCCTTACCCGGCGTCCCGACGTTCTACGTCAACGTATCCCGGGTTCCGGACCGCGCACCGTGAGCTTGTACAATCTTTCACGAGGGACATACGTCCCACCACCTCTGCGGCCGCGCACGGCCAGAGGGCCGGCGTCAGGCGGAGTGAGGAGCCGTCATGAAGGCAACAAACAAGCCGCGCGTCGTGATCGTCGGAGCCGGGTTCGCCGGCCTCAACGCGGCGAAGGCCCTGCGGCACGCGCCGGTCGACGTACTGCTCATCGACTCGAACAACTTCCACACCTTCCAGCCGCTGCTCTATCAGGTGGCGACCGCTGCCCTGGACGCCGGGGACATCGCCCACCAGGTGCGGCACGTGTTCCGGCACCAGCAGAACGTGGGGTTCCGGATGGGACGCGTGGTCGACGTCGACCACGACGCCAAGGTGCTGGTCCTCGCCGGCGGCGACACCGTGGAGTTCGATTACCTGATCATCGCGGCGGGCGCGGTCTACAACGACTTCGGCGTCCAGGGCGTCAGGGAGCACGCCTTCGTTCTCAAGGACCTCGACATCGCCGTGAAGCTGCGCGGCCACGTGCTGTCGCGGTTCGAGAAGGCCGCCGTCGACCACTCGCAGATAGACAAGGGCGCGCTCACGTTCGTCATCGTCGGCGCCGGGCCCACAGGCGTCGAGATGGCAGGGGCGCTCGTCGAGCTGTTCCAGCGCGTGCTGCCGCCCGAGTACCCCGAGCTGGACCTGCGGATGGCGCGCGTCGTGCTGGTGGAGATGAGCGACGAGGTGCTGGGCACCTTCGGGCCGAAGTCGCGTCGCTACGCGGAGAGCGTCCTGCGGAGGCGCGGCGTTGACGTGCGCCTGCAGTCCGCCGTCGTGCGGGCGGCGCCGGAGGGCATCACCCTCAAGTCGGGCGAGTTCATCCCGAGCCAGACGATAATCTGGGCGGCCGGCGTACGTGGGCACCCGCTCGGCGAGGACCTCGGCGTCGAGCTCGAGCGCGGGTTCCGAGTGCCCGTCGAGTCCGACCTCAGCCTCACGGGCAGGCCAGACGTGTTCGTGGTCGGCGACCTCGCGGGGGCCAAGGACGAGAACGGCAGGCCGTACCCGCAGGTCGCGCAGGTAGCCATCCAGAGCGGCAAGCGCGCCGCCAGCAACGTCGTCCTGCGCATGCAGGGACGCCAGACCGAGCCGTTCAGGTACGTAGACCTCGGCAACATGGCGATAATCGGCCGCAGCGCCGGGATAGCGGAGCTCTCGCGTCGGCTGCTCGGGATCCGCATGCGCGGGTTCCTCGGCTGGCTCGGTTGGCTCTTCCTGCACCTCATCTACCTGCCGGGTTTCCGCAACCGCCTATCCGCTCTGATCAGCTGGGCGTACAACTTCATCACGTACGACAGGCACGCTCGCCTGATCCTCGCCCACAAGCCGGGACGCGGCTTCACGACGGACGCAGATGTCGACGACGACCCCACGGCGCACGAGTCCGAACAGCGCGCCTCGTCCGACCGGTCGGCAGCCGCCGTCGCGGAAGACAGGGAGCTCGTGGAGGCGCACGCCGGCGCCCCGGCGCCGCTCCCCCCTGCGGGCCGCCATGAGCGACAGACTGCGCCGCAGCAGACGCCGTGAGGCCGCCTGCGCGACGCGCGCGGTGATGACCCGACTGGTTAGTGTCTTCACATGAAGACGACCGTAGAAGGCTACCTGAAGACGGCGATCACGGCCGCCCGCGAGGCCGCCCGCATCCAGCTCAACGCCCGCGGTACCGACTTGGGGGTACGGACGAAGTCCTCGGACGTCGACCTGGTTACCTGGGTAGACGCCCGGTGCGAGGAGCGCATACGCGAGATCATCGGAGAGGCGTACCCCGACCATGTCGTGCTGGGCGAGGAGCTGGGGAGCGAAGCGACAGGGCGCATGCGCTGGATCGTCGACCCTCTCGACGGCACGGTCAACTACGCGCACGGCTTCCCGTTCTACTGCGTCTCGATAGCCCTGGAAGCGGACGGCGAGCTGGTGGTGGGCGTCGTGTACGACCCGGAGCGCGACGAGCTGTTCTCGGCAGTCAAGGGGGGCGGCGCCTGGCTGAACGGCAGACCGCTCTCCGTCACCCAGACGGCAGAGCCCCGGCAGGCCCTGTTGGCCACGGGGTTCGCGTACGTCGAGGACCGCATGGCCCTCAACGTAGAGGTATTCGCTCGGACGCTGCCCAAGGTGCGCTCCGTGAGGCGGCCCGGCGCGGCCGCGCTCGACATCTCTTACGTCGCCGCGGGTCGCCTTGACGGCTTCTGGGAGCTCGGCCTCAACCCTTGGGACGTGGCCGCCGGCGTGCTGATCGTCGCCGAGGCAGGCGGCGCCGTCACCGGGCACGACGGTGCCCCTTACCGCCTCGGCGACCCCGTGCTGGTGGCGAGCAACGGCCACCTGCACGCCAAGCTCGTCGACCTGCTAGACCTTGGTCCGGTGGTGGCGCGCG
>CAZMFX010000167.1:0-4571 GCA_964565625.1 uncultured bacterium
CGCGAGCGCGACGTGAAGCAGGTGACCGAGGTCGCAGACCAGTTCCTATCCGAGCTACGACAGGCGATCCGACGCACGGAAGGCCAGGCCGAGCCCCTGCCTCGCACAGGTCAGGCGACCAAGGCAAGGCTGCGCGCGCGAGCCGCCGCTAGACTCTGAGCATGAAGCTCCAGGGCCTTCGGGCGCTGCTCGCCATCGTCAAGCACGGCAGCTTCTCGGAAGCGGCCCTGGAGCTGGGCACCTCGCAGTCCACCGTCTCCTACGCCATCGCCGAGCTGGAGGAAGAGCTGGGCGTCAAGCTCCTGGACAGGGGGCGCTTCGGGGCGGTCGCAACCCCGGTGGGAGAGCGCGTCGCCGCCCATGCGCGGGCCGTAGAGGGATCGCTGGCGGCCATAAACCAAGAGGCGTCACTCGACCGCGGCGACCTGCGCGGCGAGCTGAGGGTCAGCACGTTCCGGTCTCTGGCAGCTCACGTCCTGGCGCCCGCGATGAGCGAGCTGAAGGCGAGTCACCCCGGCCTGCGCATCGAGCTGCGCGAGGTGTCCAGCCGCACACGTGACCAACTGGCGGACCTCCATGCGGGGCGAGTGGACATCGCGCTTACCATGTCGGTACTGGCGAACGACGCCATCTACTGGGAGCTGTTCCGAGACGAGTATGTAGCGGTGGTGCCAGCCGGGCTGCTGCCTTCGGCCGGACCCGTCCTGCAGGACCTGATGGAGCGGCCCATCCTCGTGAGCAACGGCCCGTGCTCCTGGCCCGTGCGTGAGGCGCTGCAAGCCGTCGATCCCACCTTCCGGCCAACCATGGAGATCGCCGAGGACTCGACCATGCTGGCCATGGCCGGCCGGGGAATGGGCGTGGCGCTCATGCCTCGTCTGACCGTTGACGCGGTCCCCACCGGCACCCAGGTGTTAGAGCTGGAGCCGGCCCTCGACCGCAGCCTGGGTGTAGCCCTGCTGCCAGGCGCGTTGAAAGTGCCCGCCGTACGCGTGTTCCTGGCGAAGCTACGGGAGATGTTCCCGGCTTGCGAGGTGCCGGCGTTGGGCCGCGATGGACCCGCTGGAGTGGCGTTGCCGGCGGACTCGCCTCAACCGGCGACCGCATAGCATCAGATGTAGAAACACGGGCAAAGTCTGAGGGGTCAATGCTCGAGCCGGTCGGTAGCGTCACAACAGGCGCTCGACCCTCTCACCCGCCTGCCAAGCGGGATGCCAGCCCCCTTCCGGCCAGGATCGCCAGGTACCCGAGCACCAGGTTCCCCGCGACGGACAGCGTCGCCCACCACGGCAGGCCCTCGCGCAGCAGCGTGTCGCTCTCCAGCGCGAACGTCGAGAACGTCGTGAACGCCCCCAGGAACCCGGTGCCGATCGAGACGAGTGCCCGCGGCGAGATCACGCCGCGCAACGCCACACCGCCCACGAACGCGAGCAGGAAAGAGCCGAGGACGTTGACGACCAGCGTGCCCAGGGGGAACGCGACGCCGGCCGCCCCGACGAGCGACGACCTGAGCAGAAGACCGACGGCGTAGCGGGCAAGGGCGCCGAGCGCCCCACCGACCATCACACCGAGGACGACCACATGACCTCCGCCCCAGGACTAACATTCCCAGGGGCGGGGGATCTGCGGAACGGCGAGGACCCAGACGGCGGCGCCCGCGGCACGCTCGCAGCCGACGACGACCGTCATGGTCAGCGGCGGTATAAGTGGCAGGGCGAAGGATGCAGCCGCCGGTGACGACGTGCGAGAACACCGTCCAGATGGCGGCCACGGCAGTTAGGAGCGCGAGGCATGAGCGGCACAGTGGACGATCGGCAGGATCATTCCCGGCGGCAGACCGGCACTCACGCGGTCAAGACCGGGTTCGCAGAGATGTTCAAGGGCGGCGTGATCATGGACGTCGTTACCGCCGACCAGGCTCGCATCGCCGAGCAGGCAGGCGCCGTCGCCGTCATGGCGCTCGAACGGGTGCCGGCCGACATCCGCGTTCAGGGTGGTGTCGCGCGCATGTCGGACCCTGCCCTGATCGAGGAGATCATCGCGGCCGTCTCGATTCCAGTGATGGCCAAGGTACGTATCGGGCACTTCGTCGAGGCGCAGATCCTGCAGCATCTCGGCGTGGACTTCATCGACGAGTCGGAGGTGCTCACGCCGGCCGACGAGGCGTACCACATCGACAAGCGCGCGTTCACGGTGCCGTTCGTTTGCGGCGCCACGAACATCGGCGAGGCGCTCAGGCGCATCGGTGAGGGCGCAGCGATGATAAGGACGAAGGGTGAGGCCGGCACGGGGAACGTGGTGGAGGCCGTGCGCCACGCCCGTAGCGTCATCGGCGAGATCCGGGCCTTACAAGGCATGGCGCCCGAGGAGCTGATGACCTACGCCAAGGATCACGGCGCCCCTTACGATCTCGTCTCGTACGTCCATGAGAACGGGAAGCTCCCCGTGGTCAACTTCGCGGCCGGCGGCGTAGCGACGCCTGCCGACGCCGCGTTGATGATGCAGCTCGGCGTCGATGGCGTGTTCGTCGGTTCGGGCATCTTTAAGGCCGCCGCCCGTGAGCCCGACGAGCGCAAGCGCCAAGCGGCGTGGGGACGCCGGGCCGAGGCCATCGTGAAGGCCGTGACCCACTTTGGCGATCCGTCGATCCTCGCGGAGGTCTCCAAGGGCCTCGGCGAGGCGATGGTCGGCATCGGTATGGAGGAGCTTGCCGAGGACCAGCTCCTGGCGCGCCGCGGTTGGTGAGGGTACGCACCCAACGCGGGTAGGGGTCCTGGCGCTACAGGGCGCCTTCAGGGAGCACCGCCTCGCCCTGGAACGGTCCGGAGCCGAGGTCGTGGAGGTCCGGCTGCCGCGCCACCTAGACGGCCTGGCCGGCGTGGTGATCCCCGGCGGCGAGTCGACGACGATCGCGAAGCTCATGCGCGACTACGGCCTCGACGAAGGCCTCCTCGAGTTCCACGCGGGGGGCGGGTGGCTCTGGGGCAGCTGCGCCGGAGCGATCGTCCTCGCGAAGGAAATCGCCGGCTTCCCAGACCAGCCGCGACTCGGGCTTCTCGACATGACGGTGGCGCGCAACGACTACGGCCGGCAGGTCGCTTCCTTCGAGGCGGAGCTCGAAATAGACGGGCTTGACGGCCCCTTCCGTGCGCTGTTCATAAGGGCCCCACGCTTCTTGGCGATCGGCGCGGACGTCGCGGTCCGAGCCACGTGGCGCGGCGAGCCCGTGTACGTGACAGGCGAGCGGCTCCTCGCGACAGTGTTCCACCCGGAGCTGGGGGGCGACGATCGCATGCACCGGTCTTTCCTGAAGCTGGCCGCGTCGGGCGGCAACGGCCGAAGCGATCGGTCTCGCTAGCCGGCCGACTCGACCGCATCTCCCGACTCGGGCGCGGGGACCGTCTCTCTCGTGACTTGGCGCCCCGTCGCTCGCCAAGTTCCTTTCCCTGGCACCGTACGCAGCAGGCTCGCCCGTGTAGCGACGCGGCCTCTAGGCAGCATTGGCAAGCTGCGAAGCGATGACGGACCGCAAGGGATTGGGCTTGAGCTAGAGTTGGATTGTTGTCACGCTTGGGACCCACAGTCGTAAACATCCACGACCTTCGTCAGCGTGCGCGGCGCCGATTACCCCGTATGGCCTTCGACTACATCGATGGCGGCGCCGAGGACGAGCGCACGTTAAGGGCAAACGAGTCGGTCTATTCGGAGATCGGTTGGCGTCCGCGGTCGGCGGTCGTGCACCCGGAGGTTGACCTCTCGACGACGGTGCTGGGGCACGAGCTCTCGCTTCCCGTGATCCTTGGCCCGGTAGGCTCGAGCCGCATGTTCTGGCCGCGAGGTGAGGCACAGGCTGCCGCCGCGGCGGGCGACGCAGGCACCATCTACTGCCTTTCTACCCTCTCCGGCACGCGCCTTGAGGAGGTAAGGGAGGCCACCACCGGGCCCACCTGGTACCAGCTCTACCTCTGCGGAGGGCGGGATGTTGGCCTGAAGGCGATCGAAAGGGCCAAGGCCTGCGGCTACTCCGCGCTCATCGTCACTATCGACACACCGGTAGCGGGCATGCGCGAGCGCGACATCCGCAACGGTTCTCCTCAGCTGATCGCCCGGCGCCTCCCCGAGATGCTGCCGTACGTGCCGCAGATCCTGTCGCGGCCCGGATGGCTGCTCGATTTCTGGCGCGACGGGGCGCAGATGTCCTTCCCCAACATCATGCTGCCAGAGGGCCCAATGCCCTACACGGACATAGGGGCCCAGCTCGCGGCCGCGGCCGTCTCGTGGTCGGACATCGCCTGGATCGCAGAAGCATGGGGCGGCCCCATCGTGGTCAAGGGGGTACACACCGCCGACGACGCACTACGCGCCGTGGACGCGGGGGCCGCTGCCGTTGTGGTCTCGAACCACGGCGGCCGACAGCTTGACGGCGTTGCGCCCACCTTGAGAGTCCTGCCTGAGGTACTCGATGCGGTTGGCGGCCAAGTCGAGGTGCTGTTGGACGGCGGCATCCGCCGTGGCGGTGACGTTGCCAAGGCGCTGGCGCTGGGCGCTCGAGCCGTGCTCGTGGGGCGCGC
>CAZMFX010000168.1:0-4466 GCA_964565625.1 uncultured bacterium
CTACGAGGGCGATATCCCTGCCAAAGTACTTGAATATGCCCTCGAGGGCAGTTCGGTCTCGAATATCGACGGTTTCGTGGTTGTAAGAGCCCTTTAGCTCCTTGTGCAACGCTTCTATGTTCCATGCTGTCGACGCTTCCTCTCCGAAGAAGCGCATGCGCATATCGTTGTCGATCCCTACGACATCGAGTCCGCGGCCGGCGAAGTGCCTCGCGGCTTCAGAACCTATCAGGCCACCCGAGCCCGTAATAATTGCCACGCTCACCTAGTTTGGTTCCCTTCATGTTGAAAGCAGATGCAATGTTGACTAGGCATTGACTAACAACACTAGGTGCCCACACAGAACTCGTCGGTGACCGGTGGCGATATGGAGCTCGACAACTACATCCTCATGCTCCCCACCACCCCCTCGCAAGCCCGTTCGCACTCGCGGCAGGCGGCTGCGCACACCCGACAATGCTCCATGTGCGCCGCGTGCCTCTCGCACTCCTCCGCGCACACCCTGCAGGCCTCAATGCATGCGCTCAGCTGGGCCCCCAACACACGGCTATCCCGCTCGCTCAACCGCGTCGCTACCGCGCCCGTCGCCGCGCAGACGTCGGCACAGTCCAGGCATAGCCGGATGCAACGCCGCTGCTCCGCGACGTCCTCCTCGCTCAGACAGGCATCGGCGCAGCTCGTGCACGACTGGGCGCAGGCGTAACAGGCCGAGACGCAGTCGACGAGCGTCTGCAGGCTCGAGTCTCCGGCGAGCGGATGGGTCCTCAGCATGTCCTGGACGTGCATCATCGACCTCCTGATCGGTCGGGTGGTCCGCGCGAGGCGAACCTGAATGCGGCTAGTCCGACGATGAGCGCTGGCAGTTAGGCCGCAGTGAGACGGCGGGCAGCTCCGGGACGCCAAGGGCCCAGACCCAGCCGGGCAGCTCAGAACGACACGTGCGCCGACCCCGCGCCGCCGCCAGGTAAGAACCCCCGTGAGAACAGGTGTCACCCAGCACTTCACCGGCTGTCATGTACCGCCCCTAACCTCGAGTCCATGTCGCGGTCCGAGGAGGTAAGGGCGATGAACGAGTGGAGCCTGTGCGCGCGCTGCGGCTTGGTCTCCGGCCGCCCGCGGTACGAGGACGGCGGGACGTTCCTGTGCGACGACTGCGCCAAGCGCGTCGAGCGGCTGGGCGAGGCTTCGGAGACGCTGGCGCATACCCTCATGCACTGGGCTCGAGACCAGGAGTGGAGGGGCGCGGACATGGACGTTCTGCTGGAGTCGGCCGGCTTGGCCTTCGCGCTCTTCGAGGCCCGGCTACTTGGCGGCGGCCCGCTGGCGGGCAGCCCTCAACTGCTGCACGCTGGCATGAACGGCGAATCGCTGGAGCTGACCCTGGCCAACGACCCAACCACGGTGTGGCAGGAGTCCTTCGGCAGCCTCGACTCTCGCCACAGGCGCGTGCCGTTCCTCGTCGTCTCGCAGAACGAGTCCCATCCCGTGGACATGACGCTCCACTACTGGGACAAGCGCGAGCGGTCGGCGGGTTCCGTTGACTTCTGGACCGTGGACGAGCAGGTGCTTGCCGACCTGTGCGAGGCCACAGAGAACCGCCGCTGGGGAGTGCCTTGGAACGTTCTGGAGGTAGGCGGGCTCAAGGAGAGCTCGGCTGGTGCCGTCGAGGACCTGTGCGAGATCGTAGGGGCCCTGGGCTTCTTCCCCGCGACCGGCGGTCGCGATGCCGCGCGGGGCACGGCTACGATCGAACTGGCAGGCGACCTGAACGAGGGCGCGCGCGAGCTGTTGGTGGAGACGATCACCCAGTCCTTCGCGTGCGATGCCAGGTCGGTGAAGATACGGTCCGGGCGGTACTCGGCTTAGGAGCGAGACACCTTCTTGCGACGCTAGATCTCTATGTATAGGTCCTCGAGCATCCAGAGAATCACATTACGGCCGTCCCTTCTTACCGCTTCCTCGAATCCTTCCTCGAACCCGCCGGCGGCTACGAATAGCATCGGCGATAGCACGTCCAGGGCAGAGTTCGCCCAGGAGTGTCCGCTATTGGCCAGCCGCTCGAGTGACCGCAAATGCTTCCAGTAGTCCGACACGCCGCGCGGAGTGGCGTTCCACTTGATGGACCCTGTCAGGTACCGGCCCTTGTCACTCAGTCGAGCAACTACGTCCATTTCTACTGAACCGCCGTCGCGCACCGAGCCTTCCCAGCGGCTCCATTCACGCACAAGGGGAAGCTTCCTAGCCTTTGCTAGACGAGCGTAGGCCTGGGCAACTATCTTCTCGAACTCGCGGCCCATGTAGCTGTCTAGCGCCGGCGCGACAACGTCGTCCCACACCTGCTCTGGTGAGAAGCGCTCCAGCATGGAAGTGTTGGGTTCGACGAAGCGCTGATGAAACCTGTGTGCCGGGTCGGCTACCGCGTAACGACGCGCTGCGTTGGATGCCCGACCATAGTTGCTCACTTCCTCCAGATACCCCAGATCTTGCAGTCGTCTCAGCTTGTCGCGTAGGGCCGCATCGCTTGGCAGGCCGGCTTGCTGGGCGATCTCGTTAAGTGTGGTTGCGCCAACCGCTATGGACCGGACAATCGCCCGGTAGCTGGGAACCTCCCTAAGCCCCTCCTCTTGGTCTAGGGCCGTTTCGAGAAGCTGTCGCACCTCACCGTGCGGTTCGAGGTGCAGCCTGATGATCTCGTCCTTCAGTGGTCGTTCCGCATCAACTGCCGAAAGGTAGCGAGGCATCCCACCGAACACGCCATACAGCTGGGCCTTGTCACGGAGGTCCAAGTAGGGCACCATCTCTTGCGTGTACCAGTAGTCGAACGGCCGTAGTCTGGCTTGCCAGTCTGCCCTCCCATATAGCGGCCCACCACCGGCGGCCAAGCCCTCCATGGCGCTAATCACCGAGCCTGTTAGCACAAGGAGGAGATCTCGGCGCATCCTTGGACGTTCCCAGACGGCATTCAGCTCGCTGGCGACCTCGGCGAGCCCCTTCTCACCGTCGGCAAGGTATTGGAACTCGTCCAAGACGATTACTCGAGGGTGCGAACGGTTCGAATCCAGCAACAAGCTGAATACAGTTCGCCAGGTGGGATAATCGTCAGGCTCGAGCTTCTCTCGGGTCCACCGCGCGAAGTCCTCCACGACCTGACGCCTGTTCAGTTCTGGAGAAGTGCGTGCGGCGGTGAATATGAAGTAGTCTTCTGGCTTCCAGACGTTATTCAACAGATAGGTCTTGCCGACGCGCCTGGGACCGGTCAGAAGCGCAAGCTTCTGTGATCCTGCGTTCGTAAGCTCACGCAGGCGCGCCACCTCCAGGTCGCGGTCTATCAGCTCCGAGTTCATCGCAATCATAATTGCCTAAAATCATGATTTCAGCAATTACGAGCTTCAGTAAGTAAGTCTTCGCACGGCAGTCGACCCTAAGCCCCGAGATACACCCGCCTGACGGCCTCGTCCTCCCGCAACTCCGCGGCTGGCCCCTGCAGCGCCACGCGCCCGTTCTCAAGGACATACGCACGGTGCGCCACGGCCAGCGCCAGGACGGCGTTCTGCTCGACCAGTAGGATGCTCATGCCCTCTTCGTTGAGGCGGGTAAGCGCCTCGGCAACCTCTCGCGCCAGCAGAGGCGAGAGGCCCAGAGTCGGCTCGTCGAGAAGCAGTACCTGCGGCTCCGACATCAGCGCCCTGCCTATGGCGAGCATCTGCTGCTCGCCGCCCGAGAGGCTGCCGGCCGTCTGATCGCGTCGCTCCTCGAGGCGCGGGAACAGGCCGTACACGTGCTCGAGGGCTGCCTTGCTGGGGCGCTTGCCGGCTCCCGCTCCAAGTTCGAGGTTCTCGAGGACGCTCATCCTCGGGAAGACCTCCCTGCCCTCTGGGCAATGAGCGAGGCCCAGCCGCACGCGGCCGGCGGGGCTGATGCCCCCCAATTCGCGGCCCAGCAGACGTATCGCGCCTGCCCTCAGGGGAACCAGGCCGGAGACAGCCCTAAGGGCCGTGGTCTTCCCCGCCCCGTTCGCTCCCACCAAAGCCACGATCTCGCCGCGGTTGACGCTCAGGTCCAGGCCGTCTAGCGCCCGCACACGTCCGTACGAGACGCTCGCGCCTTCGAACGCCAGGACGGCGTCGTCTTCCGCAGTCGTTCTCGGGGGCCTGACGTCGTCGCTCGCGCCCAGGTACGCCTCGATTACCTTCGGGTCCTGCGTCACTGGCCCGGGGGCGCCCTCCGCCAGCTTCACGCCGTGGTCCATGACGACCAGCCGGTCGCAACCTCTGGCCATGGTCTGCATGTGGTGGTCGATGACTAGGACGGTGGTGCCGGCGTCCCGGATGCGATGGATAAGCGCCATGGTCTCGTTCGACTCGGTCTCGTTCATGCCAGCGAACGGCTCGTCCAGCATGAGCAGTCGCGGCTTGGCGGCCAAGGCCAGCGCGATCTCCAGCACTCGCTGCTCGCCGTACGCCAGC
>CAZMFX010000169.1:0-4358 GCA_964565625.1 uncultured bacterium
CACGATGACAAGGTACACGCCCTGTGCGAGAACCAGCCACACGTACGCGAACGGGATGCCCAGGACGAGGCACGCGCCAAGGAGAACGTGCTGGGTGCTGAGCCCCAGGTTCACGAGCGCCGCCGTGGAACCGAGGCCCCACCACGAGCGACGCTCGGCGTCACCAATGTCGGCTAACGGTTTGCCGGCCGCGCTCTCCAGCAGGCGCCGCTCCACCCGCCTGACGGCCCTGTCCTGCGGCGCCAGCAGCAGCGTGTATAGGCCGCGGAAGGCCCGCAGCGCGAGCCCTGCCGGCGCGCCTACCGCGGCCGGGGCCGCATGGCCTGCGACCATGGCATCACCGTGCGCCTCGCGGTAGAGCCGCTCCGAGTTGAAGTCATAGGAGAGCAGGATCGTCAGGACGAGGAACGCGCATGCGGCGGCGGCCGGCGGGCCGTGCGAGGCGAGCGCGCCGAAGACGCACACGGTGACGATGAGGTCGACGCCTGTGTCGAGGTAGCGCCCCAACTCGGTCACGCGGCCCGTTGCTCTCGCGAGCGCGCCATCGAGGTTGTCCAGAACGGTCCGGGCCACCAGAAGCACGGCGGCGGCCACCCACGCGCCGTGAGCGGGCGACGTTATGAGCGCGGCGGCGATGACGCCAAGCACGCCGTGGCTGACGACGACCTGCCACGGCTCGAGGCCGGCTCTGGCGAGGAGCCGCACCCCCGGACCTACGAGAGGGTGAACCGCGCGCATCACGAGCTCATGGCGCGGCCGGGGCTTCACCCCGTCTGCGTGAGACATAAGGCACAAGACTAGCGCGGTGGGGAACATTTCGCCCGGAACAACCGTCCTTCGCGCATATCATCGGCCGACACGGTCCTAGCGGGCCGACGAGGTCCCGGCGCGAGGCGTACGGGAAGAGCAAGCGGCAACTGCGTGCCTTGGGAGGTTGGAGGATGGACCCCAAGTTCAAGTTGATAAGTTCGAACGATCACGACAACTTCGAGCGGCGGCTCCGTGACTTCGTCGACGCGCTCAGCAGGGACGACGTCATAGTCGACATCAAGTTCAGCACCGCTCCCCTGGTGTCCGGCGGCGTGGAGTTCAGCGCGCTCGTCCACTACCAGGAGACATCTTCGTGGGGCGAGTCCTGAGGGCCGGCTGGCGGGTGCGTTCAGTGGCCCCGACTGGCGAGAGGTTAGACTTCTGCCGATGACGACGCTCGTACTGGTCGTTGACGACGAGCCCGCCATGCTCAAGGTGAGCGAGATGACGCTCACGCAGGCCGGCTTCAACGTCCTAACCATGGACGATCCCGTCGAAGCGCTGGGGGAGATAAGGGAAGGCCTCCGGCCTGACGTGATCGTGTCAGACGTCTCGATGCCGCAGCTCGACGGTTTCGCCTTCTACGAGAAGGTTCACGAGATCCCCGAGCTGAGGAGCGTCCCGTTCCTGTTCCTTACGGCCCTGGAGGACCGCGGCTCGATGAGGCGCGGCATGACGCTCGGCGCGGACGACTACCTGACGAAGCCCGTCCAGAAGGACGAGCTGTTGGAGGCCGTGAGGGTCAGGCTGAGGCGCGTAGAGGAGCTGAGGCGCCCGCTGGAGGGCGTCGTGAGCGCACGCGGCTTCGGCCCGCCGCTGGTCACGCGCCAGGGCGAGAGGCTGGACTGGGACTCGATGAAGGCGCTGGAGCTCCTCTTCTACCTGCTCGAGCACCGTTCGGGCGTCGCCACCTTCGAGGTCGCAGAGGCGTTGTGGCCGGGGAAGACCGAGTCCAAGGCATCCTCGAGCTTCCACACGACCCTCTACCGGCTCCGCAAGGTGATGGGCGGCGAGCTGGTCGAGTCCGCCAACCGGCGCTACTACCTCAAGGACAGCTTCAGCATCGACTACGACGTCGACACATACCGCAAGCTGGCGGCCAAGGCGCGTGAGAGCAAGCTGCTCTCAGACCACATGACCGCCGCGAAGCTCTACGGCGGCCACTTCATGGTGGGCTTCGAGTCCGACTGGGTGGACGCCATCAGGCAGAACCTGCAGTCAGAGCACCTGTCGCTGTTGCAGGCCGCTGCCGAGCTGGCGCTCTCGATGAACGAGCTCACCAGGGCGACGAGCATCTACCAGTCGATGACAGAGCACGAGCCCTACAGCGAGATCGCTTGGGAGGGGCTTGCCGACGTGTGGGAGCGCAGGGGAGAGCGCGTGAAGGCCGAGAACGCTCGCGAGCGTTTCGAGCGCCTGATGCTGGACGGCTGAGCGGCGCGTAGCCTGAGAGATGGGCTCGCGCACCACACGAGCCGCCGAGCCCGCGCGCTGGACGAGCACCTAAGGAGAACCGATCATGTACGAGGTCGATCTGAGCGGCAAGAAGGGCCTGGTGATGGGCGTTGCGAACCAGCGCTCGATAGGCTGGGCCATAGCGCAACCGCTGGCCCGCGCGGGGGCGCGGCTGGCGTTCTCGTACCAGGGCGAGCGCATAAGGCCCTCGCTCGAGAAGCTGACGGAAGGGCTCGAGGCTCCCGTCCTCGTCGAAGCGGACGTCACGGACGACGCGGCCCTCGATAGGCTCTTCGACCAGGTCGGTACCGAGCTGGGCGGGCTGGATTACCTCGTCCACTCGATCGGCTTCGCGCCGCCCGCCACCTTCGAGCGGCCGTTCCTGGAGACGACGCGCGCCGACTGGCAAACCGCGATGGACGTCTCGGCCTACTCACTCGTCGCCGTGGCGCAGCGCGCCGCCAAGCTCATGGGCACTGGCGGCAGCATCCTCACGCTCACCTACCTGGCTGCCGAGCGGGTGGTGCCGCACTACAACATGATGGGGGTGGCGAAGGCGGCCCTCGAGGCCAGCGTTCGCTACCTGGCTTACGACCTCGGCCCGCAGGGCGTCAGGGTGAACGCCATCAGCGCGGGGGCCGTTCGCACGATAGCCGCTCGGTCCATACAGGGGTTCGGCGACATGTACTCGCACGCCGGCTCGCTCTCCATGCTCAAGCGGAACATAACGGCGGAGGAGGTCGGTGCGATGGGATTCGCGTTGCTCTCCGAACAGCTGGGCGGGGGCGTTACCGGCGAGACCCTCTACGTCGACGCCGGGTTCCACGCCATCGGGATGTTCCTTCCCAGAGACGAGTCTTAGCCTCGCGCGCTATGCTCCGGCGCATGCCGGTGAACCTGGTTCTCGAGTGCAGCTGCGGTCGATGGCGTTGGCGCGCGACGCCAGCGCGCCGAGCCTGATCGCGGCCCGCGCCCCGGCCGAGAAGCGGTAAGGGCGCGTCTACCTCAGACACTCGACTACCGAACGGAGTACCCGGTATGCCTCAGACAGCGTCGAACGTCGGCGCTCCAGCCAGGAAGGCTGCAGCAGAAGATCCGCCCGGAACCGCCACGGGTTCCGGCGAGCAGGTGAGTAGGACAGTACCGGTCTTCCGGGAACTGCTCGCCGATCTGGAGACCCCGCTAACGGCGTACCTCAAGGTGGCGGGCCACCCGTCGTTCCTGCTCGAGAGCGTAGAGCAGGGCGAGCGCGTGGCTCGCTACTCCTTCATCGGGACCGGCGAGAGGCGCCGCGTCAGCGCGCGCGGCAGGCAGGTCACGACCGTCTCGGGCGGTGAGTCACGCACCTTCGCCACGGACGACCCCCTGCGCGAGCTGTGGGCAGCGGTCGTCCGCGAATGCGCGCCGGCGCCCGACCTGCCGCCCCTGTGGGCCGGCGCCGTTGGGTACGCGAGCTACGACCTCGTGAGGGCTTACGAGAGCCTGCCGGACGCCAACCCGGACGAGCTGGGCATACCGGACATGCTGTTCATCGAGCCCGAGCTGATCGTCGTCTTCGACCACCTGAAGCGGAAGCTATACATCGTCGCGCCAGCCGTCGAGGGCGACGATGCGGACATGGCAAGGGCGCACGCGGCAGTCGACGCTGCCTACCAGCGGCTGCGCGGGCCGCTGCCGGGCGTGCCGGGCGACAGGGCAGGCAGCGCCACGGAGTTCACCACGAACATGGACGAGGCCGCTTTCCAGGCCGCGGTGCGCAGGGCCGTGGAGTACATACACGCGGGTGACGTCTTCCAGGTCGTGCCGAGCCTCAGGCAGTCGGCAGACCTCGGGGTACACCCGTTCGCGGTCTACCGCGCACTGCGCACGATCAACCCCAGCCCCTACCTTGGCTACCTTGACCTGGGGCCGGTCACGCTCGTCGCCAGCAGCCCGGAGAGCCTCGTGCGCGCGACGGGCAGGCGCGTCGAGACCTTGCCTATCGCAGGAACCCGTTGGCGCGGGGCTACCCCGGAAGAGGACTCCGCGCTCGCCACCCAGCTGCTGGCCGACGAGAAGGAGCGGGCCGAGCACGTGATGCTCGTCGACCTCGG
>CAZMFX010000170.1:0-4339 GCA_964565625.1 uncultured bacterium
CCGCTCCTCCGCCTTGCTCTTCTTCCACTTGCGGACCCTTATGGGCGCGAGCGTGACGTTGTCCAGCACCGTTAGGTGCGGGAAGAGGTTGAACTGCTGGAAGACCATGCCCGTCTCGCGCCTGATCTGGTCGATCGCGCGCACGTCGTCGGTGAGCTCGACGCCGTCGACGATGATCTTCCCCTCCTGGTGCTCCTCGAGCCTGTTGATGCACCGGATCAGCGTCGACTTGCCGGACCCGGACGGCCCGATGACCACGACGACCTCGCCCTTGTTGACGGAAAGGCTTATGTCGCGCAGCACGTGGAAGTCGCCGAACCACTTGTTGACGCCCTCCATCTCGATTATCTTCTGCCCGCCCTCTGGGGCGTCCGCCCTGACCACCTTGCCGGCGACCGCGTCGCTCATCCTCGACCTCCTGAAGTGCGGCGGCTGAGAGCCGCGCTCTGACTCGACCTGATCACCTGACGCCGACGCCCAGTTCCCGCTCGAGCTGCCGCGACGCAACGCTCATCCGGTACGCGAAGAAGAAGTAGATGACGGCGATGAACATGTAGACCTCGAGCTTCACCCCGCCCGTCACCAGCAGAGACTGCGGTTGCACCGCGACGATGTCTGCGACCCTGAAGAAGTCCGCGAGGCCGACTATGAATACCAGAGAGGTGTCCTTGAAGAGGCCTATGGCCTGACCGACGATGGCGGGGATCACGGCCCTCAGGGCCTGCGGGAGGACTATCAGGCGGGTCGTCTGCCAACCGGACAGCCCCAGGGCCCGCGCCGCTTCGCCCTGTCCACGTGGAACCGCCTGCAGCCCGCCGCGCACGTTCTCCGCCATGTAGGCGGCGGAGAAGAGCGTTATCGCGACGTAGGCGCGGAGGATGGCCGGGAGCGCGTTCGCGTCCATGTCGAGGATGAGCGGCAGCAGCAACGATGCGATGAAGAGCCACATGATCAGCGGAGCGCCGCGGACGACCTCGATGAAGCCGATGCAGAAGTACTTGATGGCGGGCATCTTGCTGGCGCGCCCGAGCGCCAGCGCGACGCCGATAGGGAAGCTCGGCACGATGCCAGTGAACAGCACGATCGTCAACAGGAAGCCGCCCCAGTCGCGCGACGGCACGATACGCAGAAGGCCGGACCCAGGGATGAACCCGTAGAGGAGCGCGAGCCCACCGAAGAGCCAGACGACCCACGCCCACGTCAGGTACCGGACGACCCCGGGGAACGCCCTGCCGAGTAAGAAACCGAGGGCGCCTCCCAGCAGGACCATCGGCCACAGGAAGCGCACCGACGGCCAGAACAGCACGGCCAGGACGGATAGCAGCAGAACCAGGCCCATTATCGCGAAGAAGGCGTTGGCGACTATGGAGCCACGCCCTGTGGCGCCGGACATGACGCCGAGAAGGCCCATCATCACCGCGACGATCGTCAACGGCCGCCACAGCAGGTCGAACGGGTAGCGGTAGACGCCGAACAGCTTCATGTTCGCCCACACCTGGCCCCATGACGCCTCGACGAAGACGAAGCGCAGGATCCCGACCATCGCGATCACGGCGAACGCGCCCGCGACGATCGTGAGGACGGTGTTGAAGGGTGAGGAGAACAGGTTGCGCCGGAGCCAGACGCCCGCACCGCGGGTGGGCACCGGCGCCGGTCTGGGTTCGATCAGTCCGTACATCTCTAACGCTCCACCAGTGCGAGACGGTCGTTCACCTTGTTGAGGACCAGCGAGAACGCCAGGCTGATGGCGAGGTAGGAGCCAACGAGCAGCAGGGCGATCGGGATGGCCGCTCCGGTCTGGTTACTTACGACGCTGGCAACCACGAACAGCTCAGCGTAGCCGGCCAGCTGAGCGAGCGACGAGTTCTTCGTCAGGTTCAGGTACTGGCTGATGATCGGCGGCAGCACGATGCGCATCGCCTGTGGGAACACGACGAGCGAGAACGTCTGGTAACCGGACAGCCCGAGGGCGTTGGCGGCCTCTGTCTGGCCCTTTGACACGGCCTGGATGCCGCCGCGGACTATCTCGCCGATGAACGCGGAGGTGTAGATGACGAGCGCAAGGAGAAGCGCCAGGTAGTTGACCGTGAACCGCGCCCCGCCCTCGTAGTTGGAAACCGGGATGTTGACCCGTGACACGACGAGCGGACCGACGCCCAGGATCTCCGTCTCCGACTCCAGTTCCGACGACGATTCCTGCTGGGTCGCGGCCCGGCCGAAGGCCGAGAACCGGCCTCGCGCCGCCGGTGCCGCCTGCTCCTCCTGCGCGACATCCGCGTCCGGGTCAGGAGGGACCTTGAACAGCGGGGTCCGGACCTGGCCGTCGCGGTCGCTAACGATCGTGCGTTCGAAGCCCGTGACGTTGAGGACCATCTCGACGCCGTTGTAACCGCGGCCGGTCTCGGGGTCCAGCTGCTCTCCCCTGTCGAACTTGCCGTTACCGTTGCGGTCGACGTAGATGGTGGCGACCGACGGGAACTTGTCGAAGTGGAGCTGGTAGCCGGCGGCCTCCGCCGCCTGGGGATCGGCGAAGTCCATCTCGTACGACTCGGCCTCTGAAGGCCTCAAGAGCGGGAACCGGACGGTAGACCCGACCACCTCGCGGGACTCGGCGATGTTCTGGGAGGTCTCGGTGAGCTGAGCGGACTCGATCCGTATGCGGACGGGCACGTAGGCGACGCTCTCCCTGCCGGCGTCCGTCTGCCGGTACACGGAGCCTCGCCCGCGTGCGGCGTCGAAGTCGAACGCCAGGTCCGCCGGCACGCTCCGGTCGATCGATGCCACCATGTACCCGACACCGGCCACGATGGCGAAGGCGAGCACGGGGTAGTACCAGACCACGCCGACGACGTCCCGGCGCTCGAGGCTGCGCTTGCGCCATATGCCGACGGCGATGGCCACCAGCACGGCCCCTACGAGCCATGGCGCCCAGGCGCCGAAGCGGTACGTCGGGTATACCCACGGTGCCGCCAGCCCGATGTTCGAGAGGAGCAGCCCGCCGGGAAGCGCTATCGGGTCGGTTATGCGCGGTGGGAACGGGAGCAAGATAGCCGCGTACCAGAACACGATCTGGACCGCGAGCGGGATGTTGCGGAGCAGCTCGACGTATACGGTCGCGATGGACCTCACGAGCCAGTTGGTGGACAGGCGCATGACCCCGACGAGCACGCCGATGAGCGAGGCCAGCACCACGCCGACGATCGCGACCTTGAGCGTGTTCAGGAAGCCGATGAGGAGGGCTCTGGCGTACGAGTCCGTGACCGTGTACGGGATGGGGGTCTCGGCGATGGGTATGCCGGCCCGCCGGCCGAGGAACGAGAAGTCGGCGGGCAGGTTGGCGCGCGCCAGCGCAGTCGTCACGTTGTTGACAAGGACCACGATGCCGGCGACGAGCAGCAGTACGAACACGATCTGCGCGATGACCGTGATGGTCTTGACGTTGCGCCAGAACGGTATACGCGTGGCGGCGGAAGCGCTGTCTGCCATCAGCTCGGCATCACGACCTCATGAGATATCGACTCGAAAAATCGCGTCATCGGTCCCCAGTACCCAGGTCGCCAGGGCGGGACTCTGGTTCCAAGTCCGCCCTGGCGATCTCCGGTTACCTACCTATTTCTTTCCTAAGCTTCCCGCGCCTGCCTTGGGGGCTGGGGCGCTTCCTAGTTGAACGGGTAGCCGTATATCAGGCCGCCGTTGTAGTACTGGTCGTTGAGGCCGCGCTCGAGGTTGAAGACGGAGCCGGCGCCCAGGTGGCGGTCGAATATCTCGCCGTAGTTACCGACGGCCTTGATCGCGTTGTAGAACGCGTCCGCCGGGAGGCCCAGCTGCTCTACGTAGCTCTCGCTGCCCGGGGCGCCGAGCAGGCGCTTGACCTGCGGGTCGGTGGCCGAGACGAGCATGTCGTCGACGTTGGCCTGGGTGACGCCGAGCTCTTCTGCGTTGAACAGCGCGAAGACGGTCCACTTGACGATGTCGAACCACTGGTCGTCACCCTGGAGCACTGACGGCCCGAGCGGCTCCTTGGAGATGAACACCGGCAGGATCTTGTGGTCCTCCGGCACGCGCAGGGTGCCCTGGATGGAGACGAGGCCCGAGCCGTCCGTCGTCCAGCCGTCGCACTGACCGTCGTCGTACGCCGACGCGAGCACTGGCGCGGTCTCGAAGATCACCGGCGTGAACTCGACGCCCAGGCCGGCCATCGTCGTGGCGAGGTTCGTCTCGGTCGTGGTGCCGGACTGCACGCAGATAGAGCGTCCCTCGAAGTCCTGCAGCGTGTCGATGCCGGAGTCCTTGCGGACCATGAAGCCCTGACCGTCGTAGTACGTGGTCGGAGCGAAGT
>CAZMFX010000171.1:0-1039 GCA_964565625.1 uncultured bacterium
GCGGCGAGCGGGTCTTGATGAACCGCAACATCGGCGTCTCCGGCGATGACTTCACCGCCGCCATCCAGCGCGCCTTCGGCCTCGACTTCGACAGCGCCGAGGAGGCCAAGCTCTCCTACGGCACCGCCACCATCCCCACCGAGGACGAAGAGGAGCTCCTCAACTTCGACGCCAAGCGCGAGCAGTTTTCGCCCGGCCGCGTCTACGAGTCGCTGCGGCCGGTCCTCGTCGAGCTGACGACGGAGATAAGGCGCTCCCTCGAGTTCTTCAGGGTGCAGAGCGGCGACGCCAACATAAGCCGCATGCTCGTGACGGGCGGTGGCGCCAAGCTGCGCGGCCTGCCGGAAGCCATCGGCGACGCGCTCGGCTTCCGCGTCGAGCTCGGCGACCCGTGGCTGACCATCAACATCGACGAGAACCGCTTCGACACCCAGTACCTCAAGAAGGTTGCATCCGAGTTCGCGGTCCCGCTTGGCCTGGCCCTGAGGGGGGTGGCTGGCATTGATTAACATCAACCTCCTCCCGAAGAACCTGCGCCGCGTCCGCGAGCCAGGTTACTGGCGCCTTCTCATCGTGCTGTTCCCTCTCCTCGTGCTGGGCACTGCGGCCCTGCTGCAGTACTTCGCCAGCACGACGGAAGCGAACCTGCAACGCGAGAAGCTGGCCCGCGAGGACCAGCTCGCCCTCCTGCAGCCATTCCTGCGCGAGCAGCGCGATCTCCTCGCCAGGCAGCAGCAGCTGAACGAGCTCATCGCGGTCGCCCGCTCCGTGCGTGAGAACCGCATCGTGTGGACGGGCGAGATCTCGGGCCTGCTCGAGACGCTGCCCGCCCAGGGGGCATCTGGGCGGCCCAACATCGACTTCCGCCAGCTCAGCATGTCGAGCGTCGTGCCCGCCAGGTCCGACCCGGCCCGCTACGAGGGGCGTCCGATAGTCGCCGAGATGAACATCAGCGGCACGGTCGTCTCGACGGAGGTGCTGGCCCAGTTCATACGGGCACTCGAAGGATCGTCGGATTACGGCGTCGCCTTCCAGAGCG
>CAZMFX010000171.1:1049-4226 GCA_964565625.1 uncultured bacterium
CGCCCAACGGCAGTCGGATAGCGACCTCTACGACTACACGCTCACCGTCGGCTCCGTGGCGGAGGACCGCTGATGTTCCGCAACTTCAGCTTCAGCAAGCTGCGCCAGCGCGACCTCGCGATAATCGCGATCGTCCTGTCGCTGGTGGCCGGCGCCCTCTGGTACTTCTACATGTACCGGCCGACGCAGGACCGGATAACGCAGCTCGAGGCAGATATCTCCAGGCTGGACATCGAGATCCAGCGCGGCGAGGACGCCAGGCGCAACCTCCCCGACCTGCGGCTGGCGGTGGCGCAGCTCGAGGAGGACAGGCGTATCTTCCTCTCCGAGCTTCCCCGCGAGAGCGACATCTCCGGCCTCATAGACCAGCTGAGGGGCTCGGCGGCCAGCAGCGACGTGCTCGTCCAGCGCCTGAGCCAGGGCTCGGCCAACGAGCAGATCCAGGACGTGCGCCCGATCGGCTTCAGCGTCGCGACCCAGGGCACGTACGGCGACACGATGGCCTTCCTCGGCAGCCTCGAGGGCCTGCAGCGGTTCACGAAGATTGGCAACGTCTCCCTCTCCCTCGAGGACAACGCTTCGGTCGACCCGATGCTCAACGCCTCATACAACTTCACGGTCTACGTCTACACGGGCGTCGACCCAGGGGAGCTGGAGTAGATGCAACTGTCTAGGACGGCCCGCTTCCTCATCGCCGCCCTGCTGCTCGCGGCCGCGGCCTTCGTCTGGGTGAACTTCTTCAACCAGAACGACCTGCAGGGCGCGGCCACTCTCGCCGGAACCGACCAACCGGGCGGCGCCATAAACGTCGCAGGCGCGCCGGTTGCCCAGAACGCCGTCACGACCCCGACGTCTTCAGCGGCCGGTGGCGAGGCAGACCCCGCCGCGGCCGGCGGGCCACCCTCCACGGTCGACGGTCAACCCGCAACTGTGGACGGTCAACCGGCAGCGGTCGACGGCCAGGCAACGACGGTCGAGGGCCCGAACGCGGCGCCGAGCGGTCAGCCCGACTCGGCGGCCGGCGACGTGACCGCGCCGCCCGTTGTCGTGGCGGGCAGCGACCAGGTCGTGACCCGCGACCTGGTGGTCGAGCAGCTCCCGTTCCTCGTGCTGAGCGCCCCGACGTCCGCAGACGGCCAGGGAGCCAGCGAAGAGGCGAGCGGGGCATCGCGCCCACAGGCGACCCAGCGCGCCTCGATAAACCCGTTCTCCCCCGTCGTCGTGCAGGCGCCCCCGGCGTCCGCGCCGCCGCAGGTAGTAGCCGAGGCGCAGGAGCCGCCCGCGAGCCCGACGATAGTCGAGGTGCAGTCGAGCGGGCAGCCGCCCGCCGCGGCTGGTCAGGCACAGGAGACGCGAGCAGCGGCCGAGCCGGTCAGGGCCCCCGCGCCCAGGACCGTGGCGCCGGCTGGGGTCGTGGCATCCAACCTCCCCAGGGCCTTGCCCGCAGGCACGCTGCCTGCCACGCCGCAGATCTTGCGCGACGCCCGCAGCCAGCCGGTCACGGTCGAGCCTGTCGCGCCCGCTCTCGGCGACCTCGCGGCTCTGCGCGAGCCGACGCCGGAGGCGGCAGACGTCACGCCCGTCGACACCAGCGTCGCCACGACGTCCGTAGCGACGGTCCCCGATCCGCTCGGCCCCGGCCGTCCGCTCTCGCAGCCGGTGCAGGCCGAGGCGCGGCCGAACACCCTGCCGCTGGCAGTGGGCGCCGACCCGCTGAGCCGCTACCTGAGGGACAACGACGTCAGGTTCACGGGCACCGTTCTCGGGCCCCTCAGCGTTGGCGTCTTCCGCTCCCGCGAGTACTCGGCGCCAGTCATCCTCACCCTCGGCCAGAACCTGCCGGACACCGACATCATCCTCTCTGACCTGCGGGGGTACGAGGCCCGCTTCTCGCAGGGCGACAGAACCCAGACACTCTCCTTGGACCTCAGGCGGTGATCATGAAGCGAATCGGTATCGTCCTTACGTTCCTCGCCCTGCTCGGGGCCGTGTACGCACAGGGTCAACTGGCTCCCCTGCCAGACGACTCTCGGTTCGACCAGCCCGTCGAGTTCGTGACGGGCGCATCGGGCGAATCGCTCCGGGCCATGATCCAGGGCCTCGCCAGGTCGATAGACCTGACCGCGATAACCGATGACGTGCCCGACGAGACGATCGTCTACGACATCGGCGACCCCAAGCCGTTCCGCCAGGTGTGGGACATCGTCCTCACGCTCAACAACCTCGACTACGTGCTGCTCGAGAACGACCTCGTCGTGGTCGGCACGCCCGCGTCCGTGGCGCGCCTGCGCTCCGGTGAGGCGCCGGCCGCTACCCAGGCGGAGGCGGAGCCGACGGAGCAGCGCTTCTACCGGGTCAACAACGATCCGGGCCAGGTCGTCCAGATACTCACCCGGGCCGTACCAGAGGCGCAGGTCGAGGCGCTGCCTGGCACGAACAGCATCGTCGTCGTGGCGACCACCGCTCAGCACGACCGCATCGCCGCGGCTCTCGAGCAGTTCGACCGGGCCGCGGAGCAGGTGATCCTCGAGCAGCGCACGTACTTCCTCTCGAACGCTGACGCCGCCGCGCTCGCCGACGTGCTGCAGCAGACCGGCATACTCACGAGCGGCGGCGAAGAAGGCCAGGCCAGCCGACTCGAGGACTTCTCTGTCGTCGCCGAGCCGCGCACCAACAGCCTCATCGTCACCGGGCCGGCAGGCGTGCAGGCGCGCCTCGCGGAGCTGATTCCGCAGCTCGACCTGCCGCAGCGCCAGGTGAACATCCAGGTGCGCATCCAAGAGGTCAGCCGGTCGTTCTCGCAGGACTTCGGCCTCGACTTCAGCGGGGCGTTCGGTCAGATGCAGGCCAGCCTTCTCGACACCGGCCTCTCGTTCATCTTCGACATGACGTCCGCCGTCTCGAGCTTCAACATCATGGCCGTCCTCGACGCCCTCGAGTCGCAGGGTCTCTCCCGCCGCGTCGACGACGCGAACCTCACGCTGCTCGACAAGCAGGAGGGCGTGCTCATCTCCGGCGGCAACGCCCGCATCCTGCTGCCGAACGCCGCGGGCGAGGCGGTGCTTGAAGAGGTCGAGTACGGTGTCCAGCTCACGCTCACGCCGCTCATCGGCGCCGACGGCCGCATCACGATCACGGTGAACGCCGAGGTCTCCGACCTGCTGCCGCCGCCAACGC
>CAZMFX010000172.1:0-4104 GCA_964565625.1 uncultured bacterium
CGCGGCATCGGCTGCGAGGTGAAGATCGGCGTGCGCAGGCGCGAGGGCGCCGACCTCGAGGCTCACGCTTGGGTCGAGCACGACGGCAGGGTCGTGATCGGCAGACTGCCCGACCTTGACACCTTCTCGGTGATACCGCGAGCCGTCTGATGGCCGGGGCCAAGGGTTGAGCGGCCTCGCGCTCGCCTTCTGTTGGGACGGCTCGCCCGCGGACGCCTCCCTGGTGCTGGCGATGGCCGACGCGGCCCCGTACCGTGGGCCGGACGGCGTGACGGTGTGGGCGGCCGAGAGCGGGAACGCCGCGATCGCCTCCCAGGCGAGCCACGTGACGCCGGAGTCAGAGTTCGAGCGCCAGCCGTTCGTCGACAGGGCGGCGGGCGTCGTCTACGCGGCTTACGCGCGGCTGGATGATCGCGAGGCGCTGCTGGCGAACCTGAACCGTGAGCTGCACCAGTTACGAGCGTCGTCACGGCCTGTGGACGACGATGCGCCCGTGACCGATGTCGAGCTGATCGCTGCAGCGCACAGACGCTGGGGCGACGACGCGCCTTCACGCCTGGTTGGGGACTTCGCTTACGTCTCGTTCGACCCCGCCAAGCAGCGGGTCTTCGCTGCGCGAGACGCGATGGGCATGCGGCCGCTGTACTACCGGCTGGAACCGGGCCGCGTGTTGATAGCGACGGAGGTCGCGCAGGTCCTGGCCGCGCCCGGGGTGCCAACCGATCTGGACGTGGTGTCGCTAGCCGGTCACCTGCTTCAGGAGTACTTCGACAACACGCGCACGGCCTACTCGGGCGTGTCGGCGCTGCCCCCGGCCCACGCGCTGACCGTCTCTCCGGTCGGCTCCGCCGTGCGCCGCGTCTGGGACTACGACATGAGAAGGAACGTGCGCTTCGCCAACGACGACGAGTACGCAGAGGCGCTGAGAGAGACGTTCGCCGCCGCGGTGAAGGACAGGATGCGAAGCAGCCACGTCGTCGCGGCCAACCTCTCGGGTGGCATGGACTCGGGGGCCACGGTCGCCACCGCAGCCTGGTTGGCGGAGCGTGGCGACCTCAGGAGAGCTCGGCTGAGGACGTACTCATGGGCCTTCGAGGATCTGAAGGAGGCGGACGAGCGGCACATAAGCGACCTGCTGGTGCAGCGGTACGGGCTCGACGCCGCGAACGTGCCAGCCGACGACGCCTGGCCCCTCTCCGCCTACCCCGAACTGGTTCAACCAGTCGACGACCCCTTTACGGTCGTATACACCGACCTCCTTGACGTGATGGCTGGCATGGCGCACCGCGACGGGGCGAGAAGCCTCATGACCAGCGCCCGCGGCGATCTTGTTGTTGGAGACGCGGTGCAGGACCAGCTTGGCTTGCTCATCTCCGGTCGGTTCAGAGACCTCGCGACCGACCTGCGCTTCTACGCTGGCTGGCGCGGCGTCGGGATGGCGGGCGCGATCCGGCGGCTTCTCGTGAGGCAAGCTGTGGCCGAGGTAACGACGCACCCGTGGGCGCACCTGGTGCGACGACGGCTGCGTAGACGCCCGCGCCGGCCGGTGCTGGACGCGCCAAGCCAGGCGCCGTGGGTGACCGACGGGGCCGTCTCTACGGTGGTCGGCCGCCTGGGAGAGTTACCAGTCAGCCGTCGAAACGCCTTCACCCGCGCGCCCCGCCGTGAGAGGCGCAAGATCATCGACCTGCCGGGTGCTCGCAAGATGCTCGAGTGGGACGAACGGTTCCACGCCCGCCACGGCCTCGAGGTGACGGATCCATGGAGCGACCGCCGCGTCGCGGAGTTGGCCCTCGCTATGCCTCAGTGGATGGTGCAGCGCCACGGCGAGCGCAAGCGCGTCGCCCGGCACGCGATGGAAGGGATCATGCCGGAGGCGATGAGAACGGCGGTCAGGAAGATAGACCCTTCCCCCCTCTTCCGGCGGGCCCTAGAGGACCGCGAGGTGCAGACGATCACGGAGTTGCTTACGAACATGCAAGCTGCCGAGATGGGCCTGGTAGACGAGAGAAAGCTGCGCAATCACTACGATGATGTCAGGAACCATACGGCAGACTTACCGGGTCTTTGGCCGGCTCTCACGCTGGAGATGTGGTTGCGCGCGCATCATGGTCGCGCGTGAGCCCTGGGGCCTCCCTTGCGCCGTGACGTACGCGCTGCACGGGAGTCCCGCTCACCGTAGACTCACGCATAGGTCGAAGTGAGAGGAGGTACTGCATGACCACCGCCAAGAAGGCATACACGGCACCGCAACTGAAGCGTTGGGGCGACGTCGCCACGCTGACGAAGGTCGGTCAGACCCACCCAGGCACCGACGTCCGCCAGGGCAGCGTCAACCCGCCCGGTCACGCCAACTGATCCGAACTGAAGACGTGATCGAGTCGAAACTCGGCCCCCGCTAGAGCGGGGGCCGAACCTTTGCGAGCGTGCAACCATCGGACACTAAGTGAACGACTCTCCCGCCGACGCCGTAAGGATCGACCTTCCGACACCCGGCCAGACGTACCTGGCAGCGTTGGAAGAGCTGCGAAAGCCCGACGGCCCCCAGCCGAGTTGGCCCGTGGCCATCGCCCGCGCGATAGCCTCCAGCCCCGCATGGCGCGCCATGCCGGGCGCGCGGCTGATGGTGGTGGAGGGCGACAGCCCCCACCTGGTCGTAGTCGGCCGCCTGGACGACGCAGCGCGTGCGCGCCTGTACGGCCTGCAGACCGTGCTCGACCGCCACCTGCCGACGCTCCTCTACGTGACGTACCGGGCAGCGGAGGTGGCCGCCCAAGACCTGGCAACGAGGCTGCTTGGCGAGCTGGGCGACGACCTTGGTGGCCGCAGTCTAGTCGGCATACCCCGCGGCGGGTTGATAGTGCTCGGCATGCTCGCATACGCCCTGGGCATGAACCAGGCCAGGCTAGGCAGGGGCTCAGGCGACGGGCACGGGTTGGTCGTCGTAGACGACGTTGCCATATCCGGCGGCCGGCTTATCAGGTGGCTGGACGAACACCGGCCCGCCAAGCCGATCGTCGCAGCAACACTGTTCTCGACACCAGAGCTGCGCGAAACCGCCGTGAAAGATCCGAGGGTCTCCGCGGTGATAAGCGCCCGGGACTTGACTGACAGGGCGAGGACGCTCGAAGGCGACGGGTACGTGCAGTGGCGCGAGCGCTGGTCCCAACGGGAGCCGGGCGCCGTCTTCTTCGTCGGCCAGACCGAGCACGTCTGCTTCCCATGGAACGAGCCGGACATAGCTGTCTGGAACCCCGTCCTCGAGCGGATCGAGCGTGCATGGCGCCTCGTCCCGCCGGAGCTGTGCCTCAAGCACCGCGCCGGCAGCCCTCCTGACCCCGACATCGTCATCGCCAGGGGCCAGGGTTGAGCGGGGTGCGTAGGTACTCTGCATACGGACTCGTTCTCGAGACCGACCACCGGTTCCACTTCAACGTGTCAGACGTCAGTGACGTGCCCGGCGTTGGATCGGACAGTACGCCGGTCCTGCGCTTCTCGGTCGTGGGCTCTCCGCCCCTCGGTACTGCCTTGGACGCACAGCGCCCGGTCTTCACCACCGCCCAGGCCGGGTCGAACCAGCCCGCAGGCCTAGAGGCCTTCGAACTGGGCGAAGCGAAGGTGCTGCGGTTCCTGGACGTCTGCGACTTCTACCTGTTCCCCGCCGAGAACCGCATCGTGTGTCACCTCCGCGACGACAGCTACCTCTTCGCAGTCGACATCTGGCTCCTCGGCACGGTCATGGCGCTGTGGCTGGAGCTGGCCGGTTGTCCCGTGCTGCACGCGTCTGCCGTGAACGTAGCGGGCAGCGGGGTCGGTTTCCTCGCGACGAGCAAGGGTGGCAAGAGCTCGCTGGCCGCGACGCTGATGGCGCGTGGACACACCCTGCTCAGCGATGACAACCTGGCGCTTAGTCGCCACGGTGACCGCTGGCTGGCGCTGCCGTCGTACGCGCAGATGCGCATGTGGCCGGAGCAGGCAGAGCACTTCCTGGGCACTGCCGACGGGCTGGGCCGCGTGCAGCCGACCGTCCCCAAGCTCAAGGTGCCGGTCGGACGCGGCGGGTTCGGCGAGATGAGTGCGTCCCCAGTACCGCTGAGGGCCCTT
>CAZMFX010000173.1:0-4093 GCA_964565625.1 uncultured bacterium
GCGCGGCGTGAACATGTCGGCCGGTCACCTGAGCCGGCAGTTCAAGAGCGCGTACGGCGAGTCCCCGTACTCCTACCTGATGACGCGGCGGATCGAGCGCGCCATGGCGCTGCTCCGGATAGGTGAGCTGAGCGTCACTGAGGTGTGCTTCGAGGTCGGGTGCTCGTCGCTCGGCACGTTCAGCACGCGCTTCACGGAGCTGGTGGGTGTCCCACCCAGCGTCTACCGTGAGAGGTTCGCGGGCGCCACCATGGGCATGCCCCCGTGCGTGGCGAAGCAGGTGACGAGACCGATCAGGAACCGCGAGCTGGTCGGCGCGACCGGAGGCACCACGGAGGTGACCTAGGTGACAGCGACGAAGAGCAAGGGCAAGACAGTAGACGGCAAGCCGAAGCTCCTCGCCGGCGGGAACCCGCAAGTCCCCAAGGGCGATGGCGACGAGCCGGTGCAGACGTTCATAGAGGCCATGCCCGGCTGGAAGCGGGACGTGGGGCGCAAGCTCGACGAGTTGATCGAGAAGGCGGCGCCCGGTGTCAGGAAGGGCGTCCGCTGGAACTCGCCTATCTACGGCATGGAGGGGCAGGGGTGGATGCTGCTGTTCCACGTCTACACGAAGTACGTGAAGGTCACGTTCTTCAAGGGAACGAAGCTGGACCCGATGCCGCCCGTGGAGTCGAAGCACGAGACCGAGCGCTACTACCATGTCTACGAGGACGAAGGCGTGGACGAGAAGCAGTTCACCGACTGGGTCGAGCAGGCCTCGATGCTGCCCGGCTGGGAACCGTGAGCCATGAGCCGCGGCCCGGCGCTCCCGTGCCAGGCGTCAAGGGCGAAACCGGTCAGGAATCGAGAAGCGCTCCCGGCTCGCCCGCTTCTATAGTTCCCGCATGCAGATAACCATTCACTCAGCGATGCTTCCGCACGACGACCCGGAGGCCGCCATCGGCTTCTACCGCGACGGGCTGGGTTTCGAGGTCCGCAACGACGTCGAGTACCAGGGCATGCACTGGATAACCGTCGGTCCCGAGGGTCAACCGGAGACGTCGATAGTTCTCTACCCGCCGGAGGCCACGCCGGGCCTTACCGAGGACGAGCGCCGCATGGTCTCGGAGATGATGGCCAAGGGCACGTACGCCTCCATTAACCTGGCAGCCGACGACCTTGAAGCGGTCTTCTCGCGACTGGAAGCCAGCGGGGCCGAGATCGTGCAGGAGCCAACCGATCAGCCGTATGGCGTTAGGGACTGCGCCGTCCGGGACCCAGCTGGGAACATGGTCCGGATACAGGAGCGCGCCTGATGGCCAAGGACTACACCGGCTTCAGCGAGGCCGAGCGCAAGGCCATGCAGGAGCGGGCCAAAGAGCTCGCCATGGAAGCCGACTCCGGCAAGCTGAAGGGCAAGGCGAAGCAGGAGAAGGCTCTCTACGACGCGATAGCCGAGATGCCAGCAGAAGACAGGGAGATGGCGGAGAAGATCCACGCGATCGTCTCCTCTGTAGCGCCGCAACTTGCGCCCAAGACCATGTACGGCATGCCTGCGTACGCCAACGAGGAAGGCAAGGTCGTCGTCTTCTTCCAGGCGGCGTCCAAGTGGGACTCGCGCTACTCGACGCTGGCCTTCGAGGACCGCGCGAACCTCGACGACGGCAACATGTGGCCGACGTCGTTCGCCATCAAGAAGCTCGACTCTGCAGCGGAGAAGAGGATCGTCGAGCTCGTGAAGAGGGCGGTCGGCTGACACTGGGCTGACCGCGAGAGGCACCCGAACGTAGGGTTCACGACCCGCACACCAGCAAACGCTTGGTTGGGCGGGTAGGCGAAGCTGCGCCATCTCGTGACCGGGAAAGGAGACGGGAGATGAAGATAGGACTCACGACCGTGCACGTCGACGACCAGGACAAAGCGCTGAGGTTCTACACCGAAGTACTCGGGTTCCAGAAGAAGGCGGACGTCAGCAACGGCCCATATCGCTGGCTCACCGTTGTCTCGGCCGGGGACCCGGACGGTACGCAGCTACTGCTGGAGTCGAACGCCGACCCGGCCGCCAGGGCCTTCCAGGAGGCGAGGTTCTCCCAGAACCAACCTGCCGCCATGTTCTTCACCGACGACGTTCGCGGCGATCACGAGCGCATACAGGCGCGCGGCGCCCGGTTCACGATGCCCCCGACGGACGTGCCAGGCTCAACGATTGCCATCCTGGACGACACCTGCGGCAACCTGATCCAGATCTCGCAGATCAGGAGGCAGTGATGGACAAGTGAGGTTCGGCGCTCCGTGCATTGAGGCTCGGGGCACCGGTGGCAAACCCGATACGCGCAACCGCGAGCGCCTCGCCGTCTAGACGAGGCGCTTCTCTTGACGGTAAACTTTTCGCTTCGCCCGCCAGGCAACGAGCCCCTCATCGAAGCCCGCAGCCAGTCATAACTCTTCCATAGGAGGCCAGATGACGATGACGGAGACAGGTGTGGTTCGCTCTGACGAGCTCCACCCCGCAGACAGCCACGACCTCATCCGTGTGCAGGGCGCCCGCGAGAACAACCTCAAGGACGTCAGCGTCCAGATACCGAAGCGCCGCCTCTCCGTCTTCACGGGCGTCTCGGGCTCGGGCAAGAGCTCACTGGTGTTCGGCACCATCGCGGCGGAGTCTCAGCGGATGATCAACGAGACGTACAGCGCTTTCGTGCAGGGCTTCATGCCGACGCTCGCGCGGCCCGACGTCGACGTGCTCGAGGGCCTTACCACGGCGATAATCGTCGACCAGGAGCGGATGGGCGCCAACGTGCGCTCGACCGTGGGCACCGCGACTGACGCCAACGCACTGCTGCGCATCCTGTTCAGCAGGCTGGGGCAGCCGCACATCGGCTCGGCGCAGGCTTTCTCCTTCAACATCGCATCGGCATCGGGCGGTGGCGCGATGACGGTGGAACGCGGAGAGAAGAAGGTGACGGAGTCGCGCACCGTCACGATCACGGGCGGCATGTGCCCCCGTTGCGAGGGCCTGGGGCGCGTCAACGACCTAGACCTGTCCCAGCTCTACGACGACAGCAAGTCGCTCAACGAGGGCGCGCTCACCATCCCCGGCTACAGCATGGACGGCTGGTACGGCCGGATCTACCGCACCACGGGCCTCTTCGACCCCGACAAGCCGATCCGCGACTTCACAAAGCAGGAGCTTGACGACCTGCTCCACAAGGAGCCGACCAAGATCAAGGTCGAGGGCATCAACATCACTTACGAGGGGCTGATACCCAAGCTGCACAAGTCGATGTTCTCGAAGGACGTCGAGTCGTTGCAGCCGCACGTGCGCGACTTCGTCGAGCGGGCTGTCACGTTCGTCCCGTGCCCCGACTGCGGTGGCACCCGGCTGAACGAGGCGGCGCGGTCCTCCAAGATCAGAGGCATCAACATCGCTGACGCCTGCGCCATGCAGATAAGCGACATGGCGGAGTGGGTGCGCGAGCTGGACGAGCCGACGGTCGCGCCGCTGCTTGAGAAGCTCCAGCAGGTGCTCGACTCGTTCGTCGAGATAGGCCTTGGCTACCTGGCGCTGGAGCGTCCGGCGGGCACCCTGTCGGGTGGCGAGGCGCAGCGCACGAAGATGATCCGGCACCTGGGCTCGGCGCTGACAGACGTCACGTACGTATTCGACGAGCCGACGGTAGGCCTGCACCCCCACGACATCCAGCGCATGAACGACCTGCTCAAGCGGTTGCGGGACAAGGGCAACACCGTTCTGGTCGTCGAGCACAAGCCGGAGGTCATCCAGATCGCGGATCACATCGTCGACCTGGGGCCCCGAGCCGGAAGGCAGGGCGGCGAGGTCGTCTTCGAGGGCTCGGTGGAGGGGCTGCGGCACAGCGGGACGTTGACCGGCAGGCACCTGGGGGACCGCGCAGCGCTCAAGTCGACCGTCCGCGAACCCCAAGGGCACCTCGAAGTCAGAGGGGCTAGCACCAACAACCTGCAAGACGTAGACGTCGATATCCCTCTTGGGGTCCTAGTGGTCGTCACGGGCGTGGCCGGGTCCGGCAAGAGCTCGCTCATCCACGGGTCGGTCTCTGGTCGCGAGGGCGTCGTGGCCATCGACCAGGGG
>CAZMFX010000174.1:0-4059 GCA_964565625.1 uncultured bacterium
GGGCTCGCCTGTATGGAGCCGGTCGCGACCCTCCTGGAGTGCAGGACCCGACCTGTCCTACCGTCAAGTGCGACGACGTCGCCCGTCTCGGTGCCGATGTACAGGGCGCCCGCTGCCATGGCAGGCGTTGCCGTGACCGAGGCAGGGAGCGGGCGGGTCCACACGTCGTCGCCCGACGAGAGTGCGAGGGCGTGGATCCTCTGACCCCACGACGTCGCGTATACGTACTGCTGCCACACGACCGGGGTGCTCCACTGCTCGCCCTCTAAGTCGTACGTCCACACGACGTCGCGCTTCTCGAGGTCGAACGCGTGAAGCTCGCCCGTCCGCACGGGAACGAGAGCCACCCCGCCCGTCGCGGCCGGCGGGCTCGCCATGGGCCCGACCTGCACCTTGAACGCGTGCTTGCCGCTGCTGAGCCGCACCGCGTGAAGCCAGCCGTCGTCCGTCGGCACCATTGCAAGGTCGCGGTGCAGGGTGGGGGCGGCGACGGCCGTCCCACCGAGCTTCACGCGCCACGCGGCGTCACCCTCTGCAGTCCATAGCTCCACGTGGTCGCCGGCCGCCACGACGACGTCGCGGCCGTACGGCGCCCCGCCGATCACGTCCTCGTGGTCTCTGCGCCACAACACCTCTCCTCCCGGCCAAGAGAGCGCCTGCATGGAGCCGGAGCGGCTGGTGACGAAGACGCGGCCGTGAACGACGAGAGGGGGTTGGCTCGCCTCGTCGTCCAGCTCGAAAACGGCGTGTTGGGCGCCGTCGGCCGGCCGGAGGACGGCGAGCGCGTCCGAGCGCTGCCCGACGAGCAGGAAGCCGCCAGCCGCCGTCATGCCCGATGGGAACTGCGGGCCCTCCGAGAGGTTGACACGCCACCGCTCGTTGAGCGTGTGGGGCAGTGGCGGCCCGCTCGGGAAGGCGTGGTGCCGCCCGGGGCCGGCGCCAGGCAAACCGACAGCGGCGCGCCTGACCGACGCCAGGACCGCGCGCAGCGTCTCGGCGACGGTGGTCCCGGACGCAGGCCGCCTGGCGGGCTCCTTCTCCAGCAGGCTCATGACGAGGCGGGACAACGCCTCGGGCACCTGCGGGTTGAGCTCGGAAGGGGGCGTTACCTTGCCGTAAACGTGCTGGTAGAGGACCGCCTGGTCGTTCTCGCCCTCGAACGCGCTGACGCCTGTGAGGGTGCGGTAGAGGACAGCGCCGAAGGCGTAAAGGTCGGTCGCCGCGCCCGTAGCCTCGCCTGTCGCCTGCTCCGGCGCCATGTAGTGTGGCGTGCCGAGTGTGAGGCCGGTGCGCGTGAGTTGCTTGGACGTCTCGGTCAGCTGCACGAGGCCGAAGTCCATCACCTTGGGCGTGCCTTGCTGGGTGAGCAGGATGTTCCGCGGCGTCAGGTCCCGGTGGACCATGCCGAGCCTGTGGACGTACGCCAGCGCTTCCGCGACGACGGCGGAAGCCTCGAGCAGCCTGGTCAGCGGGCCGAGGTCTCCGTCGACCGGCCCCAGGTCGGTTATCGGGCCCCCCTCGATGAGCTCCATCGCGAAGTAGACCTTGTCGCCTGAGCCCAGGTCGTATATGGAGACTATGCCTGGGTGGTTGAGCTGTGCGAGAGCCCTTATCTCACGCCTGAACCGTTCGCTGTCCGTCTCCGTGAGGTGGGGGCGCAGCACCTTGAGGGCGACGACCCGCTCCAGGTGGAGGTCGCGCGCCTTGAACACGTGCGCCATGCCCCCGACCCCGAGTGGGCCGAGGACCTCGTAGCGCCCGTCGACGACCTCGCCGGCGCTGAACACGCCCCCTAGCCTACTCTTGGCTTCCCTCTAGCGACTTGAGCAGGGACGGGTCTAGCTTCCCCTCCTGGACGGCGCGCGTGAGCATCTCGATCCCCAGGCGCACCACCTCGGACTTGGAGACCAGCCGCTCCGGGTTCGACAGCTGGTACGCCGTCTTCGTGAGGAGCGAGTCCTGTTCCTCCGAGAGCACTACGTGGAGTCGCTTCTTCTCGCGCTTGGGCACCGTCTCCTCCTAGCTGGGTTCGCGACACTTGGTGGTGCATCGCCGCATGGTTGCGCTGCATCACTGTACAGTCGCGTGCTACGCACACTATACTAACGATGTGCAACATGCACACGATGTGTTGGTGCATCATCTCACAACGCATCGCGTCCCGGGCTGACAAGCTCGTAGCGGGAAGAAAGGGCAGCTGTGTCCGATACGAATGACGTCATGATCCTTAGCGGCGGTAAGCCCCTGACCGGCGAGCTGCCCGTGTTCCGCGCGAAGAACTCTGCCCTGTACCTGATGCTGGCCTCACTGCTGACCGACGAGGAGGTCGTCCTGGAGGACGTCCCTCGTCTGGCTGACGTGCTCGTCCTGGAGGAACTGCTCCGGTACGTCGGCGTCGACACGGCGTGGGAGGGGCACACCCTCCGCCTCCACGCCCGCAGCTTGAAGACCTGCCACGCTCCGTACGGCCTCGTGAGCAAGATGCGCGCCAGCTTCGTGATAATGGGCGCCCTCGTCTCCCGGTGTGGCGAGGCGAGCGTCCCCATGCCAGGCGGCTGCGCCTTCGGGCCGCGTCCCGTCGACCGCCACATATCGGCCATGCGCGACCTCGGCGTGATCGTAGACGAGGACGAAGGCGTCTTCCACGTGCATCGCCCCGTGAAGATGGAGGGCCGCGTCGTCTTCGAGGCGCCCACAGTCGGCGGCACCCAGAACGTGCTCCTCGCGGCCGCGATGGCCGACGGCGAGGTCGTCATAGAGAACGCGGCGCTCGAGCCGGAGGTGCCTGACCTGGCGAACATGCTCAACGCCATGGGCGCGAAGATAGAGGGCGCCGGCACCCGCACGATCACAGTGAGGGGCGTGCGCAAGCTGCACGGGGTCACGTACCGGCCCATAAGCGACCGCATAGAGGCCGGCACATACATGCTGGCTGCTGCGGCGACGCGGGGGCGCGTGACGCTTAGGGACGTGGAGCCGGGCAACCTCACGGCCGTCACAGAGGCGCTGAGGGAAGCCGGCGTAGAGGTGAAGACCGGCGACGACTGGGTCCTCGTCGACGCCACCGACAAGGTGTTGAGGCCGGTCGACGTACGGGCTACGGAGTACCCCGGCCTGCCCACTGACCTGCAGGCGCCTTTCACGTCGTTCCTCGCGACGGTTCCCGGCCTGTCCAACCTGTCTGACACCGTCTACCCCGACCGCTTCACTCACGTCGAGGAGCTGGCACATACCGGCGCAGACTTGAGGCTCGTCGACCGCAACCTGGAGGTCAGGGGAGGGCCGCTCAAGGGCGCCGCGATGCACGCGGCCGACATAAGGGCGGGCAGCGCTCTCGTGATCGCTGCGCTGGCTGCGACGGGCACTTCCGAGATCGGCGGCCTGAAGTTCATCGACCGCGGCTACGAGCGCTTCACGGAGAGGCTCGGCCTGCTTGGCGCAGACGTCGTGCGCCAGAGCGCCGTCCCGGTAGCCGGCGCCAGCTACGGCGACTGACGCCACCCGCAGCGCGACCGACGCGCCGGCGCCAACGGCGGGCGGATCAGACGTCCTCTTGACCGGCCGAGTCGTCCGTATGCTCGACCCTCAGCGATCGCCCGCGCCTGTCCGTGAACCCGAGCAGGTCGTCTTCTTCCTCATCGTCGGTCTCTGAAAGGTCGCGTCCGACCCGGCCGAAGGCGTCTACCTCTTCAGTCGCGTCAGCCTCCGCTTGATCCGGCTCGGTGGTATCCGCACCCCGATCCTCCACCACGGCTTCCTCGTCAGGGTTCCGGTCGTCGGAGCCGGCGTCACCGTCCTCGACCGCGTCACCATCAGAGGCTTCGGGCCCCGCCGCGTCCGCCGCAACCGAGCCCGGAACCGCCGGCTCCCGTTCGACATCCTCGTGCACCTCATCGGCGGCTACTCCTTCGACAACTGCTTTGTCGACGGCAACGTCTTCGGCCTCTACTCCCTCGGCGTCGACCTCCTCGCCGTCTACCACCTCGGCGGCCACTGCCTCGTCGGCGTCAACCTCCTCGGCTGCGCCGACCTGCGCGGCCGCGTCCGGCGGGGCCTCGC
>CAZMFX010000175.1:0-4044 GCA_964565625.1 uncultured bacterium
CGAGCCACCATGGCAGCCACACCAGGAACCGCTCCACCCTTACGAGGGCGAAGAGCAGCGCGTCCGTTATCGCATCGAAGAAGTGGCCGTACTGCGCGACGATCCAGTCGACCGCTCCGTTGGTCCATTCCCGGAGCGGTATCTGCCACTCCGGGAACTCGCGACCGAACACCTGGCTCACCTGAGGGCGGCGCGCACGCTCTCGGCGACGTCAGAGGGAACCCACTGGGCCCACAGGTCCTCGTTCGTCTCGAGGAAGTGCATGGCCGCCTCCTGCGGCAGGGCGTCGTTGTCCTCCATGTATGCAAGGGCCCGGCTGACGAGAGCACTGCTCAGCTCGAGGTTCTCGAAGAACGCCAGTATGTCGTCACTCGCCGCCCCCGCGAACGCGTCGCTGAGCCCCACGTGCACGACGGAGGCCGGGTAAGCGCACGCCTGCTCTGGATCCTCGAGGTTGTTCATCAGGTGGTCCCAGCACTCATCTGTGTACTCGGGCTCCTCGAGCATGACCATGTCGAGCTTGCCAAGCACCCAAGTGGGGCCCCAGTAGTAACCGAACCACGGCTCGCCCTGCAGGTACGCCGACTCCATCGAGCTGGCGAGGGCGACGCCGGTGCCCGGCGGGAAGCTGACGAAGTGATCGTCGAGGCCGTAGGCGCGGAGCTTGGCGTTGTTTATGCCCTCGCAGACCCAGCCGATGATGCAGTTGTAGAACCGCCCCTTGTCCGGTTGCTCCGGGTCCTGGAAGAGGTCTGCGTACTTGGCGATGTCCTGCACGGTCACGAGGTCCGGGGCCATGGGCTCTATCCCACGCTCCGGATCGCCCTCGATCACGTACCGAGGCACGAAGAAGCCCTGTTGGCCGTCGTCGAATATCACGCCCATGTCGACGACCTGGCCGGACTCCAGCGCCTCCGGCAGGAACTCAGGCGGGTTGTCCATCCAGATCTCGGTAAGGACGTCGATATCGTCGCGGATGAGGCCCTGCTGCATGGGGACCGTTGAGCCCGGGATGATGTCGGTCGTGCAACCGAAGCCCTCCTCGAGCACGAAGCGCGCTATCGCGTTGTTGACCTGCGCGCTGTCCCAGTCCTGCTCACCGAAGATGATGGTGTCGGAGTAGCCGCCACAGTCGCGCTCCTGCGCCGTCGCCTGGCTGGCGAGCAACGCTGGCACGAGCGCGAGACACAGGACGACGGCCTTGGCCTTTCGCCACATCACGGTCATGTTCGAAACTCCTATTTCCCCGAGGGGAGGTAGACGAAGCGGGGACGCACGCCGCTAGCCGCGGCTCGTGTGACCCGGCCGCCCGAGGTGACACCGTATGCGCCAACTTTCACCCGAGCGGGTTGATTATAAGGGACAGGCCGGTTGCCGTCGCAGACAGCTTCCGAAGTTGCCTGCGCAGGGACGCTCGTACGTAGCGAGTACCCGGAACCCACGTGGGCC
This sequence comes from uncultured bacterium, assembly GCA_964565625.1. GTDB lineage: Bacteria > Deinococcota > Deinococci > Deinococcales > Trueperaceae > DASRWD01. The sequence goes on from CAZMFX010000175.1 coordinate 1,450, forward strand.
GGGTGCCGATATATCATCCAGGGATACACCGTCCACCGGAAGCCGACCCCATCCGAGGGTCACGCCGACATCAGGAGGTCAAAAGAAGCATGAAGCGACCCTTACGCTGGCTACTCACCACCGCCATGGCCGTGTTCCTCATCGCGCCAACGGCCCTCGCACAGTCCGAGGAGCTGCCCGTGGTCAACGCGGCCATGGAGGCGGTGGGCACCTTCTCCTGGATCGTGCACGCCATGGACTACTTCGGGACGGACACGGCGAACGGTATCGATGTGGTCGGCACGTCGTACGCGAGCAAGCAGGCGACCGAGATAGCGCTCCGCAGCGGAGAGGCCGACGTCAAGGTAGACGACTTCCTGGCGCCTGTGCTGCTGCGCCAGGCCGGCATCGACGCGAGCGGCATCTACCCGTACGCCACGGCCGTCGGCGGCCTGGTCGTGCCGACCGACTCCGACATACAGGGGGTCGCTGACCTGGAGGGCAAGACGATCGCCGCCGGCGCGCTGCGCGACAAGAGCATCCTCATCCTCCGGACGCTGACCATCTCCGAGTACGGCTTCGACGTCGGCGACAGCCAGGTCGTGCAGGCCGCCCCGCCCCTGATGATGCAGCTCACCGCCTCCGGCGAGGTGGACGCTTCGCTGCCGCTGTGGCACTGGGTGGCGCGCATGGAGGCCGCCGGTGTCGCCCGCGAGATCATGTCAGTGGCCGACATGCTCGAGGAGCTGGGTCTGCCACGCAACCTGCCCAACCTGGTCATAGTGGCCCGTGACGACATGCCTGACGAGCTGAAGACCGCATTCATCGCGACCCTCCAGGACACGTTCGAGGAGATGCTAGCCACGCCGACGGACGACCCGTTCTGGCAGACGATCCTCGACGAGGAGCTCTACTCTCTGCCCGACCCCAGCCAGTTCCCGCAGGTGGTCGAGCGCTGGAAGGCAGGCACGACCGACGAGTGGAACCAGGAGACGATCGACGGCCTCGTCGACATGGTCCAGCGCCTGGTCGACCTCGCCGGTCCCGAAGCGGTCGGCGTCGAGAGCATCGACCCGGACGCGTACACCACCGAGTTCCTGCCCAACTGAGGTAGTTTCGGCGCATGGCGGTAGAGGCCCAAGCAGACGCGTCTCCTGCCGCCATCCGCGCCAACGAGTCGCGGCGAGAGGGCGGCACGGGCGTCACGTTGACGCTGGTGTCGTACCTCTCGCTTCTCTTGTTATGGATAGTCGCCGCCCGCTTGCTCCCGCAACTGATACCCGGCCCCATCGAGACCCTCCAGTTCGTCGCAAGGGAGTACCGCCGCGGCGTGCTCCTCGGTCACCTCTGGATAACCGCTCAGCGGGTGCTCATCGCCTTCGTGATAGCCATGGTGGCTGGCGTGGTCATCGGCGCGGCGATGGGCGCTTCGAAGCGCGTAGACGACCTGCTGCAGGGCTGGCTCGTCGTGCTGCTGACGATCCCCCGTATCCTGCTCTTCGTGGTGGCCTACCTGACCCTAGGGCTCTCGGACACCGCGCTGGTCGTGGCCCTCATCGTCACGATCATCCCCACCATCGTCGTCTCCATCCGCGAGGGTGCCAAGGCGATAGACCTCGCGCTCGTGGACATGGCGCGTGCCTTCCGACGCTCCCGCACCGCCGTCTGGCGGCACGTGATCTTCCCCCAGCTCCTCCCGTACGTTCTCGGCACGGCCCGCGGCGCCCTGGCCCTCTCCTGGAAGATGGTGGTGCTGGGCGAGCTTCTCGGCCGCACCTCAGGCGTCGGGTACCAGATCTCGTTCTACTTCCAGTTCTTCAACATGACGGGGATCCTCGCGTACGGCGTGACGATGATGGTCCTGCTCGCAGTCGTGGACCTTGGCGTCATGGGATGGCTGCAGCGCGCAGCGTTCCGCTGGCGGGCGCCCGCGAGGACCAGTGCCCTCGGATGATGGCCGCTGCCTGATGGCGCAGATACGCGTCGAGAACCTGAACAAGGCGTACCCGCTACCCGGCGGTGGCTCGCGCCAAGCGTTGCAGGGCATAGACCTGCACGTCTCGTCGGGCGAGTTCGTAAGCCTCCTGGGACCATCTGGTTGCGGGAAGACGACGCTGCTTAACATTCTCGCGGGTCTGGACAGCGCGGACACGGGTCACGTCCAGGTGGGCGACCCCCATAACCTGCCCGTGACCAGCTACATGTTCCAGGAGCCGCGGTTGCTGCCGTGGGCGTCCGTCAAGGCCAACCTGAAGTTCGTGCTGGACGTGCATGGCCCGAACGCGGGCGAACTTGTCGACTACTGGCTTGAGAAGGTAGGCCTTGCGGGTCGAGGCGACGACTACCCCCGCCAGCTTTCCATCGGTCAGCGTCAACGCGTCGCGGTCGCGCGGGCGCTGATAATCGAGCCGCAGGTGTTGTTCATGGACGAGCCGTTCTCTTCCCTGGACGAGCTGACCGCCTCACGGATGCGCGAGGAGCTGCTTTCGCTCTGGGAGGAGCTCAGGTGCACCGTCGTCTTCGTCACGCACAACTCGCTGGAGGCTGCGTTCTTGTCCGACAGGATCATGGTGATGAGCCCGCGTCCTGGGCGCTTCATCGAGGAGCTGTCCGTGA
>CAZMFX010000176.1:0-3996 GCA_964565625.1 uncultured bacterium
GTTCGTTTTCGCGCACGATCGCCGCCGACAGGGCTCCGGTCCCGCAGCCAACGCCCAGCCACTCCTCGCCGGGCGGCTCGCCCAACCAGGAGAGGAAGAGTGGGGCCACCTTCCGGCTCCAGCGGCCCATGTAAAGGTCGTAGTTCTCGGCGGAGCGCCACATGTCCCGTTTGGAGGAGTCGGCCATGGCGCACGTATCCTAGGGCCAAGGGGCGCGCTCGTCATCTGTCGGCTGTGAGAAGGATCGGACGTCGACGTGATGGTGTTGTAGGCCCGCGTCGGAACCTGGTCGAACCGGGGTGCGCTAGGTATCGGTTCCCGACCTTGACCTGCGCCGTCTCCACTTCAGCCGGTGGGGTCGATGTTCTGGTTGAGCCGGAACAGGTTAGTGGGGTCGTACCTGCGCTTGACCGCCTGCAGGCGCTCCCAGTTGGCGCCGAAGGCGGCGCGAACGAAGCCGGGGTCCTCGCCCATGCCCGGAAAGTTGAGGTTCGTCTTCCCTGATCCGTGGGCCTGCATCGCGTCGAAAAACGACCTGGCCCAGGCGACGTTCCTTTCGTCCTCTGCGGGTTCGGACCAGTTAGCCAGGATCTCGAGCAGGTACGGCGCGCTCCGGTCGCCGGTGGCCGTTGACTTTGGGTCGACGCGGCCCAGCGCTCCACCCAGCGCCCACACGCCTGCCATCGAGAGCGCGGACGGCCGGCGAGCCGCGAAGTCGGCGATTCTTGTCACGGCGTCGTCCCCGAGGCTGGACAGGTACAGCGACTTCCAGTAGTAGCGCAGCTCGTGAGCGGGGAAGAACGGGTCGAACAGCTGCTGCATCGCGGTGAAGGGAATCGTTCCGGACAGGTCGGCCAGCGGCTCCTCGATCTCGCGAAGAGGCCGCAGGACGGCCTCTCCCTCCTCGGGAGGGCCGGCGTAGGCGGCGCCCAGGACGATGACTGGCCTGCCGTGAAGTGGTTCGGGGAACGCCGGACCTGCTGGCAAGGTCCAGAACGTGGCAGACAGGTTAACCTCGTCAGGCGCTTCCTGAGCGAACCCTCGCATGGCTCCCAGTACTTGGGATGCGTGTTCAAGCGGGTAGACGGGGCCGGCGAAGGCGACCATTGGCCCCACGGGGTAGGCGCGGAACTCGAACTCCGTGACGACCCCGAAGTTGCCCCCGCCGCCCCGCAGCGCCCAGAACAACTCCTGGTTCTCGTGGGCGCTCGCATTGACCAGTTCGCCAGACGCCGTCACCACGTGAGCGCTCAACAGGCTGTCGCAACTCATGCCGTGCGTCCGGCGCAGCCAACCCTGACCTCCGCCGAGCGTTAGTCCGGCGACACCGGTCGTTGACACGATCCCGCCGGGCACGGCGAGCCCGAACGTCTGGGTCTCCCGGTCCACGTCCGCCCAGGTGGCGCCGCCCGAGACTCTCACTGTGTTCGCGTCCGGATCCACGTGCACGGCGCGCATGGGCGAGAGGTCGAGGACCAGACCATCGTCGCAGGTGCCGAAGCCCGCCACGTTGTGCCCGCCGCCCCTCACGGCGAGTTTCATGCCGTGCTCGCGGGCGTGCGTGATCCCGGCGATGATGTCGGCCACGCCACGACAGAGCAGGACGGCCGCCGGACGGCGGTCGATCATCCCGTTCCACACGTTGCGTGCCGACGCGAAAGCCGGATCTTCCGGCGTGACCAACTGTCCGCCTGTTTGGGAACGGAGCGCTTCGAGGTCCATCCTCTACCTCCGAACTGCTACCGCGCGGCGTTGGTCGCCGCCCGGGAACTGGCCATCCTGCTTGGTCAACTAATGAGACTAATGTATCATGATGAGCATGTCAATCTCATATACCCAGATCGGACGGACGAATCAGAAGGCGCGCACTAGAGCGGCGCTTATCGAAGCGGCCCGCGATCTGCTCACCAGCGGGCAGACCCCAACGGTCGAGGAGGCAGCCGAGGCCGCCGCGATCTCGCGGGCCACGGCGTATCGCTACTTCCCGAACCAACAGGACCTTCTCGTCGCGGCGCATCCAGAGGTGGGAACCCACTCCTTGTTGGGTGAAGACCCCTCGGAGGACCCCGCCGAGCGACTCGACGCGGTAGTGGTTGGGCTGGCCGAGATCTTCCTCGGCGCCGAGGCCAGCTACCGCACCATGCTGCGCCTCTCGCTGGAGCCCGACGAGGAGCGCCACAGCGAACTCGCGCTGCGCAAAGGCATGCGTTTCCCGTGGATAGAGGAGGCATTGCTGCCCGTCAGGAGCAGGCTTTCGGTGCGGGACTGGAAGCGACTCGTGCAGGCCGTCGCGGCCTCCGTCGGGATAGAGGCGCTCGTCACCCTGACCGACCTGGGCGGCCTGTCACGCGAGAAGGCGGTGGAGGTCATGCGGTGGTCGGCTCAGGCGCTACTCAAAGCCGCTCTTCGAGATGACTGACGGGCCGTCACAGTCACGGCCGCGTACGGAGCATTGATCGAGAGGACCGGTACGCCCGACAACTGGCGTGTGACTTCCCGTGTCCTAACCCGTCCGCCGGCGCAGGGTCACGGCTCCCAGCACGATCGCACCGACGGCGAACGCGCAGATGATCAGCAGCTCTCCGCCCACGTAACCGGCGCTCCGACTGGCCGTCGCAACCGCGTTAAGGGCATCGATGGCATGAGTCAGGGGCAGGTAGTCCGAGATCACGTGAAGGGTCGTGGGCATCTGGTCGCGCGGTAGCAGCACGCCGCCGAGGAGGAACTGCGGGAAGACGATGGCCGGCATGAACTGCACGACCTGGAACTCGGACCGCGCGAACGCGCTGGTGAAGAGGCCGAGCGCCGTGCCGAGCAAGCCGTTCGCCACGGCCACGGCGAGAAGCAGCCACACCGAGCCGGCGATGTCCAAGCCGCAGACCCAGATGGCGAACGCCACCGCGACGGTGGCCTGGAGCAGCGCCAGCAGCCCGAACGCGAGGGCATAGCCGAGCAGGAAGTCGAGCTTCCCAAGCGGCAGCGTCAACAGTCGTTCCAGGGTGCCGCCCCGGCGCTCGCGCAGCGTCGAGATGCTGCACACGAGGAACATGACGATGAAGGGGAACAGCGCGAGGATAGACGGCCCCACCCGATCGAAGACCGGTGTGGCTGAGAACAGCCACGCCATCAGGCCGATCAGGAGGCTGGGCACGATCAACAGCAGGCCGATGGTCCTGGGATCGTGTCGGATCTGCGCGAGCACGCGCCGGGCCGTGAACCAGACGCGGGCCGTGCTCACGCCATCACCGGTTCCTTGCCCTCACGACTTCTGATCAGTTTGAGGAAGGCCTCCTCGGCGTCGCTAGAGCCCGTGCGGTTCAGCAGCTCCGCCGGGGCGTCGTCGGCAAGCACACGGCCCTCGCGCATGAGGACGAGGCGGTCACAGCGGGTGGCCTCGTCCATCACGTGGCTTGACACCAATAGCGTAGTGCCGTCGTTGGCTAACCGGCGGAAGAGGGACCACAGGTCGACGCGTAGCACGGGATCAAGCCCGACCGTCGGCTCGTCGAGTACCAGCACCTTCGGCGTGCCAAGCAGCGCCACCGCCAAGGAGACCCTGTTCCATTGGCCGCCGGAGAGCGTGCTCGACAGCTGATCGGCCTGCGGTGCCAGGTCCGTCTGCTCGAGCGCCTTGGTGATCTGCTCCGCTCCCACGCCGAGCACGCTGGCGAAGTACCAGAGGTTCTGACGCACCGTTAGGTCGGGGTAGATGCCTGCGCCCTGGCTCATGTACGCAAGCTGGCGGCGCAGGTCAGCGTGTCCGGCGGGAAGCCCGAGGACCTCGACCCTGCCGACGACGTGTTGCTGCACGCCCATTATCGAACGCATCAGCGTCGTCTTGCCGCAGCCGCTCGGGCCGATGAGGGCGACGAGCGCGCCCCTGTCAACGCGCAGCGTGACATCGTGCAGCACCTCGCGACCCCCACGCTGGACGTGCAGGCCGTCGATCTCGAGGGCAGCGCCGGAGTAATTCTCCACGTGATGAATTATGGGGAC
>CAZMFX010000177.1:0-3995 GCA_964565625.1 uncultured bacterium
CCTGGGCAAGGTCAACGGCTTCAAGACGCGCTTCCACCTCTACACGGTGCCGGGGCAGGTCTTCTACAACTCGTCGCGTAAGCTCATCCTGAGAGGCGTGGACGGCGTCGTGTTCGTCGCCGACTCCGGACCCGACCGCCTGCGTGCGAACGCTGAGAGCCTGCGCAACCTCAGGGAGAACCTGCAGGAGTACAACCTGCGCCTTGCCGACGTCCCGACCGTCATCCAGATAAACAAGCGTGACCTGTCGAATGCTCTGCCGATGGACATGCTCACGCAGGTACTGAACCCTGACGACCGGTTCCAGGTGTTCGAGGCGGTTGCAGCAGAGTTCAAGGGCGTGTTCGAGCCGCTGAGAGCGGTTTCAACGATGGTACTGGAGAAGCTCGCGCAGAAGGCCTGAGGGCCTAATAACGTCGGCGGTCTTGGTCGGACCAGGGAACGGCCGTCCGCCTGTCTCCCCCTGCCCATTCCGGGTCCGGAAGGCCCATCACAGCGTGATATCCTCGCGCCGATGCTGCGTACGCCCCTGTACAACAAGCACGTCGAGTCGGGCGCCAGGATGGTCGAGTTCGCGGGCTATGAGATGCCCCTCCACTACAAGGGCGGGATCAACGAGGAGCACCTGACGGTCAGGAGCTCAGCTGGGCTCTTCGACGTCTCGCACATGGCGGAGTTGCGCGTGACCGGCCCGGACGCGACCGCGTTCCTACAGTACGCGACGCTCAACGACCCGGGCAGGCTGAAGCTCGGGCGCGGGCAGTACAACATGTTGCCGAACGATGCCGGCGGCATCGTGGACGACGTTTACGTCTACCGCGAAGGCGAGGAAGAGTACCTGATCGTCGCCAACGCCGCCAACCGTGACGCAGTAGCCGACCATCTGGGCGCGCTGGTCGAGGGACGAGACGCCGAGGTCAGCGACGAGACCGAGAAGTGGGCACTGGTCGCGCTGCAGGGGCCGAGCGCCGCGCTCATCCTCGACCGGCTGGTCGGAATGGACCTGACGACCGTCAAGCGCAACGCCACCGCCCGGGCCGAGCTGTCCGGTGTGCCCGTCACGTTGAGCCGCACGGGTTACACGGGCGAGGACGGCTTTGAGGTCTACGCGGCCGCGAAGGACGCCGAGGTCGTGTGGGACGTGCTCGTGCGCGCGGGGGCGGCACCGTGCGGTCTGGGAGCGCGCGACACGCTACGCCTCGAGGCCGGCTTCCCCCTGTACGGTCACGAGCTGACGGAGACCACGAACCCGCTTTGCACCGACTTCGCATGGGTGGTGAAGGACAAGGACTTCCACGGCCGTGGGGCGATGTGGGGTGCGGACTGCGCCCGTAGGTTGGTCGGCATCCGCATGGTCGACCGCGCGATCCCGCGTCAGGGTTACAGGGTGCTTGGCCGCGACCGCGACGTCGTGGGTGAGGTCACCTCCGGTACGCTGTCCCCACTGACGCGTGAGAGCGTCGGCTTCGCCTGGGTCGCCTCGGACCTCTCGGCGCCCGGCACGCGGATCTGGGTGGAGGTGAGGGGCCGGCCAATGGCTGCCCTCGTCGTGAAGCCGCCGTTCCATCAGTCCTGAGGCAACAGCTTAGATAGACAAGTTAGTCCACCGCTTGGAGGAGCAGCAGATGAACACGCCAGACGATCTCAAGTACGCCAAGTCGCACGAGTGGGTGCGTTCGGACGACGGTGGCGTGGTCACGGTCGGCATCACCGACCACGCGCAGGACCAGCTGGGCGACGTGGTGTTCGTCGAGCTGCCCGAGGTGGGGCGGAAGGTGAAGGCAGGCGACGCTGTCGCCGTCATCGAGTCCGTGAAGACGGCCTCCGACATCTACGCTCCGGTGAGCGGCGAGATCACTGCGGTGAACGACGCCCTGGATGCCAGGCCCGAGACGGTGAACGAGAGCCCATACGAGAACGGCTGGCTGTTCAAGATCGCGGGCGGTGAAAGCGCAGAGTTCGACGCTCTGCTGGACGCCGCCGGCTACGAGCGCAGCCTGGACGAAGACTGAAGTTGCGCTACCACCCACATACAAAAGAAGACGTCGCCCTCGCCCTCGAGAAGGTAGGCGTCTCCTCCATTAGGGAGCTTTTCGACGACCTGCCGCGCGAGCTACGTGACCCCGAGGTCGACCTCCCGCCCGGCATGGACGAGGCGTCGCTGATCGACCACATGCGCGCGCTAGCCGCTAGGAACGAGACGACGGGGCCCGACTTCCTCGGTGGCGGCGTCCGCCGGCACTTCATCCCCAGCGTCACGCCGCACCTCGCGCTGCAGAGCGAGTTCGTGACGGCGTACACCCCATACCAGCCGGAGGTTTCCCAAGGGATCCTCCAGGCCACCTTCGAGTACCAGACGATGATGTGCGAGCTGACCGGCCTGGACGTAAGCAACGCCTCCATGTACGACGGCGCCACGGCCACGGCCGAGGCCGCGCTGATGGCCGTGAGGCACACGCGGCGCGAGCGCGTCGTGGTGAGCCGCGGGGTCCACCCCGAGACCCGCGAGGTGCTGCAGACGTACCTGAGCCCGCTTGGCGTCTCCCTCGACGTCGTCGACCTCGACCCGCTCACCACCCCACGCCTCCCGCTCGCTGAAGACGTGGCCGGCGTCATCGTCCAGCAGCCGAACTTCCTCGGCTACCTCGAGGAGATGCGCTCGCTAACGACGGCGGCGCACGAAGCGGGCGCTTTGATGATCGCCGTCGTCGATCCCGTCTCGCTCGCCCTGCTCGCGCCTCCGGGTGCGTACGGGGCGGACGTAGCGGTAGGAGACGGCCAGACCCTCGGCAACCCAGCGAACTTCGGCGGGCCCAGCTTCGGCTTCATGGTCGTGCGCGAGGAGCTTATTAGGCAGTTCCCCGGCAGGATCGTCGGCGAGACGACCGACGTCGACGGCAAGAGGGCGTTCGTGCTCACACTGCAGGCGCGCGAGCAGCACATCCGTCGCAGCCGCGCCAAGTCCAACATCTGCACCAACCACCAGCTGACCGCCCTCATGGCTACGGTGAACGTCGGCGCGCTCGGGCCTCAGGGCCTGCGCGACGTCGCCTCGGGCAGCGTGGAACGGGCCCACACGCTCGCCTCCCGACTGGAGGCTGCGGGCGCTACACCGATGGTCGGGTCGAGGTTCTTCTCGGAGTTCGTGCTGCCGGTCTCGGCCGACCCTGGGAGCATCCGGTCGGAGCTGGCGCGCCGCGGAATACACGCAGGCGTGCCCGTCCCGAAGGAGTACGGCCTGGGGGACGCAGTCATCCTGTCCGCGACCGAGCGCGTGAGCGACGCCCACATCGACGCCCTCGTGACGGCGCTGCAGGAGTTGAACGTGGCGGCAGTGCGGGAGGTCGCCCATGGCTGACTTCCCCGTCATCTTCGAGAGGTCGAAGCCCGGCAGGCGGGGAGCGCAGCCGCCCGCGCCGCGTCAGTTCGACCTGGAGGGCGCCCTGGGCGCCGAGAACCTGAGGGAAGATGCACCGCGCCTGCCTGAGGTCTCGGAGCTCGACCTCGTACGTCACTACACGCAGCTGGCCCACAGGCAGTTCAGCATCGACGCGAACTTCTACCCGCTCGGGTCCTGCACGATGAAGTACAACCCCAAGGTCAACGAGGAGGCGGCCCGTCTCTTCCAGGACCTCCATCCCTACCAGGCACCAGAGACCGCTCAGGGCGCGCTGCAACTCATGTACGAGCTCCAGAACGACCTCTCGGCGATCACCGGCATGGACGCCTTCAGCCTCCAGCCGGCAGCCGGTGCGCACGGCGAGCTGGCGGGCGTGCTGATGATCCGCGCGTACCACGAGTCGCGCGGTGAGGGTGAACAGCGCAGGGTCGTCATCGTCCCGGACAGCGCCCACGGCACCAACCCGGCCACCGCGGCGATGGCCGGCTACGAGGTGCGCGAGCTGGCCACCGACGCGTCCGGCGAGGTCGACCTGGCGGCGTTCGAGGCAGCGATCGGCCCGGACGTCGCGGCCGTGATGCTCACCAACCCGAAC
>CAZMFX010000178.1:0-3967 GCA_964565625.1 uncultured bacterium
CCTGCCACTTCTTCCAGTCGGAGGGCAGGCGGCTGTACGGGCAGACCGTGCCTTCGGAGATGCCGCGCAAGGAGCTGAACACCTACAGGCGGCCGCTTGGCGTCGTCGGGATCGTCACTGCAGGCAACTTCCCCATAGCCGTCCCGTCCTGGAAGATCATCCCCGCGCTGGTGACGGGCAACACGATCGTGTGGAAGCCGAGCGAGGACGCCCCCGCCGTTGCGTACGCCTTCGCCAAGATCATCGAGGAGGCCGGAGTGCCAGCAGGCGTTCTGAACGTCGTCTTCGGCGGCGGCAAGGGCGCGGCGGGCGAGTTCCTCGTCGACATGATGGACGAGGGTCTCCTCGACAAGTTCGCGTTCACGGGCAGCACGGCCGTCGGCAGGCACATCGGCGAGGTGGCGGGCCGGAACCTGCTGCACCCCACGCTGGAGCTCGGCGGCAAGAACCCGCTCATAATCATGCGCGACGCCGACCTGGACAACGCCGTCGAGGGCGCCATCTTCTCGGCGTTCGGCACCGGCGGTCAGCGCTGCACCTCGGCTGGCAACATAATCGTCGACGCCCCGGTGTACGACGAGTTCAAGCGCCGGTTCCTGGACCGCGTGAAGCAGATACGCATAGGCGACCCGAACGAGCACGACGGCGTGCTGTACGGCCCGTTCATCAACCAGCGCTTCTTCGAGAACTGGCAGAAGCACTACGAGTGGGGCGATGCAGACGGCGCAATCCTGCTACACGGCAAGGGTCGCATCGAGGAAGGCAACGCCCCAGAAGGCTTCGAGGGCGATCCCGACGCTTCGTACTACGGCTGGCCCACCGTGTGGGAGGGCGTGAAGCCCGGCATGAAGCTGTTCCAGACAGAGGTATTCGGCCCCACGATCAACCTGGTCAAGGTGGACGGCATAGAGGAGGCGGTTCAGACCGCGAACTCCGTCGACTACGGCCTGTCCAGCGCCATCTACACGAACGACCGCGAGTGGGCCCACCACTTCAAGGAGAACATCGAGGCAGGCATGTCCTCGATAAACAACACGACGGTGGGCGCCGAGGCGCACATGCCGTTCGGGGGCGTGAAGGGCTCCGGCAACGGCACACGCGAGTCCGGCATCTGGGTCATCGAGAGCTACACGTACTGGCACGGGGTCAACGACGACGTGTCAGGCAAGCTGCAGCTGGCGCAGATGGACACAGAGTACGTGGAGCCCAAGGGCCAGGTGGACGTGAAAAGCCTGTTCTGAGGGGCAGGTCACTCGGCACTCGAGGTCGGTCAGGACCTGGGCTCACCAGACCGTGGTGACAGCGCCGAACGCGTGGATGCGTGCGTCTTTGGTGACGAGGTGCGCACCGGTGTTCATCGCTGTCGCCACGATCAGCCTGTCGGCAGGATCCGCATGGAACGGTTCGAGCCGCACCGATTCCAAAGCGATCCGCGTCGTCACGGGAACGATCTGGAGGTAAGGCAGCGTCTCGCAGTGCGCGACGACGTCTGCTATGTCCATGGCCAACTCGAGGCGTCCCTTCTTCACGAGCATGGCGGCTTCCCATACGCTCATAGTCGACAGGAGCAGAGACGAGTCCGCCCTGGCGGCCTCGATCGCCTCGACCGCCGAGGTACTTAGCGCCCCTGGCTCGCTAACCCACCACAGCCACGCGTGAGTGTCCAGAAGGGTCAGGAGCTGGCCTCCCAGTCACCCTCGGCTACCGGCTCGGTGGGGGACTCGTACCGTAAGACGACGCCGCGTAGGAGCCGAAAGACGTCGTCGCCTTCCGCATACGGTTCGATACGAACCACCGGTCTGCCACGATCCGTGATGACCAGCGCCTCGCCCTTCTCCTCGACCTCGCGCAGGTACTGGAGGACCTTTGGCTTGAACATAGACTTGGAGACGGTCCTGCTCACTTCCTACCTCCAATGGCTGCTGACCATGGTCACTAACCATGGTCATAATAGCATCTGCATGGGTTACAGCCCCAAGCCGCTTCGAACGTATCGTCAAGCGCGGTAGCGCTTAGCGTACCGGGTTTCCTGGGACTAGCGTCTGTCGGCGGGTTCCTTCAACAACTCGGCAAGCCGCCCATCGGCAAGCAGCGTCTTTATCTCCTGCACGCGGTCCTTGTGGACGAGCAGCAGGGCGTGCCCGCGCTTGACGATCACGAGGTCGTTGACGCCCAGGGTCACGACGACGTCGCCCTCGTCCTCGGTGTAGACGATGTTGCCAGATGCGTCGTGGCCGATGTGACGGCCGACGACCGTGTTCGAGCCGTCGTGGGCGACGAGGCGCTCCAGCGCGCCCCAGTCGCCGATGTCGTCCCACTCGAAGCTGCCGAGCACCACGTGCGCCCTGTCCGTTCGCTCCATCAGCGCGTAGTCGATGCTGATACGCGGCAGCTCGCCGAACCTCTCGGTCACGGCGCCGGCTTCGAACGCCGAGCGCAACGGCAGCATGAGGTCGGGCGCGCGCCGGTCCAGTTCCGTCAACACGTCATGCGTGCGCCACACGAAGATGCCTGCGTTCCACAGGTACCCGCCGGCGGCCAGGTACGCCTCTGCGGTGCGGGCGCTGGGCTTCTCGACGAAGCGCTTGACCGTGAACCCCGCCCCCGCTGGCTCGCCGACCTCGATGTAGCCGTAGCCGGTAGCGGGCCGCGTGGGCGTGATGCCCACCGTCACGAGCCCACCGCGGTCCTGGGCGACGCCTGCAGCTGCCCTTATCGCCTCGTGGAAGCCGGGGCCGATGCGGTGGTCGGAGGAGAAGAACCCCGTCACCGCGTCGCCGTGCCGCTTGGCGATCGTCAGGCAGGCCAGGGCGATCGCGGGGGCCGAGTCACGCGGCGTTGGCTCCACCAGCAGGTTCTCGAGAGGGACGTCGGGCAGCTGCTCGCACACAAGGCCGACGTAGCGCCTGGCCGTCGCGACGTACACGTTCGCCGGGTCGCCGGCCAGCGGCAGGACCCGGTCGTAAGTTGACTGGATCAGCGTGCGCCCGCTGCGGCCCAGGTCGAGGAACTGCTTGGGCCTGTCTGCGGTCGAGAGAGGCCAGAAGCGCTGCCCCTGACCGCCCGCCATGATCACGGCGCGGAAGCCGGGGATGGGCCCGAGGTCCGCGAGATCGGAGTTGCCGTTCTTTGCCTCGTCTATAGCGCTCAGCGTCCGTACCTCCTCTCGCGCGCCTGGAAGTCTCGTAGGGCGCGGAGGAAGTCGACTTTCCGGAACTCCGGCCAGTTGGCGTCGCAGAAGTAGAACTCACTGTAGGCGGTCTGCCACAGCATGAAGCCCGAAAGGCGCACTTCGCCGGAAGTGCGGATCACGAAGTCGGGGTCCGGCAGCCCCGCCGTGTATACGTGACGCGTGATCTCGTCAGCCTCGACGCGGCCGGCGACGTCTGCCAGGTCCTCACCGCCGTCCAGCCGGGTGCGCAGAAGAGCGTTTACGGCGTCGACGATCTCCTCACGGCCGCCGTAGCCAAGGGCCACGTTCACGCAAAGGTTGTCGTAGTTCTGGGTCGCTTCCTCCATGGCCTTCAACGCCTGCCTCGCCGACTCCGGGAAGTCGGACGTGTCGCCGATGATCCTCACGCGCACACGGTTCTTGTGCAGCTTCTCGTCTGTCAGAAGCTCGCGCGCCTGTTGCGCGAAGAGGCCGTGCAGGTGCGAGACCTCGTCGGGCGCCCGCCCGCGGTTGTCCGTCGAGAACCCCCACAGGGTGACGTGCTTGATGCCCAGCTCCAGGCACCAGTCCAGCACCTCTCTCGCCTTGCCGGCGCCGTGGTCGTGCCCGGCCTTGACGTCGAGGCCCACCGCCCGCGCGAAGCGCCTGTTGCCGTCCATGATGATGCCGATGTGGTTCGGCAGCACCCCCTCGGCCCTTATCTCGTTGAGCAGACGCCGCTCGTATAGCCAGTAGAGAGGTCTGGCGACCCCGTTGACCAGGTTCAGAGTGCCCTTGGCTGCGGCGGCGCGGCGG
>CAZMFX010000179.1:0-3871 GCA_964565625.1 uncultured bacterium
AGTGCCACTGGGCGTATGGCATGGCGCCGGACTCGAACCAGACGTCCACCGTGTACGGCTCCCTGCGGTAAACCTGCCCGTCAAGCTCGAACGTCACATCGTCGACGTACGGCCTGTGCAGGTCGAGCCCAGAGAGGTCGCGGCCCGCCAGTTCCTCCAGCTCGGCCACGCTGCCGACGCATACGACCTTCTGACCGTCCTCGCTGCGCCAGATCGGCAGCGTCGCCCCCCAGAAACGCTCCCTTGACAACGCCCAGTCGACGTTGTTCTCTAGCCACCTGCCGAAGCGCCCCTCCCGCATGTGCTCCGGGTGCCAGCCGATGACGGCGTTGTTCGAGATGAGCAGGTCCTTGACAGCTGTGGTGCGGATGTACCAGCTGCGCTTGGCGACGTTCATCAGCGGCGTCCAGTCGCGCCAGTTGAACGGGTAGCTGTGCAGGACCGTGCCGGAGCGGTACATGAGGCCGCGCTCGGCGAGGGCATCTGTTATGCCTTCGTCAGCGTCCTTGAACCACTGGCCCGCGAACGGCCCTGGGGAGGAGGGGCGCTCCATGATTGTCGACACGTCGAACGGGCCGTCACCCTGCTGCCTCGAGGGCACCGGCCTAACCTCGTCCATCACCTTGCCGGTCAGGTCGACGGAGAAGAGCGTCGGCAGGTCGTGCCTCCTGCCAACGTCGAGGTCGCCGTAGGCGGGCGCGACGTGGACGATGCCCGTGCCGTCTTCTAGGCTGACTATCTCGTCCGCCACCACCCTGAACGCGGCTTCGAGGTCGGCCCCTTCTGGGGCCGCGCCGAGCATCACGGGGTGGTAGCGGCTGCCGACGAGATCGGCGCCCGACAGCGTGCCTATCACCTCGCCGCGTTCCTCCCCGAGCACGGCGTTGACGCGGTCGGCCGCGAGCACGTATAGCTCGGTGCCGCGCTCCTCACCGTCGCTGCGCGGGCCCTCGACGAGCGCGTATGTGGCGTCTGCCTTCACGGCGAGAGCGGCGTTGGCGGCGAGCGTCCATGGCGTGGTCGTCCAGGCGAGGAAGCTCACACGCCGCCTCTCGCCATCGGGCAGGAGGCCGCGCTCACGCAGATCGGAGACGACTGCAGGGAACTTGGGGAAGACCGAGGGGTCGGCTACGTCCTCCTTGTACCCCTGAGCGACCTCGTGCGATGCCAGCGTCGTGTTGGATGACGGGCTATGCCACGTCGTCTTGTAGTCCTCGACCAGCAGGCCCCGGTCGAAGAGCTGCTTCATGATCCACCAGCACGACTCTATATAGCTGTTGTGGTACGTGACGTATGCGTCGTCCAGGTCGATCCAGAAGCCGATGCGCTCCGTCATGGCGTTCCAGTCCTGGATGTTGGAGAAGACGTCCTCGCGGCAGAGGCGGTTGAACTCCTCGATCCCGAACTCCTCGATCTGCTGCTTGCTGGTGAACCCGAGGCGCTTCTCGACCGCGATCTCGACCGGGAGACCGTGCGTGTCCCAGCCGCCCTTGCGGCCGACCCGATATCCCTGCATCGTCTTGAAGCGCGGGAAGAGGTCCTTGTAGGCGCGGCTTATCACGTGGTGGACCCCTGGCTTCCCGTTGGCGGTAGGGGGCCCCTCGAAGAACACCCACTCCCCGTTGGGGGCGGGCCTGTCGACGGAGCGCCTGAACACGTTCTCCGCTTTCCAGAACTCGATCACCTCGCGCTCGAGCGCGGGGAAGTCAACCTGTCGCTTCACGTCGCGGAACATCTGCTCACTTCCTCCTCGGCGCTCCCGCGCCGCGTCGTCCGGCTCGGCGTCTGCAGGCATAAGAGAAAGGCGCCCCGACGCCGGTTGGAAGCGTTGGGGCGCCCGTTCGTATGTGAGCGCGGTACCACCCAACTTCGCCCGTGACCATCATGGCTAGCGGGCCTCGTGGCGGCCCCGCCGTCCGCGGGATCGCCCGGCGCGTTGCGCGCGCCACTCGGCCCCGTCTACTCGGGCGCCGCTGCCTGGCTGCGCCTTTCGGGGGGCGGCTCGGGGAGGATGCGGTTACCGCCTGCGCCCGCCGGGCTCTCACCGTCCCCGGCTCGCTTGTGGGCGGCCATCTGCGGCCCGCGCGTTCCCGTCTCAGCCACGCCCGGCGGTGGCCGGGCCCGTACCACGCCGCTTTACAAGTCGGGCGACTGGCACGTATACTCAAAGCTAGCAGTAGGCCTCTAGCACGTCAATACGCCGCTGCGTCTCCTGGCAAATCCGGTTCGAACGCTCAACTTCAATGGCACCATCAGGCGTTCGGCTTGTGTTCACCGAAAGCCGCAGGCGCCTGGGGCGAGCCCGGAAAGGCCGGGGTGGCATGTGTAGAGAAGTGCGGGTGGGGGCGAAGCAAGAAGGTCTACCCGCACCAGCCCGATCAGGAGAATCCTCACGGACCCATACGACACCCTGACGGGAACGGAGATACGATGAGCCCAAGAGCCAAGTCCAGCGAGGCGGCGGAAGCCCCGCAGAGCGAGCAGGTTGCCCCCAAGAGGCGTGGGCGCCCCCGCAAGAGCGAGGTCGCTGCCGCGGAAGCCTCTTCCGAAGCGGCTGCGCAGGCCACGGCGGAACAGCCGGGGTCTGACGCAGCGGATGACCAGGCAGACCGTCCCGCGCCCAAGCGGCGCGGCAGGCCGCCGAAGAACCGCAAGACGGAGGCAGAAGCGGCGGACGGCGAGAGCGACGCGAAGCAACAGGAGACCTCCGACAAGCAGGGCGGCGAGGAAGACGGAGGCGACGCCCAAGCGGGCGGTCGCAACAACGGGCGCCCTGACAGGCAACAGGAGCAGGACGGGCGGGACGACCGCCGAGGCCGCCGCGGCAACCGCAACCAGGGGCGCAAGGGCGCGGTCAACTTCCGCGACCTGCACTCGAAGGTCATGCCTGAGCTCCACCTCATGGCCAAGGAGGTGGGCCTCGAGGACTACAGGCAGCTGGAGAAGGACGACCTCGTCGTCGCGGTCCTCGAGCGCGCCACCGAGCAGGAGGGCCTGCGCCTCGTCAAGGGCTACCTCGAGATCTCATCCGACGGCTACGGCTTCCTGCAGGAGTCGCTGCTGCAGAACAACACCCGCAGCGTCATCGTCTCGGCAGGGCTCATCAAGCAGTTCCGCTTGCGTACCGGCGACCTGATCCTCGGCAAGGCGCGCAGGCCGCGCGACAACGAGCGCTACGGCACCCTCATAAGGGTCGAGGCGGTCAACGGCGTAGACCCGTTCCAGGCGTCGAAGCGCCCGCGGTTCGAAGAGCTCGTCCCCACCTTCCCGGACACGCACATCCAGCTCGAGACCACCCAGGCAGAGCTGTCTGCGCGCGTGATAGACCTGCTCGCGCCCATCGGCCGCGGTCAGCGTGGCCTCATCGTCGCTCCGCCCAAGGCCGGTAAGACGACCCTCCTCAAGAAGATCGCCACCGCGGTGTCGGAGAACGAGCCCGACATCAAGGTGATCGTGCTGCTCGTCGACGAGCGGCCGGAGGAGGTGACCGACTTCCGCGAGTCGGTGCAGGGCGTCGAGGTCATAGCCAGCACGTTCGACGAGCCGCCCACCAACCACATCCGCGTGGCGGAGTTCGTGCACGAGCGCGCCAGGCGCATCGTTGAGGACAGCGGGCACGTGATGATCCTGCTCGACTCCATCACCCGCCTGGCGCGCGCCAACAACCTCGTGACGCCCCCCACGGGCCGCACCCTCTCGGGCGGCCTCGACTCCAACGCACTGCACTGGCCCAAGCGCTTCCTGGGCGCCGCGCGCAACATCCGCGGCGGCGGCTCCCTCTCCATCCTCGCCACCGCGCTCGTCGAGACCGGCTCGCGCATGGACGACGTCATCTTCGAGGAGTTCAAGGGCACCGGCAACATGGAGCTGC
>CAZMFX010000180.1:0-3801 GCA_964565625.1 uncultured bacterium
GAGGCTTCTCTGATTATCGCCATAGCCGGTTTCACGAGCACGTCCGCCGTCGCCAAGTTCCTCATGCGCGGCGAGGTTATCGAGTGAGCTTCGCGCCCGACCTCCCGCCGGTCGCCGCGACGGCGGTCGCGGTGCTCGCCCTGACCGGTGCCGCCGTGGCGCTCACCGGCGCGTTCGGCCTCCTGCGGCTGAAGACGTTCTACGACCGTGTGCACCCGCCTACGCTGTCGACGAGCCTGGGGCTCTTCTGCGTTGTGCTGGCCTCGATCGTCACGTTCTCTGTGCTGGGCACGCGCATTGCTATACACGAGCTGCTGCTCTTCTTCTTCGTCACGCTGACCCTGCCCGTCTCGATGATGCTGCTCGCTCGGGCCGCCCTCTTCCGCGACAGGGTCGAGGCGTACGACAAGGAGCTGGCTTCAGAGGTGCTCGCCGCGGCGCAGCAGGAGGCCGCCGACCTGGCGGCAGCGCAGGCCGAGGCGGCCGCACTCGCAGAGCTGGACCACGGTCCGGCGCACGACGAGGACGCCGCCTACGGGCAGGAATGAGGGCTCAGGTCGCCCAGCACCACACATAGTTCTCGGCTTGCGCCCGTCAGCCGCCCACTATCTCCCCACCGTTCACGTGGATCGTCTGACCGGTCACGTACGAAGAGTCGCGGCACGCAAGGTAGACGTACGCGGGAGCGCACTCCTCCGGCTCGCCTGCCCGGCCGAGCGGTTGGTCCGCGCCGAACTTGGCGACCTCCTCTGCCGGGAAGCTCGCGGGTATGAGCGGCGTCCAGACCGGGCCGGGCGCAACGCCGTTCACCCTAATCCCCTTCTCTGCGAGGTTCGTGGCCAGCGACCGCGTGAACGCCAGGATGGCGCCCTTCGTCGCCGCATAGTCCATGAGGTGCGGGCTCCCGCGGAACGCGGTTATCGACGTCGTGTTGATTATGGATGCGCCCTTCTTCATGTGCTCGAGGGCCGCGCGGGTCAGGTAGAACTGCGAGAAGATGTTCGTCCTGAACGTCCGCTCCAGCTGCTCGTCAGATATCTCTGCCAGGCTGCCCGCGTCGTGCTGCTCGGCCGCGTTGTTAACGAGCACGTCGAGGCGGCCGAACTCGTCCACGACCTGACCGATCGCGTCCCGGCAGAACACCGGGTCGGCGATGTCGCCCCGCAGCAAGAGGGCCCGTCTGCCCTGCTCCTCGATCTCCTCCTTGACCAGCTCGGCGTCGCTGTCCTCCTCGAGGTAGATGATGGCGACGTCCGCCCCCTCCTTGGCGAAATGGACGGCGACCGCCCTGCCGATACCGCTGTCACCACCGGTGATGACGGTCGCCATGCCCTTGAGCTTGCCTGCCGGCCTGTAGTCCTTACCCTCGTATCGCGGCTGCGGCCTCATCTCGTGCTCGCGGCCGGGTTGACGATCCTGCTCCTGGGGCGGCTTGCGCTTGCCCTGCTTCTTACCGTCGCTCATGGCGCGTCTCCGTTTCGCCGCAACGGTAGGCACCGGCGTGATGGGAACGATGACGCCAGCGTGGGTACGCGGGGAGCGACCGTTCCCAGACCACCCCGGACAGCGTCGTAACATCGAAAGGCGTGTCGCCCACGAGCACAGCGCCGTCTGGGCGCACTCGACTCTCGACGCCCCGGCTCATGGGCCTCGGGTTCGGGTCGCTCGGCCTGGCCGCGACGTGGGCCCTTTACAACACCTTCATGCCGCTGCTGCTCGCCCAGTTCATCTCGAGCAGCGGGGTGCGCGGGACGATCATGGCGCTCGACAACGTGCTGGCCGTCTTCATGCTCCCGATAATCGGGGCCTGGTCCGACAGGCTCGAGGGCCGTCTCGGGAAGCGCATACCCTTCCTGCTCGTCGGCATGCCTCTGACCGGCCTGCTCTTCGCTGCCCTACCCTTCGCCGCCGAGCACCTCTGGCTGCTCCTGCTCGTCGACGTCGCATTCCTCTTCGCGATAACCCTGTTCAGAGCCCCGCTCATCGCGCTGATGCCGGACCACGTAGCGCCACGTGACCGCTCGTCCGCCAACGGCATCATCACGCTCATGGGGGCGGCGGGCGGCGCCGTAGGGCTCCTGCTGCTCGCGCCGTTGATCGCCGACGCTCCGTGGCTGCCCTTCCTCGGCTCCGGCGGCATAGTGCTCGTCTCGCTGCTGTTCGTGCTGCTGGCGATCGACAGGCATCCGCCATACGTCACGAGCGGCTCCGTCGAGGACGAGGCGCCGCCGCTGCGCGGCCTTGTCCGTGACGTCAGGCAGCTCGTCGTCGAGGAGCGGAGCGGGCCAGGCATCCTGCTGCTCGCGGTCTTCGCCGTCTTCTTCGGTTACTCGGCGCTGGAGGCCCAGTTCAGCACCTTCGCGACACAGACGCTCGGCATCTCCGCTGCCATGACGGGTCCCACCATCGCCGCCACGATGGTCGCGTACGTCGTCATGGCGATACCCGCCGGCTACCTGGCGCGCCGCATCGGGTCGGCGAACACGATGCGCCTGGGAGCCTTGGTCATGGCGATCGCGGCCGTGCTGGCCGCCAATGTCGGAGACATAACGTCGGCTCGCGTCGTGCTCGCACTCGGCGGCGCGGCCTGGGCGCTGGTCCAGGTGCCCGCCTACCCGCTCGTCATCAACCAGGGCGGCGCCTCCCAGGCGGGCTTCTACACGGGCATGTACTACCTCTTCGGGTCGGCAGCGGCCATCGCGGGGCCGCCCATAGTAGGCGCCCTCATGGACGTCATGGGCAACAGGGCGCTGTTCTACTCCCTCGCCGTCTCCATGGTGGTGGGCGCCGTGCTGGTTACGGCAGCGAAGCGGCGGAAGATCGAGACGACCGCGAACGTCTGAGCGGCGCCCTAGCCGGCGAGTCTCTCCACCGCGGCCCGGGCCTGCAGCTCCCGGAAACCGAAGGCGACGAGCGAGGGCCCCGTAACCCGGTCCGCCGTGTACGGGTTCCAGAGGGCAACGTGCGCGTACGGAACCCCCGCTGCCGCGGCGGCTGCCGCCAGGGCGTCGGCGGCGCGGAGCTCCTCCGGCGGCGGCGCGACTCGGGTCGTGGATGCGTAGAGCGCGGCGTCCATCCCTGTCAACAAAGAAGGCGCCTCATCAGCCGAGACCTTCTCGACGTCGACGTGCTTCACCTCGAACCCCGCGTCTGTCAGCGCCCGGATGAACGGCGCAGCGGGCCTCACGACGACCTGAGCGGCCGCAGAGGCGCGCACCACTTCGCGCGCCAGCACAAGGACCTTCGAACCGGCGGCCAGCCTCGGCAACTCGCCACGCACCTCCAGGCCCATGCTGGCTGCGCGCGCGAGGATCTCGTCGTCGCTTCGTTGCCAGGCGGAGTCCGGATCCGGTGGGGAACCAGGGAAGGCTCTTGCGAGCGCGGCGATCCGTTCACGCGGGCCCGATAGGTCGATACTGGCATCCGAGTCGGCACGCTCGATGGCGGCCAGCGTCTCGCGGTGCTGAGCGACGGTGCCGATCACCAGCGGCAGGTCAGCACCCGCCTGGATTGACATCACGGCGGCGACTGACGCAGGCCAGCGGTCCGAGAACGCCTTCATGTCCAGGGCATCGGTGACGATGACGCCATCGAAGCCCAGCTCGTCGCGCAGCAACCCGGTGAGCGCTGCGGCGGACAGGGTGGCGGGCCGCTTGTCGTCAAGTGCGGGCAGGACGATATGAGCGCTCATCACCGCCGCCACGCCGGCCCTGATCCCGGCCTCGAACGGCCGCAGCTCCACACGCCGCAGCTCCGAGAGCGGGCGCTTCACCATCGGCAGCGCCAGGTGCGAGTCCACGT
>CAZMFX010000181.1:0-3773 GCA_964565625.1 uncultured bacterium
ACGCCGCCCACGCGGAACACCTTCACTCGGTGGGTGGCGTGGCTCGCGTGCGGCGCCCCTGCGTCTCACCGGAGACCACCTGGATGTCGCGTGTGACGATCTCGAAGCCAAGGCGCTCGCCTTCGCGCAGGTAGAACTCGATGTCGGAGGTTCTGGTGCGGCCCCCTAGGCTCCTCCTGCCGTACTCCCGCGTGGCTGCGATGATCATCGTCTCGGCAAGACATGCGGGAACGTGGCCGTCGCCGAAGCGCAGGTCGATCTCCGAGCGCATCGCCCCTGGCGGCCTCACCACGCCGCCAGGCACGATCTCTACACCTGGGACGTCACGGACGCTGGGGTGAACGTCCGCCGGCCTGCCAAGGTCGTACACCCACGCGCCGGGCCGGATGTGCTGCGGGTAGAGAACGTAACCGGGGTCGGAGGTCGCGGTGAACACGAGGTCGGCCGACGCCACGGCCTGAACGTCGGTCGTCGGGACGAAGTCGGTGTTCTCGAACTTGGCCTTGAGGGACGCGGCGCTGCGGTTGAGGCGCTGCCTGTCGCGGCCGACGAGGATTACCCTTCCGACCTCCGGAGCGATCATCCGAGCGACGCCGAACGCGACGACGCCGTTCGCGCCCACCACCGCTGCGGTCGTGCGCTTCAGGTCGACGCCCTGCTCGCCGAAGCGCTTGAGCAGGCCGGGAACGGCGGCACGCACGGTGGCGGCGGTGTAGGCACCGCCGTTCGTGACGACGATCTCGGGCACGGCGTCCTGAACGATCTGGCCCTTGCCGCCGACGGTCGACCAGAAGGCCCCCAGCCCCACAACCTCGGCACCAAGCTCGTGTGCGAACCGGGCGCCCTGGACCGCGAGGCGCTCCGCGTCCTCCGGATGGCTGCGGAACTGGTCGGGCAGGAGCGGCGTGCCGATGAGCAGCACGCGCAGCGGGCGCCCGTCGCTGGTGACGACGCCTTCTATGACGCCGGTCACCTGCGGCCTGACCTGCAGGAAGAGCCTCTTCACCCACTCGACGGGCAGCAGCCCCGGCTTCACGGTGCGCTCGAGCACGTGCTTGAACCAGCGAAGGCTGGCCGGCTGCCACACGTCCTCTAGGCTCATCGGGTGGATCATGAAGGCGGCCATCACCGTGCCGTCCATGCCGCGCACCGGAGTCGGCTCGCCCAACCTCGGCTCCGTGCCGTCGCTGATGCGCGAGAGGGCCGACTTGTGACGCCAGAAGATGACGAGCGCCAGGAGCGCCAACGCGAACGACGCCTCCCACGTCACGGCGCCCAAGGAGGCCGCGACCGCGCCCAACCCCGCGAGCGCCAGGCCGGCCCACACCGTGGCGCGCGCGACGTAACCGTCGGCGGCCAACAGGCCCGCCCACAGCGCGACGGGCGCCGCCAACAGCCACAGGGGCACGATGCCATAGGTATATAGACCGGCCAGTCCACCGAGGAGCACTGCGTTACCCCGCCCACGCGGGGCGACGGCGATCCCCGGCAGCGGCAGCGGGTAGAGATGGCCGATCACCGCCCCCAGGAGCCCGGCAGACACCAGCAGCGCGAGGTCTCCAGACTGGCTCGCGGTCGTAGCGAGCATGTGCCCCGGCCCGAACGCCGGCGGGCCGGAAGGGGCGCCGGTCAAGAGCCAGGAAACGACGGTCCAGCTGCCCGCCACGCCGGCGACGACGGCGGCCAGACCCTTCAGCAGGTCCAGGCCGAACGCCCCGAGGGCGACACCGCCGCCAACTAGCCTGGCGACGTTCTCCACCCCGAGAAGGTGAGGGTTCACCGCCCGCGGATTCCAGCCGGAGACGCGCTCGACGAGACGCGCGCCCAGCGGCAGCGAGCCCACCAGGAACGCCGTCAGGAACGCGATGCCCGCGCCTAGGAACCACTCCATGGACCGCCATTCTACGTCTCGGCCCCGGTGTTAGCATGCCGAACGTGGACAGCCGCACGCCCCCGCACAGCCTTGAAGCCGAGATGAGCGTTCTGGGCAGCATCATGCTGGACAACGAGGTCTACTCCGGCCTCGAGGGCGTGCTCACGCCGGAGCACTTCTACAAGGAGTCGCACCGCAAGATCTTCAGGGCGATGGAACGCCTGCACCGCCAGGGAGACCCGGTCGACCTCGTGACCCTCACGGAGGAGCTACGCACCTCCGGCGAGCTTGAGAGCGTTGGCAGCATCAACTACTTCATCGGCCTGGCGGACGAGGTGCCAACGGCAGCATTCGCCGATAGCTACGTACGCATCGTCATAGAGAAGGCAACGCTGCGAGACCTTATATCCGCGAGCGGCCGCATAATGCAGCAGGCGTACGACCAGTCACTTCCCATAGAGGACGTACTGGACCTCGCCGAGAAGGGCATCTTCGACCTCACGACCAAGAAGCGCCGCGTCGCGTTCGAGACCATGCACAAGCTGGTCGGCGAGACGTTCGACGAGATCAACGAGCGCTTCACGAACCCCAACCCGGTATCGGGCATCGAGACCGGCTTCCGCGAGCTGGACCAGCTGACGGCAGGGCTGCACAGGTCGACGCTGAACGTTCTCGCCGCCAGACCCTCGATGGGCAAGACGGCGTTCGGCCTCAACATCGCGCTGCACGCCGCTCTCAAGGCCAACAAGGACGGAGAGCGGGCCTCTGTTGGCATCTTCTCGCTCGAGATGTCCGCCGTCCAGCTCGTCATGCGCATGCTCTGCTCCGAGGCCCGAGTCGACATGTCGCGTGTCCGCAGCGGCCAACTGACGGAGCGCGACTTCCAGCGCCTCGCTGACACTGCAGGCAGGCTGTCAGAAGCCAACGTCTTCATAGACGACAACGCCGACATGTCGGTCATGGAACTGCGCTCCCGCGCGCGCCGGCTCAAGAACGAGCACGGCCTCGACCTGCTGGTCATCGATTACCTGCAGCTGATGACGGCCGGCTCATCTACGCGCAGCGCGGGCGAGAACCGGCAGCAGGAGATCTCTGCCATCTCGCGCGGGCTCAAGGCGTTGGCGCGCGAGCTGGACATCCCTGTCTTGGTCCTCTCGCAGCTTTCGCGCGCCGTGGAGAGCAGGCCGAACAAGCGGCCGATGCTCTCGGACCTGAGGGAGTGCGTCACCGGCGACACCCTCGTCGACCTTGCGGACGGACGGCGCGTACCCATCGCGGATCTTGTCGGGCAGGAACCCGAAGTGCTGGCCATGGACGCGGACGGCAAGGTCGTCACCGCCAAGAGCGACAAGGTCTGGCATGTGGGACCGCGAGAGGTGTTCGAAGTAAGACTGGCAAGCGGCAGGGTTCGCTACACCACTGCGCGGCATAGATGGTACGCCTTCGACGGTTGGCGACGGCTGGAAGATCTGCGGGCCGGCGACAGAGTCGCCATCGGCACAGATACCGCACGGAAGGCGGCTGTCTCGAACGCAATCGGGGCCCATTCCTCGGCCCGAATGGCCACAGCGCGATCCGTCGCCAAGACGGCGCGAGCCGCGGGCGAACACGTGGCTGTACTGGACGCCCCGGCAAGCCTGGATGGCGCGGTGCCAGATCTCTTATGGGACGAGATCGTCGCCATCACGCCTTCGGGGGTCCAGGACGTCTACGACCTTACGGTCCCGGGACCTGAATCGTGGCTCGCAGACGGCGTCGTCATGCACAACTCGGGGGCCATCGAACAGGACGCGGACCTCGTCATGTTCATCTACCGCGACGAGTACTACGACCCGCACAGCGAGAAGCACGGCATCGCCGAGATCATCATCGGCAAGCAGCGCAACGGCCCCACCGGCCA
>CAZMFX010000182.1:0-3769 GCA_964565625.1 uncultured bacterium
ACCCTAAGATCGGAAGGTGAGGCCATGATCCGGTTAGCAAGCACGCCATCCGTGACGACGGCCACCTCATAGCTAGACTCGACCGAAGTGCTCATTGGTTTGAACTCGAACACTTCCTCGGTGGCAGGGAATCGTACGTACACACGATCAGCCGGCATTACGCCAAACATGTTGAAAACCGATTCTGAAATTGTGTCGATCGACCGAATAAAGAGAATGTGCGTGCCTGGCAGTTGAGAACTCGTTGCCAAGCTGATTCCTGAGAAGTCAAATGGCGAGTTGACAACTATTTGACTGCAGCTCCGCTCTCCTGTGAACTCGTCAATATCGATTTCAACCCCAGCATCGTGGGCTGCGAAGGCGGAACTTCCAAGCAGAACCAGTATTGCTGTTACTACGCGTCGCATTTTCTCCCCCTAGTTAATCGTGTTGCTTACCATCACCCTCTTTCTAGGCCACGCCGTATTACAGCTTTATCAGTTTCGCCGAGGGTCAAATCTATCGTCCACTCAAGTGCCGGCTCACTCCCCAGCCACCGCCGTCAACCCGGCCACGAAGTGATCGATGAAGAACGTGTATAGGACCGCCACGGGGATGCTAGCGATCAACGCCCCGGCCAGCAGTGGCCCCCACTTGAAGACGTCGCCGCGCACCAACTCCGTCGGCACACCGATGGACACCGTCTTCTGGGCGGAGTCCTGCACGAAGGTCAGGGCGTAGACGAACTCGCTCGTCGACAGGGTGAACGCGAACACGACGATCGTGAGTATGCCGGGCACCGCCAACGGCAGGACCGCCCTGATGAACGCGCCGAACCGGCTGTACCCGTCGACCATCGCCTGCTCCTCGATGTCTCGAGGTATGCCCTTGAAGAAACCCATCATCAGCCACGTGCAGAACGGCACGGTGAAGGTCGGATATGCGACCACCAGCGCCCAGATCGAGTTCTGCAGGTCCAGAGCCGCTATTACCTTGGCGAACGGCAGGAACAGGAGCGTTGGCGGCACGAGGTACGTGAGGAAGATGCCGATGCCGAGCACCTCGCCCCAACTCCCAGCCAACCTGCCAAGGCTGTAGGCGGCCGGAACCGCCAGCAGCAGCGTGATCACCACGACAAGGCCGCCCACCATGAACGAGTTGAGCAGCCATCTCACGAACAGGGTGTCGGTGAACAGGAGCCGGATGTGGTCGAAGGTGGGCGCCTGTGCGAACCAGAACGGGTTGGCTTCCGGGTTGAACAGGTCGGAGTTGCGTTTGAACGACGTGATGAGCATGACGTAGAACGGCAACGCGGCGAACACCGTGAAGAGGGCCACCGTCAGGTAGAACGCGGTCCCACCAAGGAACCCGCGACGCACCCGCTCACGTCCGGGCGCGGTCGTCGCCGTGGTCGCGGCAGGCGAGACCATCAGGTCACCTCGCTGCGCCGTATCAGGCGCAAGAGCACGGCGCTGACCCCGCCGAGCACGGGCAGCAGGAACAGCGCTATCGCGGCGCCCCTACCCAGGTTCCCGCCGAGGATGCCGGTGAAGAACGCAAGGCTGGCGAGCGTGTTCGTGCTGTTTGCGGGGCCGCCGCGGGTGAGGATGAAGATGGGGATCATGTCCGCCACGGTGAAGATGAACGTGAACAGGATGGCGATCATCAAGATAGGGGAGATCATCGGCAGGATCACCTGGAACAGGCGCCTGAAGTAGCCGGCGCGGTCCACCCTCGCCTGCTCGATCACGTCCCTTGGCACCGAGTTGAGGCCGGCAAGGACGATCACCGTGGCGAGCGGCAGGATGCGCCACACGTTCACGACGATTATCGAGACCTTGGCCAGCACCTTGTCACCCAGCCAGTAAAGGTTGGGTAGGACGCCGAGCGGCGCGTCCGGGCCCCCAAGCAGGCCCACCTGGCGCAGGACCCAGTCGATGGGGCTGAACACAGAGTCGTACATCCACAGCCACCCGATGAGCCCGAGCGCGACCGGCGCCGTCCAGGGCAGGAGGATCAAAAACCGCACGACCCACTTGCCGCGGAAGTCCCGCATGAGCAGCTCGGCGAGGATGGTGCCGAGGACGAGGACCGTCACAAGGGTGCCGACCGTGAAGAGGATCGTGTTCCAGAGGGCCTGCTGGAAGTTGCGGTCGCTGACCAGGTCGACGAAGTGCGAGAGACCCACCCACTTCACGGCCGTACCGCCGGTCGTCACGTCGTGAAGGCTGTAGTAGATGGCCAGCCCGAACGGCACGCCAACCAGCAGGACGATGAACAGGACGGCCGGCGCGATCATGCCTACGGCCAGCAAGGCGTCGCGGCGTGCGCTGGCGCGCTCGGCGGCTCTAGGCGTGGGTTGAGCCAGGCTCACGCGGCCGACACCGCGCTAGTGCGTTGCCCCGTGGCCGTGTCGAACCGGTTGACGTAACGCTCCCGAACGAAGAACTCCTGCTCCTCGTCCACCCTTATCGAGTTGACCAGCCGGGCCGGCAGCTTGGCGATCACGTCGGTACCCTCACCCATCGGCGTGGTGTCCGCGCCGGGGATGGAACCGTAGAGCAGCAGGTCAGCCCCCAGGTCCTCGAGACCCGACACGTGGAAGTTGAGCCTCAGGGAATCGGTGTCCGGTTGGAAGTCGCTCACAGGCAGCAGGTTCTCGGGGTGGAAGCCCAGTATCTCTCCGTCCTTGGAGATCAGGTTCATGGCAGGCGAGCCCATGAACCGTGCGACGAACGTGTTCGCCGGCTCCCTATAGATGTCGCTCGGGTTGCCTATCTGCTCGATCTTGCCGAAGTTCATCACGGCGACGCGCTCGCCGAGGCCCATTGCCTCGACCTGATCGTGGGTCACGTAGATAGTCGTTATGCCGATGCGGCCGTGCAGCTTCTTGAGCTCGTGCCGTGCCTGGTGGCGTAGCTTGGCGTCAAGGTTAGATAGCGGCTCGTCCAGCAGGAAGAGGTTCGGTTCCCTGACCAGGGCTCTGGCCAGGGCGACGCGCTGCCTCTCGCCGCCGGAGAGCATCCGCGGCTTGCGATCCAGCAAGTGGCCTATGCCGAATAGGTTGGCAGCCCACTCGACCCGCTCACGCGTCTTCTCCTTGCTCGTGCGCACGGCCTCGAGCGGGAACGAGATGTTCCTGGCGACGCTCTTGTGCGGGTAGAGCGCGTAGCTCTGGAAGACCATCGCGATGTTGCGGTCGTTCGGCGGCAGGCCATTGACCACCCTGTCGCCGATAGATACCTCGCCGCTTGTCAGCTTCTCGAGCCCTGCGATCGTGCGCATGAGCGTCGTCTTGCCCGAGCCGGAGGCGCCGAGCAGAACGAGGAACTCGCCGTCACGAACGTCGAGGCTGACGCCGTCGACGGCTCTGACCGAGCCGAAGTGGGTGTGAACGTCGCGGACGGTCAGCTTCGCCATGCTGAAGGCGCCCTCCTAAGGCACGAGAACTGGGTGGCAGGGAGAAGCTCCTCCCCGCCACCCACCGAGTACGAGTATCTCAGACGAGGCCGCGCTCTCGCCATGCGCCGTAGATGGCCTTCGCCTCTTCCGCGGCGGTCCTGATGGACTCCTCCGGCGTCTGGTCGCCACGCACTGCGCGGGCGAACATGTTGGGCACGACGAAGGTGTTGTACACCTCGGCGACCGCCGGGCTGCACACGCCGGGGTGACCCACGTTGGTGGTCCACTCTGTCGCGTTGATCAGCGGGAGCAGCTTGCCGTCGGCCTCGTTCGGCAGCTTGAACGGGTCGTTCGTGAACCAGGCGTTGTGCAGGTCGCGCAGGGTGCT
>CAZMFX010000183.1:0-3745 GCA_964565625.1 uncultured bacterium
GGCTGGGTGCAGGTGGGCCCGAGGAGCGACTTCCCCACGCTGAGGCGGTCGAGGATCCTCAAGGCCGTGGACGACGCAGACCCATGGAGCATCAACTGCTTCGTGGTGCGGGTGGGGTACCGGAAGAAGGGCATCGGTTCTGGTCTGCTTGCCGCAGCCGTCGAGTACGCCAAGCACAACGGCGCCCAGGTCATCGAGGGTTATCCCGTGGACGGCGTCCGCGCCACGGCGGTGGACTACTACACCGGGACTATGCGGATGTTCACGGCCGAAGGGTTCGAGGAAGTGCTGCGCCGCAACGAGACGAGGCCGATAGTCAGGTTGCCTGTAGCCAGCGACTAGGCTTCGGCAACCGGGCGACTACGCGGCGTCCGCCTCCCGTTCCTCCACCCACGTGCTTGCCCACGCACCGATTCCCTCCATGACGGGCCGCAGAGCCTGACCCATCTCGGTCAGGTGGTACTCGATGCGCACCGGCGTCGTGGGCACGACCACGCGCCTCACTATGCCCTCGGACTCCAGTTCCTTCAGGCGCTCGGAGAGCATCTTGTCGCTTATGCCGGGGATGGTGTCGTGGAGCTGGTTGAAGCGCGTCGCCCCGTCCAGCAGGACGCGTAGCACGGCGCCGGTCCAACGCCTGCCGATTATCTCGACGGCCTTGTGGAACTTGGGGCACAGCTCGGCCTGGAACTCCTGCATGGCTACAGCCTACGTCCGCTACTAACTTGCGTCAAGGAACTTACGAAAGTATAGTGACATTGTCGCGGTCGTACAGAGACCGTGCCAGGCGACCCGAGCCCAAGAGAGGAAGAGATAACGGATGGAGTCGAACCCTGAGCCTTTGGCCGGCATGGTGTGTGACGTCGAGACGGGAGTGTGCGGGCCTGCGGACGCCACCCAAGGCGCCGCCGAGGCGCCCAAGCTGATGCAACTGCGGCCACCGGTGAAGAAGGTGGACCTCTACTACGTCACCGACCCCATCTGCTCTCACTGCTGGGCCCTCGAGCCCGTCCTGCGGCGGTTCGAGCGCGAGTACGAGCGGCATCTGAACGTGCGCGTGATCATGGGCGGCCTGCTCCCGCGGTGGGACGGCTTCGCCGACCGCGCCAACGGGATAAGCGGCCCCAAGGACGTAGCTCACCACTGGCGTGAGGTGGGAGAGGCCTCGCGGATGCCCATAGACGGCTCGCTGTGGCTGCGGGACCCCGTCACATCGTCCTACCCGCCGTCGCGCGTGTACGTCGTGCTGAGGGAACGCGACCCCGAGCTGGCGCGCCGCTTCCTGAGGCGCGCCCGCGAGGCGGTCTTCGCGTTTGACCGCAACGTCTCTGACCCCGCGGTCCTGGCCGAACTGGTGGACGGGCTGGGCGCCCCAGAACTGGTGGGTAGCGAAGTCGTGGCGGAGGCCGACTCCGAGCGCGGCCACGAGCTGCTGCAGGCGGACATAGCCCTGGCACGCGAGCTTGGCGTCCGCGGCTTCCCGACGATCCTGCTGGTCAACGAGGACGGCGCCGGCGTCAAGGTGACCGGTGTCAGGCCGATCCAGGCGTACGTCGACGCGCTCGCCACGACGCTGGGCGAGGGTACCCAGGTCCGCAGAAGCGATCTGCCGGCCTTCGACCAGTTGCTGGCTGGCGAGGGTCGCCTGTTCGCGCGGGAGATCGAGGAGCTCTACGGCCTCTCGCCGCAGGAAGTAGCGGCGTTCGTGGCTGAAAAGTCCGGTGACATCGCTTCCCGCTCCGGCTCCGTGCTGGGCGAGAGCTACTGGGAAGCCGCGGACCTGGTCGCCGACATGACTGCCGTCAGCTGACCTTCGGCCGGCAGGGTCGCCCGAGTCACTCATCTCGGGTGTCAGAGAACTAATGAACGTCGCCTAGGTTTGTCGGCACAGGGCGTGCCGGCCGCGAGGCGCGTCGCACGAAAGGGAGGAAGTACTGATGAGAAGAGCGTCTGTTGTCCTGACTGTGGGTCTGGCCGCGCTGCTGACCGCTTGTGGCACGGCTGGCCCCGGCCCCGACGGCCCCGACGGGCCGGACCCGACTGAGGTCAAGCCGAGCGCCACCCAGGTGCTGGCACTGAGCGACGAGTTCGACTTCACCTTCATGCCAGGCGAGGACATCTCCGACGTCGAGTGGGACATCGAGATCGACTACGACACCAACGACGTCCAGACGGTGTTCGACTTCTACGACGCCGAGCTGACCGCTGCGGGCTTCACGCAGACCGACATCGAGGTCGAGGACAACGAGATCGAGGCCGACTACGGCAACGCAGCCGGCGTGAACATCGAGATCGAGGTCGAGATCGACGACGGCAACGTCCAGGTGGACATGGACATAGACGACTTCACCGGCCCGTTCCCGACCGGCTTCTCCCTGACTCAGTTCGCCGGCCTCGACATCCCCATCTATGACGGCGCCGACGTCGTGGACGTCGAGTGGGACTTCAACTTCGACCATCCCAACACCAGCGTTCAGGCCGTCTTCGACTACTACGACGGCCACCTCCAGGATCTGGGCTGGACCCAAGTGGAGTTCGACGACGACGATGACGACGAGATGGAAGCCGAGTACGAGAGGAACGGTGTACGCATAGAGCTCGAGGTAGAGGACAACTCCGAGGTCGAGCTGGAGTTCAACAAGCTGCGCTTCTACTAAGCCTTCTGACGAGGGTGGTGCGCGGCCACGAACTTCCCGCATAATCCGTCATGTTCGATCAATGGGACGACCTGTTGCTCAGCGGGGGGTTCGCGCCACGCGCCGACCTCCTGCGCGGGCTCACCCTTGAGCAGGTGAGCGCTGTGCCCGAAGGCGCGCCGCACAGCATCTACCAGGAGCTGTGGCACCTCACGCAGGTCTTGAGGAAGTCCTTGGACGACGGCCGGATCGTGCTGAGCGAATGGCCGTGGGAGGAGCACTTCCCAGCCGATCCGGCACCCAAAGACCATGACGAGTGGAAGGCCCTCGTCGCGCAGTACCTGGAGGCCGCCAACGAGGCTGTGGCGCGGTCGGCAGAGCCGGGGTTCCTCGAGTCTCCGGACCCGGGCTTCTTCGACGAACACGGCTTAGTGTGGCGCGACGCACTGGAGTTCTTGGCCGTCCACAGCGCCTACCACTTCGGGCGCATAGTGCTTCTGCGTCAACTCCTCGGCACCTGGCCCCCGCCGAGAGAACCGGCGAGCTGACCGCGTGGCGCGGGTGCCAGCGCACAACGTCTTGTTCATACACGGTGCGGGCGAGGGCGCGTTCGAAGAGGACGAACCTCTGGCGAAGTCTCTGCGGGAGGCGCTAGGCAGCGAGTTCGAGGTCGTCTATCCGCGGATGCCGGAAACGTTCGACGCCACGTACGAGGACTGGACCGACCTCATCGCCAGGGCCCTGACGGGACTGGAGGGACCGGTGACGTTTGTCGGTCATTCCGTTGGTGGATCGGTTCTCCTGAAGTACCTCGCCGAGAGCCCGCTCCCGGTCGCGACTGGCGCTCACATACTGGCGGCGCCGTTCTGGGGTGCGGACGACTTCTGGGCTTGGGAGCCGGCCCGCCTTCCAGCCGACGCGAGCGACAAGCTGGCGTACCTGCCCGGGATTTTCCTCTATCACAGCCGGGATGACGAGGTCGTCCCGTTCACGCACCTCGAGCTGTACAGGGCCCTCCTGCCCGAGGCCCGCTACAGGGTTCTGGACGGCCGTGGCCACCAGTTCGGACACGACCTGTCCGAGGTCGCCGGCGACGTTCGCGCGTGATG
>CAZMFX010000184.1:0-3672 GCA_964565625.1 uncultured bacterium
GCGGGTCGTTAGCTCAGTCGGTAGAGCAGCTGACTCTTAATCAGCGGGCCGTAGGTTCGAGTCCTACACGACCCACCATGTTGAACCCCGCCTTGCGCGGGGTTCTCTTCATTCGTTGGCCTACCAACACGTGGCCCGGTCTCACGACGAGCGGCGGACCGAACGTACCGGGCCCCCCTACTCGAGCGTGACCACATTGATCCTGTTGTTCGCCTTGGAGATGCTGATTATCGTCTCCAGGTTGCAGTCCAACGTGTCCGGACCGGTCATCAGCTCGGTAGTGACCGCACAGCCGAACGAAACGTCCGAAGCGCTGATCGAGATGACGGTGCCGTCAGGAGCAGCCCGCGCCGGCCTGTTGTCAACGATGTGTGGCGCGACGTTGCCAGAGTAGTCATTGTTGCCTGGCTCGGATGAGGTACCCAGGTCGATCACGTCCGCGTCGCCCCCGAAGTACAGGCCGCTGTCGCCGTTGTCGATCACGGAAGTGTTCCGCATCTTGAAGCTGTTACCCATGGCCATCTCCCACGTGATGCCCTGGTAGCTGTGGTCGTGGATCGAGGCCCCATCGATCTCCAGCGTCGCCTTTCCTGGGAGGTCCGAAGTAACCACGACGCCCGTGTCGTTCTCGAAGACGTCCGTGCCCGGTCCTATTGTCACGCTCGCGCCTCCCTGGATGTGAACGCCGGCGAAGCCATTGTTGCGTACCGTCGTGTCCTCAACTACCAGGCGCGCGGTATCTGTGACGCTAACGCCGCTGTTCACGGCTCCTGTCCCGCCGCCCCCGTTGTCGTGGATGTCGCTGCCGCTGACGTTGACCCGGGACTGACTGCTCGCTTCGATAGCGGGGTGATTAGCAAAGAGATCGCTCTCTATGACAGTCACGTTCGCGCTACCCGTTGAGGCCAGGCCGATGGCCGAGTTGTTGTGGATGACGCTGTCTCGCACGATCAATTCGGCCGTGCCAGCAGCCAACACGCCGATCTCGCCGCTTGCCGTGACCTGCACTTCGTCGAGAACGACCTCGGCGTCATCGTCGACGATCACGCCTATCTCGAACCCCGATATGAGAACGCCGTTCACTTCACCGGAGCCTTCGAACACGAGCGCAGTATTCGTGTCGAATCCCGCAGGTCCCGAAAGCACCACCATGTTCCCGTCTGCGGTGATGGTGACGTCGTTTGGCACGTTCGGGACTGCAGTGGGCGGTGAGCCGCTGTGACTTGGCCAGATCTCTCCGTTCGCCGCGTCGTACGTGCCCTCCCCAAGATGGATGATCTGCCCGGCATGGGCGAAAGACAGCGCTTGTGTCAGGGTCTTGTACGGCTCGCTGATCGTGCCCGCATCCGCGTCGTTCCCGTTGACGGGGTCAACGTACAGGTCAACTATGGGTGGAGGGCCACCACATCCCGCCAGGAGCACGGCCAGCAGGACACCGCTCAGAAGGGTTGATAGACGGCCAGGCGTACGTACGGGTGGGCGGAACTGCGAACGGCGCTCGGACATGGTCGTCTCCGATCCTCGTCGGGATGCGCGTGTCTCCACACGATTTCGAGCACCACATAATGCACGCTCACGGGAACGACAGCCAACCCCGTACCGTAAGAGGAGCGGTTACGGTCGCACCCGAGGACTACAGAGTCTTCCGGGTCACCCACGACTGCACTTGGGCGTACGAGCTTATTCGGCCGCCACGAGGTTGAGAAGCGGGCGCCCAGCCACGAACCTCTCTACGTTCTCACGGATGAGCTGCGCCGCCCCAAGCGGTCTGCCGCCCGCGGCATGCGGGCTGATGATCACGTTGCGCAATCCCCAAAGTGGAGAGGACGGCGGTAGAGGCTCTTCTTCGAACACGTCCAGCGCCGCCCCGCCGAGAGAGTCTGATTCCAGGGCCGCGACGAGTGCTGCTTCGTCAACGGTGCTCCCTCTGCCAACGTTCACCAGCCAGGCGTGAGCGGGCATGAGCCCGAGTCGCCTAGCGTCGAGCGCGTGTCTGGTTTCGGTCGTGGCCGGCAGGATCATTACCAGTAGGTCGGCTGTCGGCAGGAGGTCGTCCACCTCCTCCCACCCGACCACCCTGGTATCCGCGCGCTGACCGGAGCTACGCGCGACTCCCGTCACACTTGCTCCCAGCAGCTTGAGCATGGGCGCTAGGGTCTGGGCTATCCCCCCGAAGCCCCACACGAGGACGTTGGCCCCGTCCAGCGTTCTGAAGCTGTCCTTGGGCCTGATCGCCTGGACGCCGCCTAGATGCGCGGCCCACTTCCGCTCCGACTGCGCGTCCCGCAGCAGATGGAGCCGCCGAGCTGCCGCGAGCACGAGAGCCAACGTGTGCTCTGCCACCGGTGCGTTGTGCAACCCTCTGCCGGACGTGATGAGTACATCTGAACCGAAGCCAGCAGCGAGGATGCTCTCGACGCCGGCTCCCAGAGACTGCACCC
This sequence comes from uncultured bacterium, assembly GCA_964565625.1. Lineage (GTDB taxonomy): Bacteria > Deinococcota > Deinococci > Deinococcales > Trueperaceae > DASRWD01. Next base: position 2,442 of record CAZMFX010000184.1, read on the forward strand.
ACCTCAGGCGGGTAAGCACGGTTGCCGTCTCAGTCAACATCGGCCGCGATACGCCCCAGACGATGAGCGCCTCCGCGTCTCGATGTTCGACAGGAATCGGTCGAGAAGGGTTGTAAGCGACGAAGTCTACGCCCTTAACCGGGGAAGGCACGGGCTCGACGATGGATGGGATCAGCACCTTCATGACGTCAGACGGCCCCCTGCGCCTCCAGGACACTGGCTCGGGCGCCCATCTCCTGGGATATGTCGCGGGCGGCCCTGACTACCTGGTCCCTTATCTCGAGACGCTCGCGCTCGCTCTTCGCCGACAGGAACGTCACGCTTAGCGCGGCCGCGAACTGGCTCGACGAGTCGAAGACCGGTGCGGCGATCGCGATGACGCCTTTCACGAACTCCTCGTTGTCCAGGGCCCAGCCGTTGGTGCGGACGCGCTCGAGTTCCGCGCGCAGCTCCTTCGGATTGGTGATCGTGTTCTCCGTATAAGACATCAGACCTTTGGAGATCAGGTTGGAGACGAACGTCTCGCTGCGGTACGCCAGGCACACCTTGCTCGCGGCTCCGGCGTGGTGGGGGAAGCGCCTTCCGACCTGCGTGAAGATGCCGAAACCTGTCGGGCTCTGAGTGACCGCGATGATGACGACCCCGTCATCCTCGGAGACCGACAGCTTGCTCGTCTCCGAGAGGCTCTCGCTAAGCGACTCCATGATGGGCCTGCTGACGTCGATAAGGCTTACGCCCTTCACCGCCGAGGCCAGGCTGACCAGCCTCGGTCCTAGGACGTAGCGACGGGACTCATCCATCAGGTGGAGGATCCTGTGATCCGAAAGCGACCTGAGAATGCGGAACGCCGTCGTCTTGGGGATGCCCAGCTCCTGGCACAACTGCGAAAGCGTCGCGCCCTGCGGGTTCGCTTCTAGATATTGCAGGATCTCCATCATCTTTTCGATAATCGGGACCTGCTGGCTGTTCGTAGCCACGGCTAGCCCTTCACGCTTCCGGCCGTAAGACCCTGAATAAGGTACCGCTGCGCGAAGAACGCGAACAGTAGTGCTGGAACAACCATCACGACTGCGGCGGCCGACATCGGGCCCCAGTCGATCCCGTGCTCGAGGAAGAAGTTGGTGAGCCCCACGGACATCGGTTGGGTCCTCTTGGATGAGGCGAGTACCAGTGCGATGACCAGGTCATTCCACGTGAACAAGAAGGCGATGATGCCTGCCGCTGCGATCCC
>CAZMFX010000185.1:0-3650 GCA_964565625.1 uncultured bacterium
CTACGCCCTTCTCTTCCGCATTGCCGCCGGTGACATGTTGGGCAAGGACCAGCCGGTTAACCTGCAGCTCCTCGAGATCACTCCCGCGATGAAGGCGCTGGAAGGCGTGATGATGGAGCTGGCGGACTGCGCGTTCCCCTTGCTGCACGGCGTCAAGGCCACCGACGACGCCGGCGAGGCCTTCGACGGCGCAGATTACGCCCTTCTCGTCGGGTCGCGCCCACGGGGGCCCGGCATGGAGCGCAAAGACCTGCTTCAGGCCAACGGTGCGATATTCACGACGCAGGGCAAGGCGCTCAACGAGCGGGCGGCGAGCGGGGTCAAGGTCCTCGTCGTCGGCAACCCGGCGAACACGAACTGCCTCATCGCCATGCGTAACGCTCCAGACATCGCGCCCAAGCAGTTCAGCGCGATGACCCGACTCGATCACAACCGCGCCCTGAGTCAACTGGCCGACAAGACTTCCTCGCCCGTCGCCGACGTCAAGCGGATGATCATCTGGGGCAACCACTCGAGCACGCAGGTACCCGACTTGACCCATGCGACGGTGGCAGGTAGGCCGGCGCGGGATCTCGTCGACGACGAGTGGGTGACGGACGAGTTCATCCCCACGGTGCAGAGGCGCGGCGCGGCGATAATCGACGCTCGCGGGGCGTCGAGCGCGGCTTCGGCGGCCAACGCTGCCATAGACCACATGCGGAGCTGGGCGATCGGCACTCCCGAAGGTGACTGGGTCAGCATGGCTGTGCCGACCGCTGCCGTAGGTCATGCGTACGGCGTCCAAGGAGATCTCGTCTACTCGTACCCCGTGACGATAAGCGCGGGTGAGCCTACGGTGGTGGAGGGCCTGGAGGTCGGGGAAGCGGTCCGCGAGCGCATGAAGGCTTCGGAGGCCGAACTCTTGGAGGAGAGATCTGCCGTGGAGGACCTACTCGGCTGACCAGGTCACCGGCGGCCGCGCCCGGAAGGCGACGTACAGGGCTACACGTCGTCGAGGTCGCGGCCTTCGGCGCCGTAGGCAGCGGTCGGCGGAGCGCGCCCCGAAGGCCTACGGTTCACAACCGCAATTCGGAAGTATTCCGACATGATACGCTTGTGCCACGCGAGGCTAACTGACTATGGCCGTAGACACACGAACCGAACGCCGTGACCCGCGGCGAGAACAGGTGCGCCAGATCCTGAAGGACCGCGGCCTTCGCTACAGCCGGCCACGCGAGGCGATACTCGCCTACCTGACCGAGAAGGATAGACACGTCAGCGCGGAGAGCCTCTACCTGGATCTGAAGGCGCTGGGGGAGGACCTCAGCCTGTCTACCGTTTATCTCAACCTCTCGGCGTTGGCTGACGCGGGGCTCGTATGCGAGTTCAAGGGCGCCAGCGGCGAGTCTCTCTACGACAGTAATGTGACCCCTCACTACCATGTGGTCTGCAAGGAGACCGGCGAGGTGCTAGACGTCCCCGCGCCGCTGATAGACGGGAAGCCCCTCGGCCTTTTCCTCAAAGAGGAGATAGAGCGCGCCACCGGCTGGGTCGTCGACGAGCCGCAACTGAGCCTCAGCGGAACGTCGCCTGCGGCCACCCGCGACTGACCCCAACGCACTCGATACGAACACGGCGCAACCGCTCGACCATCGGGCAGAGCGCATATCCTCGTGACGTGAATCATAAGGGCTCACGCCCCGCCACCCGACTGGAGCTGCGCGAGCTCTCGTCGGTGGCAGAGCTGCGGCCGCTTGAGGCGTTGCAGCGGACGGTGTGGGGCGTCGACGACCTCGAGATCGTGCCGGCCACCGCCATGTCCGCCGCGACACACGCAGGCGGCCTCGTCGTTGGGGCATTCGTGGGCTCCCGGCTCGTAGGGTTCGCGTATGGGTTCGTCGCGACGCCGCACGGTCGTGGCATGGTCGGTACCGGGTTGCACTCCCACATGGCCGCCGTGCTTCCCGGCCACCGAAGCGGGGGCGTCGGTCGCGCACTGAAGCGCTACCAGGCCGAGTGGTGCAGGAGAAACGGCCTTGGTTGGATCTCCTGGACGTTCGACCCGTTGCTGGCGAAGAACGCGCGGTTCAACATCTCGATACTCGGCGCTCGTGCCTTCGACTACCTCGTTGACGTCTACGGTCCGATGCCGGGAGCTCTCGGCGGCGGGATCGCTAGCGATCGCCTACTCGCGTTGTGGAGCCTCGATGACGAGAAGACGCCGGATGCCCAGATGTTGGGAGCGGCGACCGCCGATCGGGAAGGTTGGCTCTTGGGCAGGGGCGCGGCCAACGAGCCACTTGACGGTCACGATGCGGTGGCCGGCAGCTCGTTCCAACTCCGCGTGGCCGCCCCTGCAGAAGACCTCGACGTCTTCGATGACGCCGACAACGCGATGGCATGGCGTGCGGCGCATCGCCGCACGCTGGGCACGCGCCTCGCGGCCGGATACGTGGTGACGGGTTTCGAAGGCGGAGCTTACGTCTTGAGCCCTCCAATGGCGCGAACGAACCCACTTGAGCAACTAGACCCTCAACATCTATAAAAGCAGACTTGACAATCCTTCAAGCACCCCTTAGCATCATGCCAAGGAGGTTGGCTATGTCGTACGAGCACCTGATGCGGATGGGCAGGGAGAAGGTCGAGGCGCTCCACCAAGAACGTCGGGCGTTGACCCTGGCCGGCCAGGCGGGCCGTTCGCCGCGTGCACGCGCCATCGCCATGGGGCTGCGGCGACTCGCCGCCAGCCTCGACGGTGAACCCGCGCCACGCTACGCCGCGGCGCGCTGAGCGCTCACATGCCCGACAGGAGAAGGAATTGAACGACGTCGACAGGATCAGGCAGATGGTGGAGGACGGGCAGATAACGGCCGAGGAGGCCGATCAGTTGATCGCCGTCCTCCGTGAGGTGGACGCCGCCGGCGAGCGGCTGGCGGCGGCGGGTAGCGCTCGGACCCCATCAGCTTCACGGCACGAACCAACGGACGAGGCCGCGTTGGACGCAGAGTTCGACAGGGCGTTCGACGAGGAGTACGAGAGCCAGTTGAGCGCAGCTGGGACGCGCGACGACGGTCCATCCGAAGCGAGCAGCGGGCCGCAGTCTGCGACCGGGGTCCCGGCGGAGGGGCACGCTCCCCGACCCGCCGAGCGGGACGCTCCAGAAGCGCCACGACCGCACCAGGATCCTGGCCAACCTTCTGCAGCCGAGTCTCGCCAAGGCGCCGGCCGCGTTGACCCGCGGATCCATGATGCGACGGCTCTAAGGGAGAATCTGAAGGCAGCGCAAGAGATGCGCGAGCGGGCGCGTGATGAGGCTAGGGACGCAGTCCACAAGGCGAGAGAGGCTGCGCGGGAGGCCGCCCGGCAGGGCCGTGACGCCGCGCGGGAAGCGATGCGCAAGGCCCGGGACGCGGCCAGGGAGGCCGCGAGAGAGGCCCGCCACGCCTCCAGAGACGCGGCAAGGACGTCGAGGGAAGCGGCGCGGGTGGTGACGAGCGGGGTCCGGGCCGACGCCGACCAGCCGAGCGACGCCTCCCGCCCTGGCACCAAGATCGCGCCGGACCGAGTTCAGTGGTTGACGGTCGAGATGCTCGCCGGGGAGCTGCTGGTCGAGGCCGTGCCCGGCCTCACGGCGCCGACCGCCGAAGGTGGGCCGGGTCACTTCGACATAA
>CAZMFX010000186.1:0-3355 GCA_964565625.1 uncultured bacterium
GCCGTGGCGAGCACGGCGGCAGCGCCCCATGTGGCCATGAGCACCGTGCGGACGGGCAGGCCCATCGCTTCGGCGACGTCCTCGCGCTGGGCGACGGCCCGCATAGCAACGCCGAGCCTCGTGAAGGTGAGGAGCGCCCAGAGGCCGAGCATGAGCAGCACGCCGAGCCCTGCGGTGATGAGGGAGGCCAGGCTGAACGACGCGTCTGCGGTCCTGACTATGGTGTCCGGCCCTAGGGTCGGGACGACCTTGTTGTCGGTCCCGAACACGAGGGCGTCGAACCCACCCAGGAACAGAGCGAGGCCGAGCGTCAGGATGATGAGCCCGAGGTCGCTCTTCGTCCGGGCCGGCCTCACGGTCACCAGGTAGATGACGGCGCCGATGACCGCCGCAGCTGCCAGGGCGAGGAGGAACGAGAGCCCGAACGGCAGCTCGAGGTTCGTGAACAGGACGTACGCGATGAAGGTGCCTAGGACGCCGACGTCGCCGTGCGCGAAGTTGAGGATGCGGGTCGTCCTGTACACGAGCACCAGGCCAAGGGCGACGAGCGCGTACACGGAGCCGATCGTCGCCCCGCTCACTAGCACCTGAAGCACCTCGCCGAACGAGGTCATCTGGTAGCCGCCTTCGTGAACCGCGCTCTCACATCGGCCACGACTTCCAGTAGTTGCGTACCTTGAGCCAGCGCCCGTACAGCCCGCTGGGCTCGAGGATCAGCACGAGCATCACGACCGCGCCGAAGACAAGCTGCGACCACGCCCTGAACGTCGAGAGGTAGAGCTCGAGCCCGGTGATGAAACCTGCGCCGACGAGGGCCCCGGGAAGCAGGCCCAACCCGCCGACGACGACCATGAGGAGGAACTTTATCGACAGGAGCAGGTTGAAGCCCTCGGGCGTCAGGTAGCCGATGAGGGGTCCGTAGAGCGCCCCGGCGAGCCCGGCGATGCCGGCGGAGACGACGAACGCGAGCGACTTGTACTTCGACAGGCTTATGCCGCTCATCTGCGCCGCGAGGTCCGCGTCGCGCACGGCGCGGAACGCCCGGCCGACGTGTGAGCGCTCGAGGTTGAGCACCATCCACACGACGAACGCCGTGAGCGCCGCGACGAGCCAGTAATACGGGGCGTCGCCGTAGAAGTCGATGCCCAGGATCACGGGCCTGTCGGTGATCGTGCCCGTCGAGGCGCCTACGTAATCCCAGTTGTTGAGGATCTGCTGGATCGCGAGGCCGAAGCCGAGCGTGGCAATGGCGAGGTACGGCCCCTCAAGGCGGAGCGCTGGCACGCCTATCACGAGCCCGAGGAGCGCCGCCACTGCGATCGCCGCCAGCAGCGTGACGATGTAAGGCACGCCCATCGCGGCAAGGGCGGCCTGGGCGTACGCGCCGGCGGCGAGGAAGCCGGCGTGACCGAGCGAGACCTGACCGGTCATGCCGACGAGCACAGCCAGCGACAACGCCACGAGCGCGTAGACGAAGAAGAGCGTGAGGTTGTAAACGATGTAGCCCTGCGCGACCAACGGCATGGCCGCCACCACGACAGCCGCGATGGCCGTCCCGACCCAGCCTGCCAGGCCCCTGACGTGCTGCAGATCCTGCTCGTACCGGTCCCTGAAAAGCACGCTCTGGCGCCCCCGCCTCAGGCGCTTCGGCTTCGGATCACCCGCCCCCGGGCCGCCGGTCACGCGTAGAGGCCCTCGACGAGCTCGCGGTAGCGCTCGGCTATGCTCGACCGCTTGACCTTGAGCGTCGCCGTCACCTCGCCGTCCTCGTGGTAGAGGCGCTTTGGCAGGATCGCGAAGCGCTTCACCGTCTCGACGCGCGCGAGCGAGGAGTTGACCCTCTCCACCTCGCCGTCGATGAGCCGAACGACCTCGGGGTTCTGCGTGAGGTCCGTGTACGTCGAGTACGAGAGCTGCCTCTCTGCCGCCCAGTGCCTAACGTTGTCCTCGTCGAGGACCAGTAGCGCGACGAGGTACTTGCGCCTGTCCCCGAGCACGACGGCGTCGTTTATGTAGACGGAGGACTTGAGCTGGTTCTCGATCTTCTGCGGCGCTATGTTCTTGCCGCCCGCCGTGATGAGGATGTCCTTCTTCCTGTCCGTGATCTTCAGGTGGCCCATCTCGTCGAGCTCGCCGATGTCTCCGGTGTGCAGCCAACCGTCCTTCAGCGCTTCTGCGGTAGACCGAGGGTCCTTGTGGTATCCGATGAAGTTCCCTGGGCTGCGCGAGAGGATCTCGCCGTCGTCGGCCACCTTCACGTCGACGCCCCAGAACGGAGTGCCGACGGTTCCCAGGCGCACGTCCCGCGGGCAGATCGAGATGAGGCCCGTGGACTCGGTAAGGCCGTAACCTTCGCGAACGTCCACTCCGATGTTCCTGAAGTAGGCGAGGATCTCGGCTGCGATTGGGGCCGCGCCGGAGATCGCCAGACGCACCCTGTCGAGCCCGAGCCTGTTCTTGAGAGGAGCCAGCACCGCAAGGTTCGCCAGTGCGAGGGAGACGGCCCCGGCGCGTGACCCGGTAGGCCCGCTCGGCCGCCTCACGGCAGCCATCGCCCGCTCGTATGCCAGGCGCTTGAAGAACTGCGCGTCTTTCATGTGCAGCTCGACGAGAGAGTAGAGCTTCTCCCATATGCGCGGTACGGCGAAGAAGATCGTCGGCCTTATCTCCCTCAGGTCGTTGAGCACCGTGTCGAGGTTCTCGGTGAAGCTGACGGCGTAGCCCCAGCGGATCGGGTTCGCGATGCTGATGAGCCGCTCGACTATGTGCGAGACGGGCAGGAACGATAGGAACTCGTCGCCGGGGCCGCAGTCCAGGGCGTGGCGTAGCGCCTCGGTGGCCCAGACGACGTTCGCGTGCGACAGCATGGCTGCCTTGGGGTCGCCTGTCGTCCCGGACGTGTATATGAAGAGCGCGACGTCATCTGGAGATACCGCCGCCAGCCTCTCGTCGACCGGTGAAGGGTCGTGTGCGTAGCGCCGTCTGCCGGACTCGAGCGCGGAAGAGTATGGCGTCACCGCGGGATCCGACGCCTCCCTTTCCTCGATGAGGAGCACGAAGCGGACCGCGGGGCACTCGTGCCGCACGGCGAGCCACTTCTCGAGCTGCTCCGCGTCCTCCAGGACCAGCCCGACAGCGTCCGAGTGCTGAAGGTAGTACCGGAGCTGCTCAGGGCTGCTCGTCGTGTAGACGCCCACGGTGGCCCCGCCCGCCGTCTGGGTCGCCATGTCGGCGACGGTCCACTCTGGCCTGTTCTCGCTGAGGATGGCGACGCGGTCGCCCGGCGCCAGGCCCAGGGCAACGTACTCGGCGGCCATGGCGTTGACGTCTGCGACGTACTCCGACCAGGTGATCC
>CAZMFX010000187.1:0-3299 GCA_964565625.1 uncultured bacterium
AGCGCCTGCCCGACGCCGAGCAGGAGGTTCGCGAACACGACGACACCCCAGGTCGGTGACCATGCCAGCAGCGGCGCCACGGGCAGCGAGACGATCCAACCCAGAATCAGCACACGACGCCTGCCCCAGCGGTCGGCAGCTGCGCCGGCGAAGAGGTTGAATACCGCCTTGGCTATCGCGAAAGCGATGATGAAGCTGCCGATCGTCGCGCCCGACCTGAGCCCGAAGTCCTGCTCGGCGAGTATCGGGACGATAGTGCGCTCGAGGCCGACCATCGAGCCCACGAACGCGTTGACTGCCGCGAGGAGCCAGAACGACCTCACGCGCGTGCGCTCGCCGACCGCATCCGGTCGCTCGTGCGGCCCTTCGGAACGCGTCTTCTGCAAGGCACAACCACCGATCCTCGTGTGGTCCGCGCCCCCCGGCGCCACGGCACGACTGCGAGAGGATACCCGCTCGAGGAGCGGCGTCCCCGGCGGACGCATATTGTCTTCGGCGCACACCGGCCCCATAATCGGTGTACTACCCGAGAGGACGAAACGGCGCCCACCGAACGGCACGGCGCTTCGCACAATCTGCTATCACATGCTCATCCAAGTTCCGCGGTCACTGGGCTTCTTGGCAAGATCTCGTGGGAGGTAAATCCGATGCGCAGTATCCCGAAGCTGCTTCTGTCCCTCTTCCTTCTCCTCGCCGGGTCGGCCCTGGCTCAAGACACGTTCAGGATCGCGATCGGCGTCGACGCCGACTCGCTCGACCCTGTGCAGGGAACGACGACGACGATAGACAACATCGTCGACTACATGGCGCAGACGCTGATGGGTATCGACGAGACAGGGGCGCTCGTGCCGCTGCTCGCGACCGAGTGGTCCACCTCGGAGGACGGCCTCTCGATGGACATCACGCTGCGCGAGGGAGTGACGTTCCACGACGGCACGCCCCTGACGGCTGACGTGGTCGTGTGGAACTTCGACCGGCTGCTCGACCCGGCGGTGAACGTGCCGCGCCGCGGGCCGTACGCTCCCATCGAAAGCGCAGAGGCGGTCGACGACCTTCACGTTCGGCTGCACCTGAGCAACCCGGCTCCTTACATGGCGGGTGCGCTCACGCAGACCACGGCGGCCATGATCTCGCCGGCCTCTGTCGAGCTCGAGGGCAACTCGTACGAGAACATCACGAACCTCGTGGGCACCGGGCCCTACCGGTTCGACTCCCGCTCGTTCGGGGAGAGCATCTCTGTCACGCGGTACGACGACTACTGGGGCGAGGCTCCGTTCTACGAGCGCGTCGTCTTCCAGATCGTGCCGGAGGCGACCACGAGGGAGAGCCTCCTGCTCGCCGATCAGGTCGACATGATCATCCTGCCGCCGGCGTCCGACATCCCGGCTCTGGAGGCCAACCCCAACGTCGAGGTCGTCTTCGGTCCGAGCAACCGCACGATCTTCATCGTCATCAACACGACGAAGCCGGGCCTCGATGACCCGCGCGTGCGCCAGGCGCTCAACTACGCAGTCGACAAGCAGGCGATCGTCGACGGCATCCTGTTCGGCGCCGCCGACGTGATGGACGCGCCCATGGCCGAGAGCCTCTTCGGCTACTCGTCGATCGGGACATACGAGTACGACCCGGAACGCGCGCGTGAGCTGCTGGCAGAGGCGGGTATCGAACCGGGCGAGCTGACGCTTGACTTCATGGCCCCCACCGGACGCTACGTTCAGGACTTCCCGGCAGCACAGGCCATCGCCAACTACCTGTCCGAGGTCGGCGTCACCGCGAACGTGAGGACGATGGACTGGCCAACGTACGTGGGCACGATGACGCAGCCGGTGGATCAGAACGAGACGCAGCTGCACCTCCTTGGTTGGGCGCCCGCGTTCATGGACGCTTCCCAGCAGATGCTGCAGTTCCAGGAGTCGCAGCATCCGCCGGCCGGGCTGGCCACCTCCTTCTACTCGAACCCCGAGGTCAACGACCTGATCGCGCAGGCGAACGCGCAGACCAACCCAGACCAACGGGCCGACCTGTACGCCCAAGCTTCTGAGCTGATCTGGCAGGACGCACCATGGATCTTCCTCTGGGTGCAGCGCTTCCCGATGGTCCACTCGGCAGACGTGACGAACATCTCCGGTCTGCCCAACGAGAAGTTCTACGCGCTGTACGCGCGTCCGGCCGACTGAGCATCGGTCGTCGTCGGGCGGGCGCGGATCGCAACGTTACCCGCGCCCGCCCCCTGGGAGACGCGCTGAGCCCCGGGTTCGGGGCGGCGCCTGCCGTGACTCGTTCGATGGAGCGTCCGGAGGCGGTTTGTCCATCGGGAACAAGATCTAGTTGACGGCGTACTTCATCCAGCGCCTTGTCGGCGTCGTCGTCACGGTGTTGTTCGTGGCGATAACGGTGTTCCTGATGGTCCGGTTACTGCCGGGCGACCCGGCGCGCGTGATAGCCGGAGTGCTGGCGTCCGAGGCCGAGGTCGACAGGCTGCGGGAAAGGCTTGGCCTCGATGAGCCCCTCTGGCAACAGGGAGTCATCTTCGTCTCCGGGCTTGCCCGCGGCGATCTCGGCACCTCGGCTCGGACGTCCAACCCGGTAACGAAGGAGATAGGCGCCCGCTTCGGGGCGACCATGAAGCTGGCGCTGGTGAGCACCGTCCTCGCCGTGCTCATCGGCGTTCCGCTGGGAGCGTACGCCGCCACGCGGGCCGGCCGGATCGAGGACCTACTCGTTTCGACCGTCGTGCTCTTCGGCATCTCAATGCCCGTCTACTGGCTGGGCCTTATGCTCATCCTCCTCTTCTCCATCCGGCTGCGATGGCTGCCGGCTGCGGGCGCCGAGGGAGCGCTGGCCGTAGTGCTTCCGGCCCTGACGCTCGCCTTCTTCTCCATGGCGTTCATCGCGCGCATAACCCGGTCCAGCATGCTCGAGGTCCTCCATCAGGACTACGTGCGTACGGCGCGGGCGAAGGGGACGAAGCAACGCACCGTCGTGTGGCGCCATGCGCTGCGCAACGCGTTGGCCCCGGTCGTGACCGTGATAGGCCTGCAGTTCGGCGAGCTGCTCGGCGGCGCCATCCTCACCGAGACGGTGTTCGCCTGGCCCGGGCTGGGAAGGTTGCTCGTCGACTCGATCTTCGCGCGCGACTACCCGACGGTTCAGGGCCTCGTCATCGTGTTCGCGCTGCTGTTCGCCCTCGTCAACCTCGCAGTCGACATGTTCTACAGCGTCATAGATCCGCGGGTGCGCTTTGGCTAGGTCGACCATCGCAACGTTCGACGAGGCGTCACCGTCGACATCGCTGCGGA
>CAZMFX010000188.1:0-3289 GCA_964565625.1 uncultured bacterium
CGAGTTCCAGGAGTCCCACTCGATAAGCAAGCTGATCGGCGCACCTCCGGGGTACGTCGGCCACGAGCAGGGCGGCAGGCTAACGGAGGCCGTAAGGCGTCAGCCGTTCAGCGTCGTGTTGCTCGACGAGATAGAGAAGGCGCACCCCGACATCTACAACACCTTCCTGCAGGTGCTCGACGACGGCAGGCTGACGGACGGCCTCGGCCGCACCGTGGACTTCCGCAGGGTCATCCTGATAATGACGAGCAACACGGGCTTCAACAAGGGAGGCTCCGTCGGCTTCCAGGAGGACACTGGTCAGGGTCACGACACGCCCTTGAAGAACCTCTTCACGCCCGAGTTCCTCGACCGGCTCGACGAGGTCATCGCCTTCGACACGTTCGCCCGCGACCACATCGTCGAGATAGCGAGGCAGGCCCTCGAGGACATAAGGCACGAGCTGGCGGGGCGCGACATCGAGGTCACGTTCGCCAAGGAGGTGGCGGAGTTCCTCGTCGACAAGCTGCCTGCCGGCGAGAGCGCGAGGCCCCTGAGGGCTGTCATCCGCGAGTTCATAGAGGACCCGCTCTCGCTCGAGATCCTCGCTCACGGCGCAGAGGATCCTCTCCTCGTCACCATCGAGGAGGGCAAGCCGGTCTTCGCGCGGCCCGTCCCGCTGGTCTGAGCCCGCGCCTCTCGTCTCACGCCCACCCTGCCCCCCGGTAGCTCGCCCCCGAGAGGGCCGCAATTGCCGCCTCCGCCACGCTGGGACCGCTGTTCGTTGGTTACTCTGCGCGGGATGGTGAATCCCTCCGGCGGGTGCACGCCTTGGCACGAGTAGCCGTCTCCTACGCGTGCAACGAGTGCGGAGCCAAGAGCCCTGGGCCGCTTGGCCGCTGCCCCGTGTGCGGCACGTGGGGGAGCGTCGTCGAGGAGGCCCCGTCCGTCGACGCCGCATCTCGCGCGCGCACCGGCCCTGCCGAGACGTCTTTGCTGATCGACGTGGTGGGCAGCGAGCCACCGCGCTTCGGGTCCGGCGCGGGCGAGGTGGACAGAGTGCTCGGCGGCGGTTTCGTCGCGGGCTCCGCTGTGCTGCTGACGGGCGAGCCCGGCATCGGCAAGTCGACCCTGCTGCTCCAGCTGGCGGCCAACGCGGCCGCGTCGGGAGCCGACGTCCTCTACGTCGCCGGCGAGGAGTCGCCGCTGCAGGTGCGGCTCAGGGCAGACCGGCTCGGGGTCGGTGACGGGCTGGCGCTCACCAGGCAGACGGATGCCGCCTCGGTGGCCGCCTACCTGACTCAGCGTCGCCCCAAGCTGGCGATCGTCGACTCCATCCAGACGATGACGCTGGGAGCAGATGGCGTTCCCGGGAGCCTTGCGCAGGTGCGGGACTCGACGGCGTGGCTCGTAAGCGCAGCCAAGGACGCCGGCACGGCTCTCGTGCTGATAGGCCACGTGACGAAGCAAGGCACCGTGGCGGGCCCGAAGGTCGTCGAGCACATGGTGGACGCGACCCTGTCGCTGGAGTCGGCCGGAGACCTCAGGGTGCTGCGCTCCATGAAGAACCGCTTCGGCGCGACCGGAGAGGTAGGGGTCTTCGAGATGACGGACGAGGGGCTTCGCGACGTACCCAACCCCTCTGCGGCGTTCCTCGCGGAGCGGCCGGTAGGAGTGCCGGGCTCCGTAGTGGCAGCGGTGCTGGAGGGCCAGAGGCCGCTGGTGCTCGAGGTGCAGGCGCTCGCGTCCAAGAGCCCTTACGCTGCGCCGCGCCGGGTCGTCCAGGGGCTCGACCAGAGGCGCGTTGACGTCGTGCTGGCCGTGCTCGAGCGCCGCCTCGGGTTGCCGCTCGACGGGCTGGACGTCTACGTGAACGTAGCCGGTGGCCTGCGAGTCACGGATCCCGGCGCCGACCTGGCGGTGGCGGTCGCGGCCTACTCCGCCGTGACCAACAGGCCCGTTGGCGGGTCGACGGCTGTGGTGGGCGAGGTCGGCCTAGCCGGCGAGCTGCGGAGCGTCAGCCAGCTCACGCGACGGGTACAGGAGGCCGAGCGAGCCGGGTTCGACACCGTCGTCGGCCCCCGCTCTTCCGAAAAGGTGCGCGGTGTCGGTACGCTGAGAGAAGCGCTCGAGGCCGTTTGGGAGGGAACTTGAACGGCACGACCACAGAGCGGCGGGGGCGGAGCGAAGTGGGTAAGGGCGAAGACCGGTCAACGGTAGCGCCGGAGGAGCGCCTGGGAGCAACGGTCGCCAGCGGCATCTTCACGCTGGCGGGGGGTGTCGCTGCCTACTTCCTGAGCCTCACCCTGCTCCAACCACGTGGGCTGCTGGCCGGCCCGAACAACCTCTTCTACCTGACGATTGTCGGCGGGCTGACCGCCCTGTTGCTGACAAGGGGCCCCGCGAGGAAGCTCGGGAAGGTTTGGGCGCGCACCGTCGAGAGGGCGTCTGCCGTGGGGCCGGACGTCGTCGTAGCCGTACTCGTCGGCGCCACGGTCGGGTTGGTGCTCACGATCCTGGTTAACACCGTGCTGGCAGACATACCCGGTTTCACCTGGTACTGGTCTGTCCTCGTCGCGGTGATCGCGGTTGTCGGTTGCGCCGGCTTCTTCGTCGCCAACCGCAGGGTGCTCCCTGGCCTGAGGTCGGCCGGGGCGGCGATCGCTGCCTCCGCCGGGCCCTGGCACGACAAGGTCGTTGACAGCTCGGCGATAATCGACGGCCGCATCCTCGACGTCGCGGAGGCCAACTTCATCGACGGCAGGCTGCTCGTGCCCCACTTCGTACTCGCCGAGCTGCAGCGGTTGGCGGACTCCGAGGACCCGCTCAGGCGTCAGAAGGGCAGGCGGGGGCTCGAGGTGGTCGACAAGCTCGTCTCCCACAAGGATCTGCACGCCGAGGTCGTGACCGTTGCCGATGACACGAAGGTGCCCGTCGACGCGCGCCTCGTGCGCTACTGCCTCGAGACCGGCCTCGACCTCGTCACGACCGACTACAACCTCAACCGCGTCGCTTCCCTCCAGGGGGTGCGCGTGCTAAACCTCAACCAACTCGCCAACGGTGTGAAGGTCACCTACATGCCGGGCGAGCGCCTGTCCCTCAACGTCGTGAAGCCGGGGCGCGAGTCGGGCCAGGGTCTCGCGTACCTGGACGACGGGACGATGGTCGTGGTCGAGGACGCTTCCGAGCTGGTCGGCCACAGCGTCGATGCTGTCGTGACGTCGAGCCTGCAGACGAGCATGGGCAGGATGATCTTCGCTCGGCTGGCCGACTGAGGCACCGGGCGACCCGCCGAACCGGCGCGGCTCGT
>CAZMFX010000189.1:0-3254 GCA_964565625.1 uncultured bacterium
GGCGTTGCGTGGTGCGGCCCGGGCGCACGCTACGGCCTGGGGTTGCAGCGTGACGACGACTATCACGGGCACACCGTGATCGGCCACGGTGGCGGGCTGAAGGGCGTGTCGAGCCGCGTCGCCTGGGTCCCGGAACTGGGCGTCGGGGTCGTCGTGCTCTGCAACCTGGGCGGAGTGCCAGGCGAACGCGTAGCGACCATGGCTCTCAACGCGTACCTGGGCCTGCCGCTCGAGGCGCGGTCTTACGAGCCGCAGCCGTCCGACCTGGCTGAGGACTCGGCGGAGGAGTTCCTCGGCAGCTACGCCTCGGGCGAGCCGTACGGCAGGCTGCGACTGTTCGTGAACGTCCGGGGAGAGTTGCGGGCTGCCACGGGAGAACCCGCCGCCGAGGTGCCGGCGTTCGTAGCTGGTCCCAACGAGGTCGCGCTGCGTTATCCCGAGTACGACGCGGACGTCACCTTCCTACGGAAGGGCGGGCGCGTGTGGGCGGCTCATCAGGGCTTGCGCGTGTTGCGCAAGGTGACCTGAAGCCACGCCGCGATAGAAGAGCGGCCGACTCATGCTGCCGGCCGCCCTTTATGTGCTCGAGTTACTGCTCTACTGGAACAGCGTCTCGTCGATGGGCTCGTTGAACGCGATGCTGTCGTAGCGCATGGTCGCGTACAGCGTGGCCGTGCCGTCGGCACCTATCTCGTACATGTCCGAGTCGTAGAACAGGGCGCCGTCTATCTTCGGTTCGCCCACGTACACGGACACGAGATCCGATCCGGACTGCGGGACCACCTGGCCGAGGAGCCTGCCCGCGTCGTCGAAAACGAAGCGGATGGTAGTGGAGTCCATCTGCAGGCCCGGAACCCCGAAGTCGCCGGTATAGCTCACCTGCTGGCCGGAGAGGACGTCGGCGTAGCTGACCGGCCCGTCGTAGGTGATGACCGCCTCGGGGTCGGCGAGCAGGTCGCCGGCCGCGCCGGTCTCGAAGATTCCCTCGAACGCGTTGTCCATTCCCGGCGGAGCCGGCATCGTCACGCCGTTCACCGACATGGTCATGACGCCGTCAAGCACCCGCATGGTGGTCGACATGCCCATGACCTCGGATACGATCGCTGCGCGCTCCCCTTCGTAGTCGACGACGATGCGGCTGGTCGACACGATGGGCTCGTCCGCCCCGCCGTGGATGGTCATCGTCATGGTCTGGTCGAGGGTATCGATGTCAAGCGCCTGTCCTTGGGCCGCCATGCCCTCCAGGAGGGCCCTCGCTTGAGGGTCGACCTGCGCGAAGACCGCTCCGGCCAGGAGCAGGATCACCGTGAGGGACGTGCGTAAGACGTTCGTTCTCGTCATGGCACCAAGCTAGCGCATCCGTGTTTGGGCGGATAGTGGTAGTGGCGGGCGGCCCTTAACTTGCGGTCAACACCGTTCCGGCCTAATGATCGGAGCCTAGGTGAATAGCGACCTTGCCTTCACCTACGCAGCTTGACGACGGTGCCCCACGGGTCCTCCACGACCAGCGTGCCGTCGTCCCGCGCCTCGACATCCAGCCCGGCGCTCTCGAACCGCTGCCTCACCTCGCTCAGATCGGCCTCTGACACGACGATCTCGAAGTAGGCCAGTCCAAGTGTCTCGCCTCTCGGTCCGGCGCCCCGGCTCTCCCACACGTTCATGCCCAGGTGGTGGTGGTAGCCGCCTGCCGAGGCGAACAGGGCGCTGTGCCACATGGACGCCGTGACGTCCATGCCCAGGGTGTCAACGTAGAACTGTCTCGCCGCCTGCACGTCGCCGACCTTCAGATGGACGTGCCCCAGGCGAGAGGCTGTGTCGGCGGGTCCGCGCGGCTCGGAGCCTTCGACCACTGCGTGCTCTCGGATGAACGCGTTCGGGTCCAGCGGCAGCGAGTCCATGGCAACCTCGCCTCCGGACCACTTCCACTCGGAACGGGGGCGGTCCCAGTACAGCTCGACACCGTTACCTTCCGGATCGTTGAAGTAGAAGGCTTGGCTGACGAGATGATCGGCGCTGCCGGTGAACGTGCCGGCGAACCCCGTGGCGGTGGAGTACAGCGCGGCTGCCAGGTCGGCGCGCTCATCGAAGAGGATGGCGGTGTGGTACAGGCCGGCAGACCCCGGCGGCGGCGCAGGCAGATCCGATCGGATCAGCTCGATCACCGAGCGACCGTGACTGCCCAGCACCAGTCGGTCATCCGACTCTTCGATGCGCGAAAGACCGACCCCAGACTCGTAGAACGACGCCACGGCGTCCAGGTCCTTGACCTTCAACGCGAGCCTTCCGAGGCTGGTAGCCGGCCCCAGCCTGCCTCGCTCTTCTACCTCGGTCTTTGGCTCGTCCATGAGCCGCATTATGTGGCCCCCGGCGGGCCATCATGGTTCCGTGCCGCGCCATGGACCACAACTGCCGGGAGATGACCGCCTTCCACTCATGACAGACCTATCCAGCACGACGCTCACGCCGGACGAGCGCGAGCTGCTTGCCGAAAGGCGCATCGCGGGCATCTGTCTCTTCGGGCGCAACGTGGTCGACCGCGTGCAGTTGGGCGAGTACGTCGCCGAGCTGCGGTCACTGGCTGGCGATGACCTCGTCGTGGCCGTGGACCAGGAGGGCGGAGGCGTGGTGCGGCTCTTCGATGTCCCGGTGCCGCCAGCCGCCATGGCGCTGGGGCACGCCGACGACACAGACATGACGCGTCTCGTAGCGGCCGCAGCCGCTCGCGGCCTGCGTGCCGCCGGCATCAACCTCGACTTCGCGCCGGTGGCCGACGTCAACTCCAACGCGCTCAACCCCGTCATCTCGGACCGCTCCTTCGGCTCGGACCCGGACCTGGTGGCCAGGCACGTAGTGGCTTTCGTGAAGGGCCTGCAGGCCGAGGGCGTGGGAGCCACGCTCAAGCACTTCCCCGGTCACGGCGACACGGACGTGGACTCGCACCTGGCGCTGCCGACGGTGAAGCGCCCGCTCTCTGAATTGCGGCGTGTGGAGCTGCGGCCGTTCGAAGCCGGGATCCGGGAAGGCGTGGCGGCCGTCATGAGCGCTCATATCGTCCTTCCCGCGCTTGACGACGAGCGGCCAGCCACCCTGTCCGAAGCCGCGCTCACCGGGTTGCTGCGCGACGAGCTGGGCTTCGACGGCGTCATTGTCACCGATGCCCTGGACATGAAGGCGATCTCGGACCGTTGGCCTGCGCCCGTAGCCGCCGTGATGTCGCTCCAGGCGGGGGCTGACCTGCCGCTGGTGATCGGCAC
>CAZMFX010000190.1:0-3244 GCA_964565625.1 uncultured bacterium
CGAGGAGGATCGACTTCAGCTGGTGGTAGTACGGGACCGGGCTGGTGCGGTTCAGTGGCGACATGGTCACCGTGCCCCTCTTTCCCGGCCTATTGGTACGGACATCGTGTCGTTATATTGACACCCTCAACCACGCTTCGTAAAGTTGCAGCAGAAAACCAAGCAGACGTAAGTACAATGCCCGACCAGGCGGAAAAGGACTATCGCTTGTCGTTCGCAAACGGCCCAAGCTCGGCTCTTAGTTCCAGCCGGCAGGACTACGCCATCACAGGCCTCACCGCCATCACCGGCATTGACATGGCAGTCCTGACTGACTGCACGCTTGTGGTGTCCGGCGGGAAGATCAGGCAGCTAGGCCGAGAACCGGCGCCGCCCGACATCCCCGCGCACGACGGGTCTGGCCTCATCGCCGCTCCCGCCTTCGTGAACGCCCATACCCACATAGCCGACATCGTGGCCAAGGAGGCCGGGTTCGGCCTGGATTCCTGGAGCGTCGTCATGCCACCCGACGGGGTCAAGGTGCGACTGCTGGCTGAGGCGGAGGACCGCGAGGTCGTCGCCGCGATACGCGACGCGGCCAAGGTCATGCTCGGGTCCGGCACCACGACGTTCGCCGACTTCAGGGAGGGCGGGGGACATGGGCTCGACCTTCTCGAACAGGCTGTAGGCGACCTGCCCATCCGTTCCGTCGCGTTCGCGCGGCACGGTACTCACCCTCCGCACTCGGCAGAGGACCTGGAGGCTAACCGCGGAGGGCTGTCGGACGAGCTGAAGGAAGAGCTGGAGCGGCTGCTGGACAGGGCACCAGGCTGGTCGGTCCCACTGGCGTTCGACGTCACGGACCAGGGCCTGCGTGACACGCGGGAGCTGGTGCGGGCTCGCGGCAAACTGCTCGCCACCCACTGCGTGGAGACCGACAGGTATCGGACGATCTGCCGCCAGCGCTTCGGCGAGAGCGACGTTGAGCGCGTTGTCGACCTCCTTGCTCCAGACCACATCGTGCACATGACCAGCGGCACCGACGAGGAGTTCGAGCTGGTGGCACGCGCCGGCATCCCGGTAGTGGTGGCGCCCCGTATGCAATCTGTGATGGGCATAGGCCTCCCACCTGTCGACAGGATGGTGAGCGCCGGCGTGACCGTGGCGCTTGGCAGCGACAACGGGATGCTGGCGTCGCCCGACCTGCTAAGGGAGATGGAGTACCTCAGCCGCGCGACGCGCGCGGCTCGTAAGGACCCTTCGTTCCCGTCGCCCACTCAGCTGCTGCAGATGGCGACGATCAACGGTGCCAAGGCGCTCGGGCTGCAGGACGAGCTGGGCAGCCTCGAGCCGGGGAAGAGGGCTGACGTCGTGCTGTTCGACGCCGGCTCCAGCAACCTGCGGCCCGTCAGAGATCCCGTGGCCACGATCGTCAACCGGGCGGTGGCGGCGGACATCAGGTGCGTGCTCGTGAACGGCGAGCCCGCTGTGGGAGAGCTTCCGACCCCCTCGCCGATGGCGACCGGGACTCAGGCATTTCAGGGAAGAGAGGGAGGACGAGCATGAAGACGGGTAACGCGATGGTCCTTGGGGCTTGGCGGGCGCTGACCGCTCTGGCCCTCGCGCTCGTGCTGGGAGGTGTGGCCCTGGCGCAGGAGACCGTGCGCGTGGGCTTCATCCTGCCGCTCACCGGGGCCGCGGCCGCGGAAGGCATAGCCGTGCAGGAGGGCGCCGAGCTGGCGGCGCAGCTCATCAACGACGCCGGCGGGGTCACAGTCAACGGCACCACATACACGTTCGAGCTCATGTTCGAGGACGACCAGTGCAACCCTCAGGCCGCCACCGAGGCCACCAACCGGCTCATCGTCGCGCAGGCGCAGTACGTGGGCGGGTCGTTCTGCTCGTCAGCCGCTCTGGCGGCCCAGCCGCTCCTCGCCGCTTTCGACATCCCGCAGTTCGTCTACGCCTACGCCGACGACATAACCGGCGCATCCCGCGAGTCCAGCGGAGCCGACATGTCCATCCGCCTCGGGCCCAAGGCGTTCATCGAGATGGCGCCCATGGCCAAGTACGCGGTGGTGGAGAACGGCGATACGACGTTCTTCGTCATGGCCCAGAACACCGACTTCGGGCGCTCTATGGTCGCCGAGTTCCAGCAGGTGGCAGAGTCCCTTGGCGGCAGCTTCGTGGCCGAGCCGGAGTACTTCCCGTTCGGCAACACCGACTTCCGCACGTTGCTCACCAGGGCTCGTGATTCCGGCGCCGACGCCATCCTCGCGATCGGGCTGGCTGCCGAGATGATCGGCATCACCCTCCAGTACGACGAGCTGGGCCTCGAGATGCCCGTCTACGGCTCCGACCTATTGAACACCGAGGCTTACCAGGAGGCCGTTGGCGACCTGGACGACGGCTTCTACTCGCCGTGGTTCTACGACAACGGCGACACCGAGCGCGCTTACGAGGGCGGTGCCGAGGAGCCCATGGCCGTCGCGATGGACCAGGCGTTCCAGGAGAACCTGGGACGTCCGGCCGAGATGAACCACGCCTGGGGCTGGGGCACCATCAACCTGATCCGGCAGGGGATCGAGCGGGCCGGCTCGGCGGACGCGGCTGCGGTCATGGCGACCATCTTGTCGGGCGACGAGTTCGAGATGCCCTACGGCAGCTACGGCTTCGAGCAGTGCGGCCAGGCGAACATGCGCGCCGGCGTGGCCGCCTACAGTGCCGACGCGGGCAAGGTGCTCGTCGCCGGACGCGATTACGTCGAGGCAGACCCGGCCGTGCTAACGCGCGCCGACCTCTGCAACTGATCACGTACTAGTTTCTGGGGGCCCGCTTCTCGGCGGGCCCCCTCACGTGAATCGCCGGAGGAAGATGCAGTCACCAGCGACCGAGACGGGAAAGAAGTCTTCTGTGGCAACGCCCGCAGCCGAGCGGGTGGCGCTCGAGTTCCTCCGCGTGATGGAAGAGCGCGACCTTGACAGCGCACGCTCGCTCCTCGCCAACGACATCGTCATGTCGTTCCCTGGCGCCAGTTACCGGTCGCTGGAAGAGATGGTGGGCTCGGCCAGTGGTCGCTACCAGTGGGTGAAGAAGAGGGTGGAGCGGACCGAGTCGTACGGGTCGGGCGAAGATGCCGTCGTGTTCGTCTCGGGGACTCTCTACGGGGTCAACCTCAACGGCGCACCGTTCGAGGACGTTCGCTTCATCGACAGGTTCGAGGTCGTGGGGGGCCTCATCGCTCGCCAAGAGGTCTGGAACGACC
>CAZMFX010000191.1:0-3147 GCA_964565625.1 uncultured bacterium
CGTGCTTGCGTTCAGTTAGGTGTGTCTCGGGTGGTTCCTGTTTGAGTGTAGTTGATGGGGGTTTGGTTGTTGAGGGCTTTGTGGGGTCTGTGGTGGTTGTAGAAGTCGAGGTAGGTGCGTAGGTGGTTGTTGGCCTCGTGGAGGGTGAGGGCTGGGGGTTCGTAGGCGTAGTGCTCGTCGCGGAAGGTTCTTTGTAGTCTCTCGACTTTGCCGTTGGCTTTGGGTGTTGCGGGTGGGATGGTGACTAGTTCGAGGTTGAGTTCTTGGCAGGCTTTCTCGTGGTGGCCTTTGAACTCGCTGCCGTTGTCGACCTGGAGGCTCGTTATTGGGGTGGGCCAGACGCTCAGGCACTCCTCCAGGAACGCCTTGGCGTTGTGGCTGCTGGCGGTGGGGTAGAGCTTGGCGTGCGCGAAGCGGTTGATGGGGTCGATGGCGCTGAAGTGAACGCGTAGGTGCTGGTTGCTGTACTCGTGCAGGGTGTCGATCTGCACCAGCTGCCCGGGCTTGGTGGCCTTCTCGCCCTTCCCCTTGCGTCTGGCGTGGAAGCGCTGGATGCCACGGCGATGCGTGCGACTGCTGCGCCTGGCGCAACCGATCGGTTCGATCAACCCGCGGCGCTTCAGCTCACTCAAGACCCTACCCACGGTGCTGGCGCTGACGGTGATGCCTTCCCTCGTCAGGAGCAGCACCGCCAACTTCTCCTTGCCGAGCGGATGCAGCTTGCGCAGCCGCTCGACATGCTCAGCGACCTCACGGCGTTTACTCGCCACCCTGGCGTTGCGAGGGCGGCTGGAACGGGTCGCCAACGCCCGGACACCAAAACGCCTCAGAGTCCTACGCCAGCGGTCGTAACTGCGGGTGCTCACGCCAAGCAGGCGGCACGCATCGACACGTGTCACACCCAGGCGGCGGCGAGCATCAACCCACTCCACGATCGCAGCTCGCCGCAACGCATCGGCCGGCACATCGCAGCCCACACGCCGATTAGCCCGGTAGAAGCCGGCCGGTAAAGCGACTATCCTCATCTCGGGGGTTCCCTTCCCTACCAGGAGATCTGGAACCCCCACATCTTTGAACACAAGCGAGACAGAGGTCTTGGACGCTTACACCGCGTTGACCGTCGTCGCGGGCGCTGCGTATACTCGTTTTCGCCGTTCGGCAGGCAGGCCTGTGCAGTTGCAGTGTGGCCAGCCGCTCGGCACCGGGTGGTTGACCGGAGGGTTGGCCGAGCGGTCGAAGGCGACGGTCTTGAAAACCGTAGACGGGGCAACTCGTCCGGGGGTTCGAATCCCTCACCCTCCGCCACGATCGCCCACCAGGTAGTTTGAGCAGGGCATGGAGAGGTGGCCGAGCGGCTGAAGGCGCTCCCCTGCTAAGGGAGTATGGGGGCCTAAACCTCCATCGAGGGTTCGAATCCCTCCCTCTCCGCCAATTGTAATAGCGGTCACATTGACGAACGGCTCGCGGCGACGCGAGCCGTTTCTCGTCTGCTGCCCTGAGACGTGCTGACCCACGTTGGCCCGTCAACGCCGCCCGCGGACTCGGGGCGGACGACCGGTACATGAAGGCCGCCGACGCCGACGGCGGGACGATGTGAGGTCGGCTCCGGTGCGCTACTCCTGTCGCTGGTTCGGCGCCGGAACGTACGTCACAGCGGGGCGGGCCCGCCGATGCTCAAGTGGCGCGGTTCTTTGTCACGAGCCTAGGAGGCCGCATGAACCCCGCCCGCCATGGTCCCCGCGAACCCTTCCGTTCGTTTGCGTTCCTCTTGGTCGCTGGCCTGGCGCTAGCGCTGGGCGGCTGTGGCGGTGGCGTCGCACCTTCGCGCGTTGCTCGCGTGGTGATTCGGCCCGGAGCACTCCTGCTGACAGCCGAGGGACAGACGGCGACCCTGGAGGCCGAGATCCTCGATGAATCCGGTAGCACTGTCGAGGCCGAGGTCACCTGGTCGAGCTCCGACGAGAGCCTCGTAGCCGTGGGCCCCGACGGCGAGGTGACGGTGACCGGCCCGCTGGGTACGGCTCAGGTGACCGCGACCGCCGAGGGCGTGGACTCGTTCCCGACGACCGTCGTGGTGGCCAAGCCGGTTGACGGCGCCATCTTGCTGCACGACGACGAGGTCATCGCGCCTCCTGTGGGGCTCGTGGGTACCAGCGACCCTGTACGCCAGCTGGTCGTGCTGAGCAGTGATGTGGACACCGAGCCCGGCGACGTGATCATCGGTGCGGAGGAGTTGACCATCGGCGGCATCGTAGAGACCGTCACTCCCACCGCTGACGGGACAGAGGTCAGCTACCGGCCGCTCCCCCCGCAGGAGCTGTTCGACGAGCTCATCCTCGACGTCGATGTGGACGCCGCGGCAGCGCCGGTCGTGCCGGTCGACGGCCTGGCCGACGACCTGACTCTCCACGCAGAGGCGCCCGGTGTCACCACCGCCTCGCTTCGCGGGAGCCTCGACGACGAGTTGATCAGCTGCAAGGGAGAGGCGACGTACGCGTCGATCACAGGCCTAAACACCACGATAGAGAACGGCCTTCACTTCCGGCTCCACTTCTCCGACGGGGTGGCCGACCCGGAGCCTACCCTGCTGCTCGTGACCGGCAAGCTGGTCCAGAAGACCTCCAGCGGCCTGAGCATCAAAGCCGGCTACACAGGGACCTACACCTGTAAGGCCGACCTGTTCAACATCCCGCTACCGATAAGTGGAGTCGCTGCCCTCGTCGCCAAGCCCGTGATCCCTATCGGCGTGGTGGGCAGCGTGTCCGGATCGATCACGGCGGCCGGACTTACGGTGACGATCGAATCCACAGACGGCTTGGAGCTGGACGCGGGCTTCACTTACGATCCTACGGACGGATTCGATCTCCACGACGGCTTCGATCGCATCCACGAGGGCCCGAACCTCGTGCTCGACCTGGTGACGCCGGCCGGCTATAGGGTGGGGGCAAGCGGGTTCCTGGGACTGGCCTCTGGTGTCGGCTTGAAAATCATCGGTAGGGTGGAGCCGCTCAGCATCGTCCAAGCGCAGGTAGGAGTCCAACAGAGCTTCGATCTGGCCAGCCCGGAGGCCCAAGCCGCCAGCGCAGCCTATGCATCCGCCTACGACCTCTCGCTACTGGCCAATGTGGGCATAGGCACTGACTTGAA
>CAZMFX010000192.1:0-3107 GCA_964565625.1 uncultured bacterium
GCCGAGCAGCACACGACCCGGTTCAGGACCACCACATCGGCGGGCTCGACCTCTTCGGGGTCAGCGAGCACGTCGTGCACGCGGAACGAGCTTCGACCGGTCAGTCGGAGTTGCTCCGCCAACCGGGAGGCGTAAGGGGCGTAACTCTCCACCAGCTCGATCACTTCACCGGTCGAGGCTCCGCGGCGGAGAAGCTCCGCCTGTATCGCTCCGACGCCTCCACCGATCTCCAATACGCGGCTGCCGTCAAACAGGAACTCCTGCGGCAACGCGTCGACCATTTCGGTCTCGAGGGCACCAAGGCCCTTCCGAAGGTAAGCCTCCATGTCCTCGCGGGCGGTGGACTCGGAACCGAACATCTCCTCGCAGGGTTCGGCCCGGCAGCAGGAAGCCATGGGAGACTCTAGAACGTGACGCGCCAAGTGACTCACGCGTCCAACTGCCTCTCCAGTCTGTCGACCTGCTGCTGCAGGTCGTCTATGCGTGAGCGACGGCGGTTCCGGTGGCTGGGTGAAGGTGGCCTCTCGGGCCGGAGCGGCTTGCCGGCACGCGGCTTGCGCTCGAACCTCTCGTCCTCGCCGGCCAGGAGGCGACGGCGAGAGGCGTCGGCCCTAGTGAACTCGGCGCCGAACAGCAGGATCTGCGCGGCGTAGTAGATGAAGAGGACGAGGACTATGAGCGCGCCTGCCGCTCCGTACGGTGAGCTGACACCGGCAGTGCTCAGGTAGTACCCGAGCGCGTACTCACCGATCTTGAACAGCACGGCGGTCAACAACGCGCCCGGCCAGACCTCGCTCCAGCGCATGCGTACGTCCGGGACGTACTTGAACAGCGCGGCGAACACAACGGTGTAGATCCCAAGCGTCAACGCGAGGTTGGCGAGGAACCAGAGCCACTCGGACCCGGGTAGCAGACCGTCGAAGTAGTTGGTGACGATCGTTACGGCGGCCTGTAGCAGCAGTCCGAGCAGCGCCGCGACCGCCAGCGCGAGAAGGATGCCCAGGCCCTCGAGTCGGAGCATCAACGTGCGCATGATCCCCTTGCGTTCGCCCGGCTCTACCTCCCAGATCTCGTTCAGCGCGGTCTGGAGTTGGACGAACACCCCTGTCGCGCCGATCAGCAGCGTGCCAACCCCCACCAGCGTCGCGAACATCCCGTTGCCCGTCCGCTGTGTGCTTTCGATCATCGTGCTCACCTGCTCGGCTGCCTCTGGCCCGACGGTGGCCTGGAGCTGACTGACGAGCTGTGCTCGCGCCTCCTCTGAACCGAAGACCAGGCCCACGATGGCGATGATGATGACGAGCAGGGGAGCGAGGGAGAAAAGCGTGTAGTACGCGAGGGCCGCGGCTAGGCGCGGCACCTTGTGCCGTCCGAATCCCTTGACAGCCTCCTTGACGGTCCCCCACAAGCGGTTCACGTACCAAGGATGCAGGGTCTCGATGAGGAACCGCCGGCCCGCGGGGGGCCGGCGGCTCACGTGCCAGGTCAAAGTCGAGGCTTATGACATATCGGACTCGAAAACGGCTGCTTTCCGGGCGCTCAGCCGCCCAGTAGACGCTCCAGTGCACTCGGGGACACGAAGTCCACATCGTTCACCACACGCTCGCGCAGGTCCTTCTCGATAGAAACTAGCTCTGGCATCCAGCTGTCTGCGGGGATCTTGGCCCTTAGCGCCATCACCAGCTCGACCTGACGAAACCTGAGCGCGATGTCTATCGCCTCGGCGCCACCCGCAGGGTCCCGGGCCGCACGCCTGAAACCGCGCATGAAACTGGGAAGGAAGCCCTCGAGCACCGCTTCGGCTGGGGTGTCCCGTTGGGTCCTGACGGCGTAGTAGATAGGCATGGCGAGGTCGAAGGCGAAAGAGCCGTACGCGCAGTCATCGAAGTCGATGGCCGTCAGGAGGCCCTCGTGGAGTAACAGGTTGCCGTGGTGAAGGTCCGCATGGATGAGCCCAAGGTCTCGTCCCGCCAGCGACAAAGCGTCGGCGTCGTGGGGGCCAGCTCGGCTCTCGGCGACACCGAGCAGCGGCGCCGCTGCGACGACGAGCTTGGCGGCAGCCGCGTGGAACTCGGGGAACGTTTCGGCCATCTCGTCTAGTTGGCGCGCGTACGTGTGCTGGGCCAGCGTCCCGCGGCGCGTCACGGGCGGTGTCCAGTCTCGAGCGTGGGACTGCAGGTTTCCGAGCAGCTCGCCCCACCGCTCCAGGACGTCGACCGTCCAGTCGGACCTCTTGGGGATATCGCCTGGCGCCCTGGCGTACGCCGCCAGGACGTGGCCCGTCGCAGGCAGGCTCTCGACCCAGTTGTCGTTCCGAGACTTCAGTGGCCGTGAGACGGGCACGCCGGCTTCCAGCAGGGCGAGCAGCCAGTCGATCTCACCCAGAACCTGGTCGACGCTGCGGTGGCCTGGGGGCATCACCTTCAGGATCGACGGGCCGTGCGAACCCTGGAAAGCGTAGACGTCGCTCTCGAAAGCTCCGAGTTGCTTCAGGTCATCGGCGCCGACGCCGTACAGGGAGGCGGCAGCCGCCAGTCGCTTGGCTATGGAGTCGTCGTGCCCCGTGGGCTCGCGGTCTGTCGTGGTCACCAGACCTGTTTACCAGGGCAGGGCACGGTGAGCCGCGTGCCTTGCCGTGCGAACAAGTTGGCAAGGCTTCTCATGGGCAGCGGCCTAGACTCCCGACATGAACTCGGCAAGCGACGAACGGGCACGAGGCAGACTCTTCATGGCAGTGGCCGCGGCCGCGACTTTCGCTGTCCTGGCGGCATGCGCGCCCACGATCACCATCGAGACCGAAGGCAGGATCGAGACCGCTGCCATAGTGGTGAGCCCCAAGGACACGGGCACCTTCCTGTACGTAGAGGTGCCGGCCTCGCGGAGGGGTGGCGCGTTGGAAGTGGTGCGCGCGGATGGCACCGTCTTCCGTATCCCGCCGGGCCACTTCCCACCTCCAGGCCAATGTCGCGTTTGGGACCCTGACAGGCCCCCCGGCCGTCAGTCCCCGCCGGGCTCCTGCGACGTGCTGGAGCGCAGGGTCCCAGCCGGCCACTACCTCGTCTACGGCTGAGCGCTGGCCCTGAAATCGCGTGACCGAGCGCGGTCGC
>CAZMFX010000193.1:0-3086 GCA_964565625.1 uncultured bacterium
AGCGTGAAGCCCTGACCTGCCCCGGCCTGGGGTAGGACGAAACCGGGGCTGGGCTGCAGGGCCGGGACCGGCGCCTGCCGGTCTGCCGGGAGCTGCGAGCTGTCATACGCGGCCGACATGGCACCGATTCTAATGCCAGAGTCGGCCTATGGCGCGTACGGATGGTCTCAAGCGCACATCCGCTGGGTTTGAGCCTAGGTGCGCTCGAAGACCAGTGCTCCGTCCACGAGGGTCGCGACCGGCCAGCCGGACAGCTGCTGCCCCTGCCACGGCGAGTGCTTCGCCTTGGTGCGGAGGGCGGAGCCGTCGACGGGAGCCCGCGAGCCGAGGTCGAGCACAGTCACGTCTGCAGGCGAGCCGGGCTTCAACCGCGGGGCCGGCCAGCCCATGACGCGGGCAGGACCGTCCTGGAGCAGCCACAGCAGACGCTCCAGGGTCAGGTGCCCGGCCTCCACCAGCCGCGTGTGCAGCAACGGGAAGCAGACCTCGATGTTAGCGATGCCGAACGGGGCGCTGAGCATGTCCTGCTGCTTCTCGGCGAGCGTGTGTGGGGCGTGGTCGGTTCCGATCGAGTCGACAGCGTCGTCGGTCAACCCTGCCCTCAGCGCCTCGACGTCCTCTTCGCGCCTGAGTGGCGGCGCGACCTTGAAGACCGGGTCATAACCTGCGAGCGCCTCGTCGGTGAGCGTCAGGTGGTGCGGCGTCACCTCGACGGATACGGGCGCTCCGCTGCTCTTGAGCCAGCGGGCCACCTCGAGGCCCCGGGCAGAGCTCACGTGGGCCAGGTGGACGCGCGCGCCCGTCAGCCGAGCGATCTCTCCGTCTCGGAACAGCATCACGGCCTCGGCCTCTACCGGGTTGCCTGGCAGCCCGAGCCGCTCGCTCACCGCTCCCTCGTTCATCACGCCGTCGTCGCGCAGCGTCGGGTCCTCAGAGTGCGTCTGCACGACGAGCCCCAGCTCGGCCGCGTAATGGCATGCACTGCGGAAGAGCCGCGCGTCCGAAACAGGGACGCCGTCGTCCGTGACCATCACGGCGCCTGCCGCCTTGAGCGCCGCCATGTCAGTAAGCTCCTGCCCGCGCAGTCCCTTGCTGAGCGCGGCTGCGGGCCTGAGGCGGGCGCCCGGCACGCGGGCGGCGCGCGTAACGAGGTCGGCCACGATGCCGGGATCGTCTACGACGGGTGACGTGTTCGCCATGCTCACGACGGTGCCGAACCCGCCCGCGGAGGCCGCAGCCAACCCGCTGGCGAGGTCCTCCTTCGTCTCCTGGCCGGGGTCGCGCAGGTGCACGTGGAGGTCGAGGAACGCGGGCGTCACGACCCTGTCTGCCGCGTCCACCTCCAGATCGACCGCGCCTCCAAGGTCGATGCCCTCGATGACGCCGTCCCGCAGGTAAAGGTCGTGGACGCCGTGGTCTCCTGCCCCGTCCATGAGGCGTCCGCCTCTTACCGCCACCCTCACCGCTTGCCTACCAGCAGCGTGTAGAGCACGGCCATCCTGACGGGCACGCCGGCGGCCACCTGCCGCTCGACGAGGCTGCGCGGGCCGTCTGCGACGTCGCTCGAGACCTCGACGTCGCGGTTGATGGGCCCGGGGTGGAGGAAGGGCGCGTGCGGTGCCGCGAGGTCCATGTGCCTGTCGGTCACCTGGTAACGGTTCACGTACTCCGCGAGCGAAGGCATCCGGGTCGAGCTCATGCGCTCGTGCTGCAAGCGCAGCGCCATCACGGCGTCCGCCCCGCGAACGGCTTCCTCGAGGTCAGGAGTCACGTGTACGCCTGGAACGGCGGACAGCCGATCGGGCAGCAGCCCGGCCGGCCCCGTCAGGACCACCTGCCCGCCAAGGCGCGTGAACAGCTCGGCGTTCGAGCGTGCGACGCGGGAGTGCTCGACGTCGCCGACGATGACGAGCCTACGGCCGGCGAACGGCTGTGTGCGCTCCTCGGCCCTGGCCCCGGAAGCCTCGAACCACGCCCTCATGGCGTAGGCGTCGAGCAGCGCCTGCGTCGGGTGGGCATGCCTGCCGTCCCCCGCGTTGACTACCGCGCCGTCCGTCCAGCGGGAGAGCTGGTGAGGGACGCCGGCCGAGCGGTGCCTGACGACGTAGAGGTCGGCCTGCAGCTGCTCGATCGTGCGCAGGGTGTCGCGTAGGCTCTCCCCCTTGACGAGGCTGGAAGATCCCGCCCCGAAAGACATGACGTCGGCGCTCTGCGCGCGGGCAGCGCGCTCGAAGCTCAGCCGCGTGCGGGTGCTCTCCTCGAAGAAGAGCGTGGCGACCGTGAACCCCTGGAGGGCAGGCACGCGCTTCACGGGCCGGCTCAGCACCTGCGCCATGACGTCAGCCGTGTCGAGCAACGCGACGAGGTCGTCTGTCGGCCAGCCCTCGAAGTCCAGCAGGTGACGGTGACGTCTGGCGAGCGCTGGAGGAGGGGTCGGAGGGACAGGGGCGGCAGCGCCGCCGATCACTCCGTACGCTCCCACAGCTCGACCTGGTCGATCCCGTCTACCTCGGCGACGCGCACGTGAACGATCTCGGACCGGCTGGTCGGCACGTTCTTGCCAACGTAGTCGGCCCGTATGGGCAGCTCGCGGTGCCCACGGTCGACCATCACCGCGTACTGGATCCCCGCCGGTCTGCCCATGTCGACTATGGCGTCAAGGGCGGCCCGCGCCGTGCGCCCGGTGAACAGCACGTCGTCGACGAGGACGATGCGGGCACCGTGGACGTCGAAGTCCACCTCGGTGCGCTTCACCACCGGTTGCAGCGATATCTCGGTGAGGTCGTCGCGGTAAAGGGTGATGTCAAGCTTCCCGAGCGGCGGCCTGGTGCCCTCGAACTTCTCGATGAGGCCGGCAAGGCGCTCCGCGAGCGGCGCACCCCTCGTGTGAATGCCGACCAGCGCGACGTCGCTAGCGCCCTTGTTGCGCTCGATCAGCTCGTGCGCTATGCGGCGCATGGCGCGGTCGAACTCGGCGGCCGACATGATCGTCGACTTGAGCTGTAGGTTGGGGTTCTCTTCCACGCTGACTCCTTCCCGGCCTCACGGGACCGGATTAAAGGTGGCCCCAGCATAACGCCGGCGGC
>CAZMFX010000194.1:0-3032 GCA_964565625.1 uncultured bacterium
ATCACCTGTCGTGAGTGTCCGCTTGAACTGTTCGGCCGCCTCGGTCGCGAACTTCTCCTGCCAGATCGCGCGCAAAGACTCGGCCACGTCGCTTCCGATGAGGTCCGGGAGCCCGAAGGTGCGGTGCGCCGTCGGACTGGCCTGCACGATGCGGAGGGCGGAGTCCACCGTGTACATCCCGAACGGCACGTGATTCACCATGCTCTGGAAGGTCTTGGCGTTGTGCCGCAACTGGTTCTCCGCTCGTGCCCGCTCGTACGCTGCCCATGTGCGGTCGGCGGTCTCGACCACTAGCGCTACGTCGCCATCGGTCCACGACCTCGGAGCGTAACCGTGCACGTTTAGGACCGCGAGCCAACGACCCTCCCGCACGAGTGAGGTGGCTATCGTTGACACGATGCCGTGGGACAGCATCTCCTTCTTGGTGTCGTCGTTTATCGACGGGTCCGTCGCAACGTCCTCTATCACGCACGTCTCGCCGCGCCGTAGCCTCTCGCTCAACTCCCCATACGTCTTGATCGAGTAGGTCCCTTCCAGCGAGTCGCGGTCGCCGCGTACGTACGTCTGATCGACCCGATATTGGCCGGCGGGCTCGTCCACCTCGGAGAAGTATGCGTAGTCTGCGCCCAGTTGTTCGCCCATCAGGCGCAGCGCCTGAGCTATCACGTGTGAGGGGGCGACGTTCCGTCTCAGAGTGTCGGCGAGCTTCAGCCTGTACGCGTCGAGCTCGGCGGCGCGCCGCAGCTGCGACTCGGTCCTACGCCTCACCTCCAACTCGCGCACGAGCGCCAGGTTCGCCTCCCGGAGCATCGCGTTCGCAGCAGCCGGATCGCTGTCGATGACCGTGCCGGCCCGCGGCTGTATAGCGTCGGTCACGTCCTCGAGCTGGCTTATGAGGAACGCGACCTCACCCTGATGGTCCAGGAGCGGGGACACGACCTGACTCCACCAGCGTGGCTCTAGACCGTCGGGAGAGCTGGGGTTGGGTATGTCGTAGCGGACCGTCGGCAGCACCCCGCCACGGCGATTGGTGGAGATCTGCTGCAGCTCGGCAAGCAGTTGTCGCTGACTGTCCTCGGCGGCGGGGTTGACGGAACCCGGGAAAAGCTCGAACGCCCGCCTGCCTAGGAGGCGCGAGCGGTCGGTCATGGTGACACGCAAGTACGCTTCGTTAGCGGCGACTATCTCGTAGTCGCCCGGCGTCAAGACGACCATCGGAGCAGGAGCGTCGTCGAAGACCGCCCTGAAGTCGGCATGGGTCGCTCTGGCCGGCCGTTCAACACGTCCGGCCTCCCCCTCGTGTAGGTGGGCAGGCTCCCCGGTCCCGCCTCCTCCACCGTTACCCTTGTCGGGGCCTCTCGCCCCGTTGTCAAGGCTCACACCGGGCCCTACCTTCTGGGTCGCCCACATTGAGACGCTAACTGGGCTGCCTTACACGATCTACTTCTCACGCGCAGGTATATACCGGTCGCACATGAATAAAAGTAGACAGCGCTATCGAGCGTGACCTTGGGCTTAGGAGGCCCCTGCTCACGCCAAAGGACGCGGCCCCGAAAGAGGCCGCGTCCGAGGGTTTGGTAGCGATGCGGAGACTCGAACTCCGGACCTCACGATTATGAGTCGTGCGCTCTAACCGGCTGAGCTACATCGCCGAGCTTTGGCAGTGGGGCGCGGGCCCCTAGCCCACGGATTATCGCCTATCTTTCGGGGCCGCCGCAACCGGAGGAGACAGCGTCACAAGGCGGGATGACATGTGTGACAGCGCTGTAAGCAGGGTCCGCCTAGGATCGAGGCGAAACTCATAGCGTTGTCAGTTGATTGGGGGAAGCAAGTGGAAACATTCAATCCCTTCCGATTCGACGGCCGATTAGGGCGGCTCCAGTACTTCGGGTACGCGGTCATCTGGTGCCTGATCATGTTCGTCGTTGCTCTCTTCATCGGGCTCCAGGAGGAGCTGGCCGGACCCGGGGCGGCGGCTACCGGTTCGCTCATGTACCTCGTGTTGATGATCGTGTACGCCATCGCCACGGTCAGCTACGGCGTCAGGCGCCTTCACGACTTCGACAAGAGCGGCTGGTGGTACCTGCTGTTGTTCGTTCCGATAGCGAACCTCGTGATGGGGCTCGTACTCCTCTTCGCGCCCGGCACTCAGGGTGCCAACAGGTACGGGCTCAGGGACGGTCACGGGACGGCTGCGAGCTCAGCTTGATACGCCAGGTAGATGTACGGCAGAGAACCTCGCTGAAGGGCGCGGGCGGGCACCCTCTGCCGAGTTCGACCTGGGACCGAGTGGCCTCTTCAACGCCAGCCGACCACGTGCCGCTGGTACCATGGAGCGATGCTTGAGCCGTCGCTCGACCTCTACGGGGAGACCTTCGACCGCGTAGACGGACTACTGCGGGAGCTGCTCGCCAAGAGCCGGGCGCGGTACGCGATGATCATCGATCGCAAGGGCTTCGTCCTCGTGCACCAGCGTGCGCTGTGGGCGCCCAAGCCGCCCTCGCTCGATTCCCTCGCGACGCTGATAGCCTCGAACTACTCTGCCAACAGGGCGATCGCCCAGCTCTTCGGCGAGGAAGGCTTCAAGGAGACGGTCCAACAGGGCTCCGAGGTAGGCACCTACCTCGAGGAGTTGGGTGAAGAGGCTCTCCTCGTCACCGTTTTCGACTCCGGCGCGCAGTTGGGCCGCGTGAAGATGGCGACGAAGCTGGCGGCCGACGAGATCAGGGCCGCCATAGAGGCGGCGGAGGAGCCTCCGCCCGTCGTCGAGTTCGACAAGGAGTGGAGCGACTCCACCACAGCGTTGCTCGACGGGCTGTTCGGGACGAGGGAACGATGAGCACCATCAACTTCGCCATCCGCGAGATCAACTTCAAGATCGTCTACTACGGCCCCGGCCTCTCGGGCAAGACGACGAACCTCAAGCAGATCTACGACCAGGTGCCGGCCGAGTCGAAGGGCGAGATGGTCTCGCTCGCCACCGAGGACGAGCGCACCCTGTTCTTCGACTTCCTGCCCCTCGACCTCGGCAA
>CAZMFX010000195.1:0-2979 GCA_964565625.1 uncultured bacterium
AGCGAGCCAAGCAGCTCGAAACCCAGTTGGCGGAGGAGAAGGCAGCCCGCGAGGCAGCCGAGGCGAAGGCGCAGGAGGCCCAGGAGGCGCTCGAAGCCGCCCAGGCCAACCTGAGGGCCGCCGAGCGCGAGGGCGTCGTCACGACCGCCCTGGCGGGTCGCACGGTGCCCGACGCCGTCCGCACGGCCATGACCACCGCCGCCAAGACCGCCGAGACCAAGGAAGCCGCAGCGGAGGCCGTCAAGGCCCTCGCCGACGCCTACCTGCAGGCGGGCGGGAACGGGAACAACCACATCCCCGAAGACGACGGCAAGACCGTCGACGCCCTGGCTGAAGCCCGGGCCCAGATCGGAGTGCAAGCATGAGCAAGAACTGGATCGCCGGGGACGTAGGCGCAGGCGTCGGCTTGGCCGTCACCCCCACCGGAGACGCCGTCAACGCCGTAGCCGGCGACGTCGGGCCCGTATACCCCGCCACCGGCAAGGCCCTCATCGCCTACTTCCTCACCAGCATCGCCACCAGCACGTCGGCTGCCGTGGGGCTCTCCACCGGCCAGGCGACCGTGCGGCTCGCGCCGACCGAAGCCGTCGTCGAGCTCGAAGTCACCGCAAGCGCGGGCGACCCGGTGTTCGTCACGCTCGACACAGGTACGCCGTTCGCGTACGGCACCAGCAACGGCAAGCACTCCGCTGGCGTGTTCCACATCGGCCACGCAGTCACCATCCCCGGCCGCACGCCCGGATCGGGTAAGGCCTTCGTCTACCTCGGGTCCGCGGGCACCGTCGCGCCGACGCCGGAAGCGTAAGGAGACCAGCATGCGTTTCTCAGCAATCGAGCGCGTCTACGACAGGCTCGTAGCGCAAAGCAAGCTCACCGAACGCCAGGCCGCGTACGCCGGCCTGGTCACCATCTACGAGCACGCGACCATCGCGTTCCTCGAAGGCCAGTTCGGGGAGAAGATCGTCGCGCAAGCCCGCGACGACGTCCGTGGAGCCGACCAGGCCGAGCGCCGCGCGTTCGAGCGTCACGCGCCCGACGCCGGCGGCCTGCAGCGCATCCTCGCCAGGGAGTCGATCACGACCACCCTCGACCTGCCGGCGATCACCGGCCGCGCGAGGGAGATCATCACCCGCGCTGACCGTCGCGACGAGTGGCTCATCAGCCCGCTGTTCGACGGCGCCCGCAAGCGCACCGCGACCGACTTCCGTGACATTCACGGCATCAGCACCACGGAGGAGCAGAAGGGCCTCCACCCGACGCCTGAGGGCGCCAACGTCACGTACGACAAGATCGAGCGCACCACGGACGCTTACAGCGTCATGCCGTACTCGGTCGCTTCCGGTTGGACGTGGGAGGCGCGTGTCAACGACGACCTCGGCACGTTCCTCGAGGACGTGGCGGAGTTCGGTCGTAGGGGCACCCGCAACCGCATCCAGGTGCTGCTCGCCGCCATCGCGGCCGCCACCAGCGAAGCGACCCCGTCCGGCACTCAACCGTCGGGTGGCACCGCCGCTGCGGGCGGCCCGACCGTCGCGAACATCGAGTGGGCGACCGCCACGCTCGCGGCTGACAACCGCGTGTTCGGCGCCGTCACCGTCCCCCCGAAGTGGCTCGCGACCGCGCAGGCCAGCAGCCGGCAGCCGGTCATCCCCGCCACGCCGACCGTCACGAACCCCGTTCAGGGCTTCCCCGTGAACCTGGAGCGGCAGCTCGGCGTCGGCACCCCGCTCGACACGGCGAACAACTGGCTGGCGCACGAGGCGAACATCGCCGGGTGGCTGGAGTTCGCCTCCCTCGACGGCTTCACGGGCGGCGCGCGGATCGTCTTCAAGCTGCCCGACACGGACGCCGCGGACCTCGGCAGCTTCGAGAACATGACGTCAGCGTTCAAGGTCGTGGACGCCGTCGCCGCTAAGGTCGTGGACGCCGACAGCGTCATCGAAGTCAAGGCCGCCTGAGCGGGGTAACCCGTGGAGGCTACCGACTTCCTCATCAGCAACGGGGGGCGGCTCGACCCGAGTTGGTTCGAGCCGCACACCCTCAACGACCTACTCACCGCCTGGCTGGCGCAAGCGAGTGGAACGGACGAGCTGGTCGAGGCCACCGTCTACTCCCGGGCGTTCGAGACCGCCGTCAGCCTCCTCATGGCGCAGCCCGCGAATCAACGGGACCGCGACAAGAGCGACGCGTTCAGTGACCGGCAGCTCGCGTACTGGCAGCAGCAGGCGGCGTACTGGCGTGGCCGCGTGGACGCCCTCACGGGAGGCGCGGGCCCGGTCGTAGTCCCGTGGGAAGGAGACCCACTATGGCGCAACTGAAACGAACAGCCAGGAGCCGCGCGGTGCCCGGCGTCGGGTACGCGCGACGCGGCGTGATCCACACCGTGCCCGACGACTTGGTCGGGGACCTGCTCAAGAGCGGGGAGTGGGAACAGCCGGGGGAGTCAAGCGGAGCGCCCGCAGCTCCGGCCCCCCGTACGTCCACCGACCGTGCGGGTGCGGAGGTCGTTGAGCGGGTGACGGAGCCCGCCCCAGCTCAGCCAGCCGCGAAGGCCAAGGCGAAGCCGAAGGCGAGGGTCAAGAAGAAGGGGCGTTAGCCGGGTAGGCGCTCAGTATCCACGAGGGCGCGGATCAGGCCCTCCATCGTTTCGAGGACGGCCTTCCGGGAGCCGTAGAGGTTCACGCGGACGCCGGTTGCCTTCAGCACGCCCATGATCTCGATGCTGCCACCGCCGGATTCCTGGATGGTCCAGTTGTTCGGCATGTGCTTATCGAGCGCAGCCCGGATGTCCCGGTTGTACTCCACCACCACAACTTAGCAGGAGAGGGGGGTGCCCCGTGAGGCTCTCAGGCCGCAGGCATTGGACGGAGATCATCACCGTCAATACCGTCACGCAGGTCACATCCGGCCCGAACACCGGCGAGACCACCATCACGCCCCTCCACGAGGACATCCAAGCCTCCGTGCAGCCGGCGTCGA
>CAZMFX010000196.1:0-2924 GCA_964565625.1 uncultured bacterium
TCGTCACGGTGCAGGGGATCCCCGTGCTCGTCATCCTGTTCCTCGTCTACTTCGGCGTCGCCCGCTTCGGGCTCGACGTCCCGCCACTGTGGGCCGCGATCCTCGCGCTCTCCCTGTTCGCGAGCGGGTACCTAGGCGACATCTGGCGCGGCGCCATCGAGTCGATCCCGCTGCAGCAGTGGGAGGCATCCGACGCCCTCGCCATGACGAGGGCGCAGCAGTTCCGTCACGTGATCCTGCCGCAGGCGGTGAAGATCTCCATCCCACCGACGGTCGGCTTCCTCGTACAGCTGATAAAGAACACATCGATCGTCTCGATAGTCGGCGTCATAGAACTGACGCGCGGCGGGCAGATAACCAGCACCGCCACCTTCGAGCCCCTTCTCGTGTTCGGAGTGGTCGGGCTCATCTACTTCTGCATCTGCTTCCCGCTCTCGTTGTGGAGCAGGAGGATGGAAACCATTTATGACTGAGGTCGTGGCCGTAACGGACCTGTGCAAGAGCTTCGGCTCGGTGCGCGTGCTGGAGGACATAAACCTGACGGTCGCCGAGGGCGAGGTCGTCGCCATCATCGGCCGCAGCGGCTCGGGGAAGAGCACGTTGCTCCGGTGCCTCAACGGGCTGGAGGCGATCGACTCTGGCGAGATCCGTGTCGCCGGGCACCGCCTGGGCAGCGATCCCAAGGCGCTGCGCGAGCTGCGCAAGGAGGTCGGGATCGTCTTCCAGAGCTACAACCTCTTCCCCCACCTGACGGTCCTGGAGAACGTAACCCTCGCTCCGCGCATCACGAAGAAGGTGCCTAAGGCCGAAGCGGTGCGCACGGCGCGCGAGGTTCTCAGCAAGGTGGGGCTGCTGGAGAAGGTGGACGCTCGCCCCGATCAGCTGTCCGGCGGCCAGCAGCAGCGCGTTGCCATAGCGCGCGCGTTGGCGATGAGCCCCAAGGTGATGCTCTTCGACGAGGTCACGTCTGCGCTGGACCCCGAGCTGACCGGCGAGGTGCTGAAGGTGATGGCCGACCTGGCGGCAGACGGGATGACGATGCTCCTCGTGACGCATGAGATGGAGTTCGCCCGCAAGGTGGCGAGCCGCACGCTGTTCCTGCACGAGGGCCGGGCCCACGAGGACGGGCCGTCCAGCGAGATCTTCGCCTCGCCGACGACTCCCGAACTACGAAGCTTCCTAGCCGGCGGAAGTCGGTCGGAAGAGTGAGCCTCAGTGCTCCTGGTATCACCTGACGACGGGGGCCAGCGACCGCTGATCGCCCAAAGATCATGGAGACGTGAAGGCTCGCGGGCTGCTGTTCAGGAGCCTCACCGTGCCGCTTCGCCGCAGCGGTTACCGTAGCGGCTCCTCGAAGCGCTGCACCTCGACCAGGTAACCATGCGGGTCACGCACCAAGAAGCGCTCGATGGCGTACGCGGCCACGTGCTCGACGGGACCCTCGGGCGTGGCGCCGCGCGCTACCAGCTCGTCGTACGCGGCCCGCACGTCAGGCACCACGATCGTTATGAACACCCTGTGCTCGGCCGGGATGGTGGGGCTGCCGACGCAGAAGCCTACGTAAGCACGCTCCTGAACGCGGTAGATACGGCAGGTGCCCTGGTCGCGGGCGAGTTCGAGCCCCAGTACGCCGCCGTAGAACGCGTCCGTTGCGTCCAGGTCGTGCGTGGGGAGGAACGTGAGGAGCGCGTCGACCTGCATGACGCCCTCAGGTTGCCACACCTGCGCGTTCGGTCGCAGGGTCTCTGGTCGGGCACAGGGTCTCGATGGTAGGCGTGGTGCCATCGCGTCCGAGGAACTCGAGAAGGCACTGGTGCCGGTCGGCACGGGCGTGCTAAAGATTGGCGCGAACGGGAGGTGGCAGTCATGTCCCGATTGGCACCCATTGCTGCGTTCGTGTGGACGGCGACCGTCGCCTTCGGGCAGACGGGCCCAGAGTACACCGGAACCCTCTTCGGCTGGGCAGGTGGGTCGGCAGTAATGGTCATGCACTCCGACAGGCTGGGTCCGCCCCCGGCGGCGCTCTCCGGAACGGATGATGTCGTCGGCGAGGTGGAGGAGGACGGTTCGTTCCACTTCGTCCTTCCAGAAACGATGCCTGAGGATCGGCTAGTGCCCATCATCAAGGGCATCGGCTCTTGCCCCACGTTGGAGGCGAGGCCCGAAGGTGCCATGTTCTTCCCCCTGGACGTCGTCATCTACTCGGAAGGTCGACTCGTCGGCATGCTCTTCCCGGTCAGCCCGAGCGCCACCACCGGTCCGAACCCGCCCGGCTACTCGGTGCTCATGGGCTACTCGGCGGACGGCTTCGGGTTGAACGGTAGTTGCCCGGATGAACCGCGACGGGTCGAGGAGCTGTTCGAGATCGATGCGGAACCGGGGTGGCACACGATTGTGCAGTACTTCGAGGTTCACCCGTCTCGCGACGGCTGGCGCTTGGACCGCTGGCGTGCTGCCGAGCTACCGGATGACGTCGTCTGGACCGTGCTCGGGCCGCCGTTCTGATCCCGGGTCGAGCCCGGATCCGTTGGGAATCGGTGTTCTGGATGGCTTGTAGGGGCCAAGGGTCTCTTCACGGTCGGGAATCGCTCTTAACGCGCATGGATCCATGATGTCGCTAGCAGACTGGTCCTTCTCAGCACAGATCACCTCGGGTCGCATGACCGTCCGCCCCCTCACCGTCGCCAGATTCGCGGACATGGAAGCGGTCTTCGGTGAGAGGGGCGTCGCGCGGCAGTGCTTCTGCATGCATTGGCGCCGGCCCGACGGCGGCTACTCGGAGAGGCGCGACAATCGCGACCGGTTCCGCGACGTGATAGTCGACTCGCGTCCCCCGGGGCTGCTCGGGTACCTGGACGGCAAGCCGGTTGGCTGGGTGCAGGTGGGCCCGAGGAGCGACTTCCCCACGCTGAGGCGGTCGAGGA
>CAZMFX010000197.1:0-2923 GCA_964565625.1 uncultured bacterium
GGTGCATGATGTCTGGCATGGACGTGACCGAAGCCCTCGCGATGCTCGAACCGCTGGGCAACGAGAAGGTGAGAGAGCGGCACCGCAAGCGTGGGGCCGGCGACATGCCGCAGTACGGCGTGCAGCTCGGCGATATCCGGAAGGTGGCGAAGGAGATCCGCTCGGATCACGAGCTGGCCATCGGCTTGTGGGACACCGGCAACATAGATGCCCGCCTGCTCGCCATCCTGCTGCTCAAGCCCAAGCGCCTGACGCGCGAAGAGCTGGACACGATGGTCCGCTCCGCCGGCTTCGTTCAGGTGTTCGATTGGCTCGACTCTTACGTGCTGCGGCAACACCCGGACAAGGAGATGCTGCGTATGGCCTGGGAGAGGGACCAAGACCCGTGGGCGGCGCGCGCGTTCTGGAGCCTCACGGCCGAGAGGGTCGG
Source organism: uncultured bacterium (assembly GCA_964565625.1). Classification (GTDB taxonomy): domain Bacteria; phylum Deinococcota; class Deinococci; order Deinococcales; family Trueperaceae; genus DASRWD01. Next base: position 431 of record CAZMFX010000197.1, read on the forward strand.
CAAGGACCCGGAGGGCCTGGATCTACCGGCGCTGCTCGACCGGCTGGAAGACGAGATGGCGACGGCCGCTGAAGAGCCGCAGTGGACGATGAACAACACGCTCGCCGGCATCGGCATCCACTTCCCAGAGCACCGGGTTCGTGCTCTGGAGATCGGCGAGAAGTTGGGCGTCTACCGTGACTACCCGACGCCCAAGGGCTGCACCTCGCCGTTCGCGCCCATCTGGATCAACGAGATAGTGGGGCGCAAGGCAAGCGCTTAGCGCCGACGTCAACCCGGTGGTAACGCGCCGGCGGTGAGATGACCGGCCTCCTCGGACCGGTCAGACGTTCCTTCCACTCGAGCAATCCGGCCGCGTCATCCCAGGTCGGACGCCACCTCGGTGCGTACCCACCTGAGCACGAACGGGCTGTCGAACACGACCTCGTCGCCGTCGCGAATCAGCAGACCGCGGGAGATGAGCGTCTCCACGGCCTTGTGGACTGAAGAAGCCCCTGGCAGCCCGTACCGGTCGCGGACGTCTGCCGAGTAGAGCTGTTCAACGCCGAGAGCCACGACCCGCATCACGTCCTGCTGCTGCGCCGAGAGGTCGTTCCAGATGCTGCGGATGAGCGGCGTCTCGTTGCGGACGATCTCGTCAAGGGATGCCTGGACGTCGTCCACCGTCACGTCGCGCCTGGAAGCGAGACCGCGGAAGTAGAGCTGCCTGGCTACCTGGATCACGTCCTGCGTCCGTGGCCCGGCAAGGCGCAGCAGTTCGGTACCGACTCCCGGCCGCACCCCGCTGCCCCTGGCCAGCCGTTCCTCGAGCCATGCCGAGAAGATCTCTGACGGGATGGGGCCAAGCGGCAGCATCTCGAACATCTTGTAGAAGGCGCGCTTGGGTCCGATCATGTCGTGGATCAGCGACTCCTGCGAGCCGGCGCAGACGAACGCCAGGTCCCCGTGGCGCTGGATGACGTCGCGTAGGTGCCACTCCGAGCTCTCGCCTGCGAACGACCTGACCGCCTGGAACTCGTCGAGGACCACCGCCACCGGCCTCCCAGTGTCTTCCCGGATGGCGCTGAACCGCTCGAAGACGCCGTCGAACGCCCTGCGCCGCTCCTCTTCGTTCGCCGTCCTGCGGTCGATGCCGAAGGTGAAGGAAGGCGGCCCGCCGTGCTCGTCGAGCTTCACCGTCACGCGCGGCGCGAGGCCACCGAGGATGTCCTCGAGGCGCAGCCTCAGCCATCGCGTCTCCTGGTAGAGGGAGCGCAGAAGCCGAGCCGATACGTCGTAGAGGTTCGTTGCCGTCGCGACGTCTGCCGTCACGACGATGGGCTTCGGCCTGGCGTTGCGCGCGGAGTCTGCTGCGTTGTTGATGGTCGAGCTCTTCCCCATGCGACGGGGGCCGTATACGAGCAGCGACGAGGCCGAGAGCATGGCGCGGCGGATGCGCGCCACTTCCTCTTCGCGGTCGGCGAAGTGATAGCCGGAGACGTGCTCTCCGATGCGGAACGGGTTGTCGGTCGAGTCAGGCGTCATGTCGTCCGCTTGCGGTTGGGCCCGTAAGCGAGGCCGTCCTGGTGCGCCGGTTCTTCACCGAAAAGTGATTCACTGATCGGTGAAGCATATCAGAGTGCTTCCGCCTAGCCGGGAGATGCCACTGGCGGCCGAGTGGAACGAATTACCACCGCCCAGGCAGCGGCAAGGAGGAGGACGACGGCGCAGACCCCGGCCGTCACAACCAGGGTCGAGCTCTCACCGGCACGCGCGGCAGCCACGCCGGTGAGGCCCCAGCCGATGACCAGCGGGTATACGGCGTCTTTGCGTCGCAGCACGCCCAGGATGCCAAGCGCAGCCGCCACGAGGATCACCACCATCGTGATCGCCACCTCGGCCTGGCCGGCGTCGAAGCCGAGGTCGATGAGGAAGATGCCGGTGTTGGCGATCGTCGCGACCGATATCCAACCAAGGTAGAGGCTGAACGGCACGTGCACAGCCCAGCGAAGAGCGCGAGGCTCCGACCCCGTCCAGGCGCCGGAGGCCCGGTAGATGGCGATGAGCGTGATCAGCAGCGCCACCATCACGACTTCGCTGACGGGGATGGCAAGGGCGTGCCACGACACCAACCATGCGATGTTGAGAGCGCAGCTCAACACGAAGAGCCGCCTGACGCCAGGCAGCCGGGCGTCGGCCCTACCCGCGGCTGTCGCCTGGTAGTAGCAGAACCCCGCCAGCGCCAGGTATATGACGCCCCACACGCTGAACGTGAACCCGGCAGGCGTGAAGAGGCTCGGGTATGTGTCCGAGATCTGAGCCGTGTCCCGGCCGAACAGGGGCAGGGCGTTGGCCAGGTAGTTCATGACGACCATGGCGAGGTACGCGACGATGACCACAACGGGCCAGACCGATCCCTCGGAACCTGTTCTGTTTGCGTTCATGCGTCATGGTGCAGCACGGCCCTGAGAACCGCTTCAACCGCGTATGACGGAGCGGGCGGTCACTCAGGGC
>CAZMFX010000198.1:0-2916 GCA_964565625.1 uncultured bacterium
CCGTCTGGTTGGCCGGGCAGACGTTCGAGCAGCGGTTGCACTGGATGCATGCGTACGCGTCGAGTAGCTGCGGGTACCGCAGGTGCTCGAGCCTTGCCGCGCCGAACTGCTCTGCAGCCTCGTCTTCCAGGTCGACGGGCTCGAGCACCCCGCGCGGCAGCGGCGCCAGGTCATCGTCGCGGCGCTCCAACGCGAAGTTGAACGGCGTGGCGAAGAGGTGGATGTGCTTGGAGCGGGGGAAGTAAGGCAGGAACGCGAGTATCAGGCCGAGCGCACCCCACCAGCCGACGTGCCAACCGAGCATCCGTCCGTCACCGAACCCGACGAGCGACGCGACGGCAGACGAGACGGGCTGCCAGGCGTCCGTGTGGCCCTCGGCGGCCAGCAGGAACGACTCGGCCATGAGGCGGAAGCCGACGTGCAGGATGATGAACCCGCCGACGATGAGAGAGTCCCGCCGCACCGACCCCTTTTGCACCTCCTCGTGCAGCATCGTGCGCTCGTTCTGTTGCATCGTCGTCGGCCGCACACCGAAGCGCCTGACGAGGAAGAAGACCATGCCGATGAGGATCAACAGCGTCAGGATGTCGGCTACGAGCCTGTAGACGTCGCCGACAACGCCGAAGCCGAGCCCCACTGTCCAGCTCGGCGGCAGGAATCCCTTGAGGCCGTCTACGACGTTCACGATCAGGTAGAGGACGAACCCGTAGAAAATGAACGCATGGAACGTGCTTGCCACGGGCCTCGCGCGGAACACCGTCGTCTGGGACATGGTCTTGATGACGCCCTGAATCGCACGCCTGAGGAGCTGGTTGGTCCGCGGCAGCGGCCCGACCTGACCCCTGCGTATGACGTTGACGACCCTCGCGAACCCGCGGTACGCGAAGTAGAAGGAGGCGGCGGCAAGTACGACGAAGACGACTTTCTCGGGGACGCTGAGCACTGCCTAACCCTCCTGCGCGCATAGAGCGACCGCGCTGGACGGGGTTCCGCGGCCGCAGCTCAACTCTACTGTGACTCGGTTCATGACAAGCCCGGGCCCCGTGGCGTTAGAATCCAGACACCACGGAAAGGAGGTGGTCCATATCAGTAATAGTGACTGTACGACCAGTGGAGGTGCCCGTCGAGGGTAACTCAGGACTACCTCCTGTTTAGAGGTCGGAAACTAGTTTCCCCTCAATCCAGGCGGTCACCGGCTCGCCCCGCAGCGTAGAAGCTCGCGGGGCGAGTTCTCTTGTGACAGGCCGCCGGCGCCCCGGCGTACGTATAGTGCCGGCATGTCGGCAGCCAACCTCGAACCGGCCGGAGACGACGAGTCCGAGGCTCGCGACCCCGACGCGCCCGTCGTCTCCGACTGGGTTATAACGGTCGACACCATCTTCCCCAACCAGACGAACCCTGTCGGCTCCGTCTTCGGTGGACGGCTGCTCCAGCTGATGGACGTCAACGCAGCTGTCGCGTGCACGCGCTTCTGTCGCAAGGTCGTCGTGACCGCGTCCACGGAACCGATCGACTTCCGGGCTCCCATCCACGTCGGCGAGATCGTCGAGGTCAAGAGCCGCGTCGCTTGGACAGGTAAGACCAGCATGATCGTCAGGTGCGAGGTCCACGGCGAGAACCCGCTCTCGGGCGAGAGGCGCCTGACGACGATCGGTCACCTCAACTTCGTAGCCCTTGACCGGGACGGCGCGCCGACGCCGGTGCCACGACTCAGGGTCGAGACGGAGCTGGAACGGCGCCACTGGGCGACGGGCGAGAAGGTGAGGGAGGACATCGACAGGAGGCGCAGACGGCGCGCGTACCAGCCGTCGTAGGCGTGATCCGCCCTTGCGCAACGGGCGGCCTCCGGTCGTCCCAGCATCGTGAGGAACGTAGCCGAACGCGTCGCACCCGGTGTCGTAGAGTTCCGTGGCCGGACGCACGACAACGAGATCGGGCTAATAGTCCGCGCACGCGAGGTGACATGTTCAGATCTGCTCGTCTAGCGAAGTCCTTCATCGTCTCCTGCATCGTCCTGGCGGCTACGGCGTTCGGTCAGGCGCCCTCAGGTGAGCCGACTTACATCCAGCTGATACTCGACGCCTCCGGCTCCATGTTCAACAAGCTCGAGGACGGCCGCTACCGGATCGTGGCAGCCAAGGACGTACTCACCCAGCTGATCTCGTCGCTGCCGGAGGACCAGGGCCTCAACGTCGGCCTGCGCGTGTACGGCGCCGAACGCTGGGCGAGCGACCCGGACGCCTGCGAGGACACGCACCTGATGGTGCCGATGGAGGGCCTGGACCGCAGCCTGCTGCTGCAGACCGTCCGCGACACCCAGGCGCAGGGCGCCACGCCCATCGCCTTGTCGCTGGAGCTGGCGGCGGAGGACTTCCCGTCCGAGGGCCGCAAGGTGATCGTGCTCATCACCGACGGCATCGAGTCGTGTCGCACGGACCTGCGTGACGTAGCTGAGCGCCTGCGCAGCCAGGGCATAGACGTCGACCTGCGGATCATCGGCATCGACCTGGACGACTTCGCGCGCCAGGCGTTCGAGGGGCTCGGCACCTTCGAGAACGCCACCAGCGCTACCGAGCTCCTCGACGCCCTCAACAGGGCCGTGGAGGTGGCCCCCGCAGAGGTGACGTACCCGGTAACCGTGACGCTGACCCGCGAGGGCGCCCCGGCCACCGAGGGGGCCACGGTGGAGTTCATAGGCGCCGTCAGCGAGGCGGTCACCGTCTTCAGCGAGACCGGGACGCCCGGCGAGTTCAGGGCCGACCTGACGGCGGGCGCCTACACGGCCCGGGTCAGGGACGCGTTCAGCGGCGAGCCGCTTCTCGTGTCCGGCCTCACGATCGCGGACCAGGAGAACCTCTACACGTTCGAGCTTGCCCCCCAGGTCGAGGTCGCCGTCACCCTCTCGGATGAGACGCC
>CAZMFX010000199.1:0-2914 GCA_964565625.1 uncultured bacterium
GCGCCGGTCAGCGGGTAGCACCCGAGCGTCCGGAACCGGACCATCTCCATCCGCGGCACCTCGCCGTCAAGGAGGGGCATGCGGTCGTCGTCGACCATAATCAGCGTGCCGTCACGCTCCACGACCGGCCGTTCTGCAGCGAAGTAGAGGGGTACGACGGGGATGTCCTCGAGCCACGCGTACTGCCAGACGTCGAGCTCTGTCCAGTTCGACAGCGGGAAGACCCGTATGCACTCGCCGTCGTCGTGCTGGCCGTTGTACAGGTTCCACAGCTCCGGTCTCTGGTTGCGCGGGTCCCAGCCGTGGTTCCTGTCCCGGAAGCTGTAGACCCGTTCCTTCGCCCTGCTACGCTCCTCGTCCCGCCTCGCGCCGCCGAACGCCGCGTCGAAACCGTGCAGGTCGAGCGCCTGCTTAAGGGCTTGCGTCTTCATCACGTCGGTGTGGACGGCGCTCCCGTGGGTGAACGGGGAGATTCCCTGCCTGACGCCCTCCTGGTTGACGTGCACGATCAGGTCGAGCCCGAGCTCCTGCGCTCGCGCGTCGCGGAAAGTGATCATCTCCCGGAACTTCCACGTTGTGTCGACGTGCAGGAGAGGGAACGGAGGCTTGGCGGGGTAGAAGGCCTTGAGCGCCAGGTGCAGCATCACCGAGCTGTCCTTGCCGATGCTGTAGAGCATCACGGGCTTCTCGAACTCTGCCGCTACCTCCCTGAGTATGTAGATCGACTCTGCTTCTAGCCGCCTCAGGTGGCTGTGTACGTCTCGCGCAACGGCTGCTTCGCCGCGTGTGGTCTTGGAGGTGCCGAAAGTCACCAGACAAAGCTACCAGGGAGGGATGATGAGGCTTTGTGGCACGGGTGGCGGTTGCCGACACGGGCGAACCGCCTGGTTCCGCGTCTGATTCGGCGGCGCGTTACCTGGCCAGGTAGTTGCCGGTCGCCTCTCCAACCACCTCGCCTCGGTCGTACACGGCGTGCCCGCGCAGGAACGTCGTTCTCACGGCCCCGGTGAGCTCCTGCCCCTCGAACGGCGAGTAGCCCTGGCCGGACTCCGACTCCTGGGCCCGCACGACGAAGGTCTGGTTGGGATCCAGCAACACGAGGTCGGCATCGAACCCTTCGGCGACGTCTCCCTTACTGCCAAGTCCGAACCTCCGAGCCGGCGCCCAGCTGGTCAGCTCGGCCATGCGGTTCAAGGACAGCCCGCGTTTAATCCCCTCCGAGTACAAGCCGGACAACAGGTACTCGGTCCCGCCGAACCCGGACTTGGCCAGCCAGATGTCGTCCGGGTTCTCCTCCGCCACCTTCATCTCTGCCTTGCAGCAGGCGTGGTCGCTCACGACCCAGTCAACATGCCCCTCGAGCAGCTTCTCCCACAGGAACTCGACGTCCTCGCGGGGGCGGATGGGCGGGTTGACCTTGGCCTTGGGGCCGGCGGGGCTGTCGACGTCCAGGAGCAGGTGGCCGATGGTCACTTCGCGCTTGAAGCTGATGTGGGGGAAGAGCTCCTGCATCATGATCGCGGCCTCCAGCGCCTTGCGGGAGCTGAGGTGCAGGAGGTTGATGTTGGCCGCGCCGGTCTCGTACGCCAGGTAGGCGGCGATGAAAACGGCCAGGCCCTCGGAGTGTGGTGGCCGCGCGGCGTTGTACGCGTACAGGCCCTTCAGCTTGCCGTCGCGCTCCACCATGGCGGTGTAGGCGTTTAGGATGTCGGCGATCTCGCAGTGGAGGCTAAGCGAGATGCTCTCGGCGCGGTCGGGGTTGGCTTCTATCATCTCGGAGAGCTTGCGCATGATGAACTCGAAGTGCGCGAAGTCGTAGCTCTCGCCCTCGGCCAGGTGCAGGAAGTTGCGTTGGGTGCTGGAGCGGCCGTGCAGGCCGTGCCCGCCGTAGAACATGAAGATCTTGAACGAGGTGACGCCGTGCTCGCCCAGCAGCATGGGCATCTCGTCTATGTGGCCCTTGTTGATGGGAGCCAGGTGGTAGGCGTAGTCGACCCAGTAGTTGCCGTCTGAGCGCTCGAGGACCTCGGGGTAGAACTCTGAGTACGGCCCGCTCTTGTTGAGGTAGTAGTCGCCGGTGCGGAAGTAGGTGAGGGCGCTGGTCACGCCGCCCATGGCGGCGGCCTTCGATTCGGTTACGGCGTCCTGCTCCAGCGGCGAGTAGATCCCGACGTGCATGTGGGCGTCCACCAGCCCTGGGAACGCGATCAGCCCCTCGCCGTCCACGACCTCGCGCGCGTCTGCGGCGTCCAGCCCTGGCGCTACCTTCGCGAACTTCTCGCCCTTGATGGCAATGTCCGTGATCGGCGTGTCGTTCTGGTTGGGGCGCGCGAGGCGGACGTTCTTGACGAGAAGGTCGTACCGGGGTCCTTCGTTCACTGATCTCCTCCTGTGGTGCCGTTCTGGACGCCCGTGTTCCCCGCGGCGTCCGGTGTGCTGGGGTCGGGGGCGTTCGCATGCGTGCGCTCCCCGGGGGACGGCGCCATCAGCGCCACGCCGTCTGCTTGCAGCCGGTCAAGCTCGTCGGTCGCGTAGCCGGCCCCCGCGAGCACCTCGCGGGTGTGCTCGCCCAGGCCCGGCGGGTCGGCTCGCTTCTCCCAGGCGGCATCGCCCATGCGGAATGGCAGGGTGGGCAACGCAGCCCCCTGGCCTCCGGGGAAGCGCGTCTCGAGCAGGCTGCCGCCGGCCGTCAGCTGCGGGTCGCCGAAGAGGTCCTCTGGCCTGGCCACCGGCGAGAACGGCAGGTCGGCTCTCTCGCAAAGGTCGATGGCCTGGGCGAGGGTCATGCCCTTGAACACGCGCCTCAGCTCGGGCAGTAGCCACTCGCGTTGGGCGATGCGGTCGTTGTTCGTGCGCAGTCGGGGGTCGCTCAACAGGTCGTCGCGGCCCAGCTCCTTGCAGAAGCGCTCCCACT
>CAZMFX010000200.1:0-2904 GCA_964565625.1 uncultured bacterium
GGGTTCGACTCCCGCCGCCTCCACCACAGCAGCCCGCGATCCCACCTCGGGGTCGCGGGCTTTCTCATGGCTCACCTGCGCGCCCTCGCGCGCCGCGACCAGCCCTGCGATACGGCGAGCGTCCCGCCCCACACCGTGAACCATCGCTGACGAGAACGCGTACAGGAAGTGGAGCCCTACGAAGTAGAGGCCCGGTTCCGAGGCTATGACGCCCTTGTCGTGTACGGGTCCTTTGGCGTCGAACGCGATTGGCAGGTCTATCCACTCGAACCCTGGCCTGAAACCGCTGCTCCACACGACGGCGCCCACCTCGACGGTGCGTCCGTCGGCCAGGAGGGGCAAGCCGGCCCTCACGCCCTCGACGCGCGGCAGCCGTGTGACGCCGGCGGCGGCTAGGTGCTTCGCCTTGGTGCGGATCAGTGGCTGCGATCCCTTGGTCATCTTCGGTCGCGCCTTCCGGCCCATGGGAGTCGAGACTGTCAGGACGCGGTGGAACAGCCCCTTCAAGACGAGGCGGGTCAGGAACGCGTGGGCCAGCGGGCTGTCGACTGGGAAGGGAAGATGGCCCGGGTAACGACCGGCGAGCAGTACCGGCTGCCTGCGTGCCAGCTCCAGGCTTATCTCGGCGCCCGAGTTGCCCGCGCCCACCACGAGCACGGGGACGTCCTCCGGAAGCTGCGCGGGCCGCTTGTACTCGCTCGAGTGGATCTGCACGATCTCCGGCGCCAGCTCCTTGGCGAACTTGGGGATGCTCGGCCTCTGGTAGTTGGCCATCGCGACGATCACGTTCCGCGCCCTGAACTCGCCGCGGCTGGTGTGGACCAGGAAATCCTCACCGTCCCCCTCCAACCGCTCGACGCGCGTGCTGTGCCTAACCGGGAGCTCGAACCTCTGCTCGTACGCCTCCAGGTAGTCGGCGAACTCGTCCTTGGTGGGGAAGTGGCTGCGCGCGGCAGGGAACGGCATGCCGTCGAGCGAGGAGAACGCCGCCGGCGTGAAAAGGCGCAGCGAGTCCCAGCGCTCGCGCCAGACGTCGCCCGTCCTCGCGCGGTCGTCGAGGATCACGAACCTCTGGCCGAGCTTCTGCAAGTGATAGCCGGTAGAGAGGCCGGCCTGACCGCCGCCGATGACGACCGTGTCGAACCGCTCTGCCGCTTCTGTGTTGGAACGTGCGCCTGTCGCCGACTCGTGGGGAAGTTCTGCTGTGTCCATGCGCCGACGCTAGTGCCGGAGAGATGCACCCCACATCGGCGTCACCACGCAGGGCGTCGCGTGTTTGCGTGGGTGTTTCCACGCAGCCTGTCAGACGAGGCGGTTGCGGAAGGCGTACGCTGCGGCCTCGGTGCGGGACCCGACCCCCAGCTTGTCGAAGATGTTGCTCACGTGGCGCTCGACGGTGCGCTCGCTTATGCCGAGCGCGGCCGCGATCGCCTTGTTCGAGTCGCCGCTCGCTAGGGTCTTCAGGACCTCGAGCTCCCTGCTGCTCAGGACTGCGTCACCAGCGCCATCGTCGTCGTCGAGCCCCTCGAGGTCCTTGCGGGCGCCCAGCGCCGTGAACGCCTCACGCGCTGCGGCCAGCTCCCGGTCGGCGTCCTCGCCCTGGCCCATCGCCGTTAGTGCGCGGGCCAGGCGTGCCCTCGTCCTGGCAGCGAAGTACGGGGCGTCCAGACCTATCCACGCTTCGACCGCCCGCCTGAGCGACGCCACCGCCGCCCGCAGGTCGCCACGCGCGAGCTGCACCGTCCCGGCCGCCTGGTCAGCCATCGCGTGCAGGGCAGGCGAACGGTAGACCTGGGCGACCTGGTCGAGCTCGGCAGCTGCCGTCTGCAGCTCTGCCCTGACCTCCTCGCTCTCGCCCCTGTCGCCCGCGTCCAGCAGTGCCGCGCCGGCCTCCACGACCGCCGGAAGGAGCCGAACCCGCTTGAGCGGGTCGCGGGTCGCGTCGAGCCGCAGGACCAGCGTTCTGTACGCACGCTCGTGCTCGCCTCTGCCGAGCCACAGCATTGCGAGGCCAGGGTGCGCGTTGCCGCCTGCACGGTCCACCTCGTCGTACAGGCGCTGCGCGTCAGACTCGTCCCCGAGCAGGCGACGCACCTCTGCGAGCTGGTACTTCGCGGCGGCCGTGATCCGTGGCGCCGACCACACGCCGACCTTGTCCGTAGCCCTCTGAGCCTCGGTCGCGGCGTCGCTCCACGCCCCCCGCAGAACGAGCATCTCGGCGCGCGCCACGCAGCAGTCGCCCTGGAAGGCGACCAGGCCGGGCTGGTTCTCGCACCAACGACCGAGCGCCTGGGTCCACTCGTGAGCGCGGCGCAGCGAGAAGATGGCGCGACAGGCGTCTATGACGCTGCAGTACACGACGCCTATCACGACGGGCGAGGTTACGCGCGACGAGACCGTGGCCATGGCCTCGTCCAGCAGGGCGAGGCCCTCGTCGACGCGCGACCTGCGCAGCTCGGCGCGCCCCAGCATGTGCAGCGCCAGCGCCTCTAGGTCGTGGTCGTTGAACCGCGAGCCCGCCACGACCGCACGCTCGGCCGCGGCCACGACCTGGGTGAAGTCGCCTCTGTGCACGGCGGTCATGGCCTCGGCAAGCGCCAGGTAGCCGCCCTCGACGCTGTCCTCGGCGGAGCCCGCGAGGAGCCTCCTGGTCCTGGCGACCCAGCCGCTTGCCGGCGCGTGCGCGCCCGCGGCCGCCAGGTTCAGGGCCAACCAGTTGGCGCAGCGGGCCGCCCTGAGCGTGTCGCCGTGATCGAGATGCCGCTGGTGCGCGGCGTCAAGGATCTTCACGAACCTGTCGTCTCGACCAAGCAGGTACGCGGCCGTTGACCAATTCTCCAGGTCTTCGGCAGACAGGGGCAGCGTTTCCTCGGCTCGCTCGTAGGCGTCGTAGGCAGCCGACCA
>CAZMFX010000201.1:0-2878 GCA_964565625.1 uncultured bacterium
CGAGCCTATCTTCGACGGCGTCGAGGACGTAAACTTCACCACCGGCCTCGGGCCGCTTGCCGCGCACACCGAGTACTTCAAGGACGTCAGCTTCTTCCAGCGCCTTGGCACGTGGCTGTGGCGCGAGGCGGAGGTGATCTGAGGGGCCCTTGGCCCGGCCCGAGTCTCGGGCCTTGCCTAGAGACGATCGGCAGTTGCCCCCTCGGGCGCTGCCCGGGGTGTGATCGGAGGGGAAGATGGCAGAGGGGGAGAGGCCGGCAACGGTGCCGCCGCCCGACGCGGAGCGGGCGCGGTCGAAAGCGTGCGAGCAGCGCGGCTCGCCGCACATGGACGTGGCTGTCATCTCGGGCGTCACGTTCACGCACAAGGCGGTCACGTACTACGACGTGGCCGGCGTGGCGATCATCGAGGGCGACATCGCCCTCGGCGCGGTCAGCGACGTGCAGCGGCTAACAGAGCTGGCCCGCAGCGCCGCCAGCGCGGGCGACGCCCGCACGTACGGCGTAGGCATACCTGGGCAGAGCTTCAGGTGGCCAGACTGCCTCATGCCCTACACCATCGACCCCGACCTGCCCGAGCCGGAGCGTGTGCTTCAGGCCATAGAGCACTGGCGCGAGCACACGGTCTTCCGCTTCGTCGAGCGCACGCCAGGCAACGCCGCCCGCTACCCGAACTACGTGCACTTCACCGACCGGCTCGGCTGCTGGTCGTACGTCGGCATGCGCGGTGGGATGCAGCCCATCTCGCTGGGCACGGAGTGCGAGGTGGGCTCTGTGATCCACGAGATCGGCCACGCCGTGGGCCTGTGGCACGAGCAGAGCAGGGAAGACCGCGACCTGTACGTCCGCGTCAACTGGGACAACATCCAGGACGGCATGAAGGCGCAGTTCAACCAGCGCATAACAGACGGCGACGACTACGGTCCTTACGACTACGGCTCGATAATGCACTACCCGACGTGGGCGTTCAGCCGCAACGGCCAGGACACCATCACGCCCATCGACCCGAGCGTGCAGATAGGTCAACGCGACGGCCTCTCGCCCGGCGACATCGCGACGGTGGCGGCGATGTACCCGGCATGCGGCCGAGGGGCTGTGAGCTGAGCCCGCTGCTCAGGCCCGCGCGTTCAGGACGTTCTCCCGCAGCGCAAGTGCCTGATCGACGACGGTCGGCACCCCTGCGTAGATGGTCAGCGGCCCCGAGCGGGTCAGGTCTGGCCCGTCCAGCTCCATGTAGACCTTGCCGCCAGCCTCTTCCACGATGACGTTGCCTGCCGCGACGTCCCATGGCCGTATGCCGTGCTGGAAGAACACGTCGACGCGTCCAGACGCTACCAGCGTCAGGTCACGGCACGCCGAGCCGCTCACGCGGCAGCCGGCGGCGCTCCTCAACAGCTCGCCGAAGACGCGCATGGTGCCGGGGTCGTTGGTTGCGGCGTTGGTGAAGCCGCTAGTTAGCAGCGACAACCCGATATCCTCACGCGACGACACCCTGAGTGGCTGCGGGCCGTACTGGCCCTCACGCCACGCGCCGCCTCCCGTGACGCCCCAACTGACTGAGTCGGTGACAGAGTCGTAGATGACGCCGAGGACGCTCTTGCCCTCATCCACCAGGCCGATCGACACGCAGAACCCTGGGTAGTTGCGCAGGAAGTTGTGTGTGCCGTCAATGGGATCGATGACCCACACGGGCTCTGAAGTCTCGACGTCGTTCAGCCCCGACTCCTCGCCGAGGAGCCCGTACCCGGGGAACGCCCGCCGCAGGTCGTCGACGATCTGCTCCTGCACCGCGAGGTCGACAGAAGTCACGAAGTCCCCGCGGCTGGACTTGCTGCCCACCTCGAGGCCGGGAGCGCCCCGAAAGTTCGCGTCGGACTGCTCCTTGGCCCAGCGGCCCAGCCGGGCGGCCAGCGCCGCGACGTGATCTTTCGCCCGTAAGAGCTCTTGCGTATCGGTTCTCACGCCGCGACTCTAACCGCGATGCACGGCGGGCCCTGCTCAGCGTGGTTCTTCCCCACGCGGTCCCGGTACGCGGTACCGGCACATTAAGGGGCGCCGCGTCAGAACGCCTCGAAGAACCCGCTCTCCCGCTCCACCTGCACGGGCGCCTTGGCGAAGCGCGCCTCGACCGAGCGTCGCCACGACTCGAACCCGCGGGCAGCCTTCTCGTTCGTCAGGATCATCTCCTCGATCGGCGATCTCACGAGGGACAGCACGTACCTGATGTATGGCTCGGCCTCGTTCACGGCAAGGGCGTCGCGACGCTCGAAGACGCGCACGTTGTCGAAGTAGCTCTCGAGCAGGGCCTTGCCGGTCTCGAGCGAGAAGAGGGAGATCTGGGGCCTATCTACCTGCAACCCAGGAACCGCCTTGACGAGCGCGGCCAGCTCGTCGTGCACCTGCCGCATGTGGTTCGCGCCGTTCGTGGCGGCGTAGAGCCGGCCGCCCGGTTTGAGGACTCGCCTCAGCTCGCTCACGGCTCTGTTCGTCTCTTGCACGTGATAGAGCATGTGGTTCGCGAACGCCAGGTCGAACGTAGCGTCTTCGTACGGCATGTCCGTCACGGAGTGATGACGCATGTCGGGCCTCATGCCGACCGACTCCAGGTTGGCTTGAGCCTCGGCCAGCATGCCTTCCGACTGGTCGCTGAGGGTGAGGGACCACGTGCTCGGCACCTTGCGGGCGTTGACTACCCACATGTGACCGGAACCGCAGCCGACCTCCAGCACCCGGGCGGTTGGCGGCCCCTGCACCTGCCTGAAGAGCCAGGCGTGGAACGGCTCGACGGCCGGTCCGTACCGTTCGTGGAGGGCGAGTCTTGCCTTCAGTCTGTCGGGGGTGGCGTACTGGGCCAGCGACATGTCGCCAGATGCTACCCG
>CAZMFX010000202.1:0-2834 GCA_964565625.1 uncultured bacterium
CACACGTCGTGCCGCGCACGGAGTGTGGGGAGGGCGCGGGCATCGTCCACGAAGCCCGCAAGCTTGTGGAAGCCGGCCGTCTCGACGGTTCCCGCGAGGTAGCGCTCGATGCCGTTCACGGAGTCGTGGAACCACCACGGGCTGCCGAGGCGCAGGGCGGGGTAGTGGCCCGCGAGCGGTGCGAGCTCACGCGCGTACGTCGACTCGTCGAGGGTGTAGACGACAAGACCGAAGCGCTCGTCGTGCCCGAAAACGTTCAGGAGGGCCTGGAGGCCACGGCTCAGGTCGACCGCGACGGGCACGTCGGCTCCCATGTCCGGGCCGAACCGCTCCATGACGCGCTGGTGGTGGTTGCGCAGGCTGCCGAGGTGGAGCTGCATGACGAGGCCGTCCTCTGTGGCCATGTGGGCCATCTCGAAGAGCATGTGCGAGTGGAAGCGCTCGGCCTCGCCCGGCCCGACCTGCCCTGAACGTGCCTTGTCGAAGAGCACGGCAGCCCTGTCGTTGTCGAGCGGGTCGATGAACGAGCTGCCAATGCCGTGGTCGCTGGAGGTCGCGCCCCTCTCTTTGAACGCCAGACGCCTGCGCCTCAGCGCTTCGACGAACGCCTCGAGGGAGTCGACGACGAACCCTACGCGCTCGCCAAGGCGCGCCAGGTTCTCTGGCCACGTCGGGTCGTTCAACTGCATCAGTGCGTCTGGGCGGAAGGTGGGGACGACGGTCAGCCCGGCCGCCTGCGCGGACGCGTGCTCATCGAGCGAGGCGGCGGCCGCGTCTGTAGTCGCGAGGTGCTCGACCCGGAAGCGTCGCAGCAGCTCACGTGGGCTGAACTCGGGCGATGACAGCGCCTCGCTGAGCTGATCGAAGAGCGAGTCTGCTGTCTGAGCGGACGGCCTCCTGTCGACGCCGAACACGCGGACGAGCGTCAGCTTGAGCCAGAGCCCGGTGGGTGTGCCGTCGAAGAGGTAGAAGCGCTCGCAGAAGCGCCGCCACACGGCGCGCGGGTCCGTCTCGTGCGGTGAGCCGTCGCGTGGCGCGAGGCCGAGGTCCTCGTACGGGACGCCGTGGGCGAAGAGCAGCCTGGCGACGTAGTGGTCGCCCGTGACGAAGAGCGTCGCGGGGTCGGGCAGCCTGGCGTCGTCATCGGCGAGCAGCGCGGCCTCAACGTGACCGTGCGGCGACACGAGCGACAGGTCCGCGACGCCCTCGTACAGCTCGAGGGCGCGAGCGCGAACGTTCGGCTCGGGCGAGAAGCACACCGCGCGTCCAACGGCCCAGTTGTCACCGTCACCAGTCAACGCTCTCTATCCCTAGCACGTAACGTTGGGTGTCAGGTGATACCGTCCCATGTGCTGAGGCTCCGCGATCTGGGCCCCGTTGGGCAACTGAGGGCCGGGCGGTTGCCGCGCCGAACCACCCAGCTGCTGTTCGGGCTGCTGCTCTTCGGCCTTTCCATCTCACTGCTGCTTCAGGCGAACCTCGGCGCCATGCCGTGGGACGTGCTTCACCAGGGGCTGGCTCGTCTCCTGCCCCTCTCCATCGGCACGATAATGATCTTCACGGGGCTTGCGGTCCTCCTTCTGTGGGTGCCGCTGCGTGAGGCTCCCGGCATCGGCACGGTCGCGAACGCGGTGCTCATCGGCATATTCACGGACCTGTGGCTGCTAGTGCTGCCGGCGCCTGCCGAGCTGCCAAACGGCCTCATCTGGCAGATCGCCTTCGCCGCCGGGGGCATAGTCCTCAACGGCCTCGCGACGGCCCTCTACATCGGCAGCCAGTTCGGTAGGGGTCCGCGAGACGGTCTCATGACCGGCCTTGCCAGGGTGACCGGTAGGTCGCTGCGCCTCGTGCGCACCGGCATAGAGGTCGCCGTGGTCACCGCCGGTTGGCTCCTGGGCGGCGTGCTCGGCTGGGCGACGTTGGCGTTCGCGCTGACCATCGGGCCGCTCGTGCAGGCGTTCCTGCCGCACACCATCGTCGACCTGCCTGAGGTCAGTGTCCCGTCTGGTCCGAATCGACGCCCCCGCCCTTATCGAGCGAGCTGAGCCGCCTCATCTCGTCTGGGGTCAGCTCGAAGGAGAACACGTCGAGGTTCTCCCTCAGCCTCGTCGGGTTGGAGGACTTGGGGATCGGAACGAGGCCGAGCTGCAGGTGCCATCGCAGGATCACCTGAGCGGGCGTCCGCGAGTGCGCCTCGGCGACCTCCGCTATGGCACGGTCTTCCAGCAGGTCGCCGCCCTTGCCAATGGGGCTGTATGAGGACGTGACGATGCCATGCTCGTCGTGGTACGCCCTGTGGTCCTCCCGCGTCACGTAAGGGTTCAGCTGGATCTGGTTGACGGCAGGGACCACGTCGGTCTCACGCGCGAGGCGCTCGAGGTGCTTCGGCTTGAAGTTCGAGACGCCGATGGAGCGGCTCAGCCCCATCTCCTGCAACCGTTCGAACGTTCGCCACGTCTGCACGTAAAGGTCGCGTTGGGGCAGGGGCCAGTGGATGAGCACCAGGTCGACATGATCCAACCCGAGGCGATCGAGAGACTCGCGCAGCCCGTCTATCGCCGGGCCGTCTCCCTGGTGCGGACCGTTCAGCTTAGTGGTGACGAACACGTCATCGCGGGGCAGGCCGCTCGACTTCAGTCCCCTGCCGACGCCGCGCTCGTTACCGTAGCGGACGGCGGTGTCTAAGTGTCTGTAGCCCATCTCCAGGGCGGTCGCGACGGCGCGCTCCGCCTCGGCGTCGTCCATCGGCCACGTGCCAAGGCCTATAACGGGCATCTGGCGGCCGTCGTTGAGCCGGATGTGGTTCGCCATGTCCAAGCGTAAACCGGCGCGGA
>CAZMFX010000203.1:0-2818 GCA_964565625.1 uncultured bacterium
TGGGGCCGGAACCGCACCTCGAGTACGGAAGCGGCCTTGGGCTCTCTCGTCGGGTGCCATGAGATGACGAACCGGTTAGGCGGGTCCCACGCCAACACCTCGCCCCAACTGAACTGCGATCCGTCGGCAGCCACCTCGAGAAGCCGACCGCCTATGTGGCCCTCGAACCGGATCTCCTTCACGCCTTCTCCGGCGATCGAGTGCGTGGCCACCGGCCACCATTCGCCCATACGGCGGGTGAAGAGGTCGAACGCCGCTCGGGGTGCAAGCGGCACGTTCCTCTTCTTGACGACGGGTGCGATCCCGACGTTGTCTCGGGTCATCTGGTGCTCCTTCCGTGCCGCAGCCTCGTATGAGTCGAGCGCTTCGTCCCACAGGCCTTCGAACCAGCGCCTGAGCTCCGCCAGCCCTCCGGCGTCCGCGGAGTACACGCGGCTGGCTCCCTGCTTCTCGGCCGTGACGAGCCCGGCGTCCAGCAGCACTCTCAGGTGCTGAGAGACCGCAGGCCGGCTGACCGGCAGGCGCGCCGCGATCCGCCCAACTGGCCCGGGCCGGCGCAGAACCAGCTCGAACACGCGTCGGCGGGTGGGGTCTGCCAGCGCCATGAGCTTCACGCTTCCAGGCATGGCTAGAGCGTAAGCATAGACTTACGGTAAGTCAAGACTTACGCAACTCAGACTGCGCGGGTGGCGTCACCCTGAACCGGCCTAGATGTCGAGCGGCCGCCCACCCAGGTGCCAGCCGCCACAGAACTCGCACTCGTATATGCCCTTGTCGTTGGCGTAAGCCAGGCTCACGTACTGCTGCGCTTCCAGGGCCTCACGCGCTGTGCGGTACCGCTTCTTGCTCCTGCACGCACGCTCCTCCAGCTCGCGCTGGCGCTCTGGTGACTGCCTTGGCGTTGGCTTGCGCCTGGTCTTCCTTCCCATGCAGGGAATCGTCGCATGCGGCGAGGGCTTCCGGAGGTCAGGCATCGGACGGAGCCGGACCCGACCACGCTCCGTCGCGGCCGCCCGTCCAGACCGCCTCCACGCTGGCGGGACGCGTAGACACTGCTTCTGCGACCTCGTCGAGCGGCACGCGGTACGCGAAGCGCGTCTTGAGGTACCAGACCTCGAGGCCCAGTCGCGTCCTCTCGGGATCACCGGCCGGGATACCGAGGCGAGCCGCGTACTCCGCCGCTTTGTTGACGGCCAGGTCGAAGAGCACGTCGCGCGGGGTGGTCACGCTCACAGGTTAACGGCGGCCGGAGGGCCCCCGAAGCTAACCGCCGTTGCGGCTACGAACCGAGTAGCCGGAGGCCTCAAGCGCCGCCCGGCCGGCCGCCAACGCGGCGCCGTCCTCGAACGCCAGCCGCACGGCTCCTCCGGACTCCCTGACGCTCAGGACTTCCAGGTCCTTGATGTTCACGCCGGCCTCGGCCAGCGCCGCCGTGATCCGCGCGAACTCGCCCGGCCTGTCAAGGACCGCCACCACCAGCTCCCAGCGGGACGCCAGCAGGCCGCGCTTGACCACGGGCATGGCGTCGCGCGCGCGTTTCGCCGCCTGGGCTCGCTCCAGCAAAGCCTCGGGGTCGTCCAGATCGTCTTCCAGCTCGTCGAGCACGTCGCGGAACGCACGCAGGGCAGCCCGCACCGGTCCCGCGTTGTCGGCGATCATGTCCCTGCTCATGCGAGGGTCGCCGCTCGCCACCCGCGTCAGGTCCCTGAAACCGCCTGCGGCGAGGAGCGCCTTCAGGCCCCTGTCGTCGCCGCGGTCCACCAACGTCGTCAGGGCGACGGCCGCCAGGTACGGCAGGTGGCTGACGGCAGCGACCAGTTCGTCGTGCTTCTGCGCCGTCGTGACCAGCGGCCGGGCACCCAGGGCCTCCACGAACGAGCTGACCAACGCCAGCGCGTCGGCCTCGGTGTCATCGCTGGGTGTGAGGACCCAGATCGCGTTCTCCAGCAAGCCAGGGTCGGCGTGCACGACGCCCGCCCGCTCGCTGCCAGCCATGGGGTGCCCGCCCACGAAGCGCGCGGCGCCGCCCGCCCACCGAACCCCGCCAACCGCCTCGGTGACGGCTCCCTTGACGCTACCCACGTCGGTGACGACGGCGCCTCGGGAGAGGCGCGGCAACAGCGCTGCCGCGATCTGGGGCAACGACTTCGTCGGCGCTGCCAGGACGAGCAGGTCCACGTCCTCAAGCCAGTCTCCCGGCTCGAGCCGAGCCTCGTCGATCGCTCCAACGCCCACCGCGGCGTCCAGCGCGACCGCGTCGTGGTCGAAGCCGATGACACGCTCGCACAGCCGGCGCTCGCGGGCGCCCAGCGCGACCGAACCGCCGATGAGCCCCACACCCGCCACGGCCACAGTGCCGAAGCGGCCGGCGGCGGGCTTCCTCAGAGCGACTTCCCCAACGCCTCGACCACCGGGCCGAGCCTGGCCATGAGCGCGTCGAACTCGTCCGCGTCGAGCTGCTGCGCGGCGTCGGACTTCGCCTCCTCGGGACGCGGGTGGACCTCGACGATGATGCCGTCTGCGCCTGCTGCCGCCCCAGCCAGCGCCAGTGAGGCGACGAGAGAACGCTTGCCGGCCGCGTGGCTGGGGTCCACCCAGACGGGCAGGTGCGTGAGCTCCTTGAGGACCGGAACCGCACCCACGTCGAGCGTGAAGCGTGTCGCGGTCTCGAAGGTCCGGATGCCGCGCTCGCACAGGACGACGTTCGGGTTGCCCTGTGAGAGGATGTACTCCGCTGCCTGGAGGAACTCGGTTATCGAGGTCGACATCCCGCGCTTGAAGAGCACGGGCTTGCCGGAACGACCCACGGCCGCCAGCA
>CAZMFX010000204.1:0-2792 GCA_964565625.1 uncultured bacterium
GTGCCCGGCCTCACGGCGCCGACCGCCGAAGGTGGGCCGGGTCACTTCGACATAAACAAGACAGACGACGGCTACCGCATCCAGTTCATGCCGGACAGAGGGACCTTCATCGATCGCATCGTGACCAGCCTCAAGTCCGGCGAGCTGAAGGTGCAGGTGCCCCCAGACTTCGGGCTGAACGTGATGGCGACGGCCGGCGAGGTGAGGACCGTAGGGGTCAGGTACCTCCGTGGACGGATGCGCGCGGGAGAGCTCACCGCCGACCTGCTCGAGGGCGTCGATTTCGGCATGACGGCCGGCGAGTTCACGGCCACGCTCGACCTGCGGCCCGGCGACCACGTCGTCACGTTGGGAGCAGGCGACCTGAACGTTAGGTTGCGGGAGGCCGCGAACGTGACCTTGCAGGGCCGCGTCTCGATAGGTGACGTCCACAGCCGCGTGCCGGGCCTGGAGCGCAGCGGATCGGGCCTCGGCGGTTCCGTCGAAGGAACCCTCGGCTCCGGCGCTGCCAAGCTCGACCTCAGGGTCACGACAGGCGACCTCGACGTGCGGATGCGCAGAGGCGAAGATGGCTAGCTCTGAAGAACGCCGCAGGATCCTCGACATGCTTGCCGCAGGCAAGGTGAACGCGGACCAGGCGGCGTCTCTGCTGAAGGCGCTGGGCCCCACTCCCGCAGAGTCGCTTCCAAGGCCTCCAGAGCCGCGCCCACCCGCGTCCCCACCCCGCCTGCGCGAGGCATACGAGAACGCCGTTCACGCCGCCGCCGAGAGGTCGGGCGCGGGGAGGCGGCCACGGTTCGTGCGCATCCGCATCGACGCGAGCAAGGCCGGCGGCAAGAACACGAACGTGGACGTCCGGGTGCCGTACGCGCTCGCCAAGTTCGCCTTGAGGTTCCTGCCCCAGGAGGCCCGCAAGGAGCTGGAGGCGCAGGGCATAGACATCGCCCAGCTCCTTGACGGCGCCGACGGGTCGATACCGGAGGGCAACATCGTCGACGTAGAAGCCGCCGAGCCCGGCGGCGACGTCACTCACATCACCGTAGAGGTCATCTGATGCCAATGCTTCCCATGCCAACTCAATGCCCGGTCACCGGCGGCCCGCTCCTCGTGACCAAGCTCGAATGCGAGGAGAGCGGGGTGACGATCGAGGGGCGCTTCACTCCGAACGAGTTCGCCATGCTTCCAGAGGAGAACCTCGAGTTCCTGCGGATCTTCGTGAAGGTGCGCGGCAACCTCAAGGAAGTGGAGAGGATCCTCGGCCTCAGCTACCCGACGATAAGGCTGCGCTTCGAGAAGCTGCTCCTGGCGCTGGGTTACGAGGCGGAGCCCGACACCAGCGAGGAGCGTGCCGAGATCCTCGACCTACTCGAACGCGGCGAGCTCGATCCCGACGACGCTGCGAAGCGGCTGCAGTCGCTTCAGCGCAAGGGGACATGAGGGGCAGGCACGCGAGTAACCCGCCGCATGTCGAACCGGGAAGGGCGTAGTTATACTGCCCGCGCATGC
The DNA here is from genome assembly GCA_964565625.1 of uncultured bacterium. Classification (GTDB taxonomy): domain Bacteria; phylum Deinococcota; class Deinococci; order Deinococcales; family Trueperaceae; genus DASRWD01. The sequence continues at coordinate 1,507 of CAZMFX010000204.1, forward strand.
CCGATTACTACGCGCTACTAGGGGTCGAACGCACCGCATCTGCGAGCGACATAAAGGTCGCGTACCGGCGTTTGGCCCTCAAGTACCACCCAGACAGGAACCCAGGCGACAAGTCCGCTGAGGACCAGTTCAAGCAGATAAACGAGGCGTACGCGGTGCTCTCTGACGACGAGAAGAGGGCCCGTTACGACCGCTTCGGTACCGCTGGCGACGTGCCTGTCGGCATGGACATCTTCGACATCTTCGCGTCCGTGTTCGGCGGTAGCGCGGCCGGGATGGGCATGGGCCGCGGCCGCACGCGCGGGCACCCGGGCGAGGACCTGGAGGTCGAGGTCCAGGTGACGCTGGAGCAGGCGTGGGCGGGCGAGACCGTCAAGGTCCCGATCGAGCGCATGGAGGCCTGCGAGCACTGCCACGGCGACCGCGCCGAGCCGGGTTCTAACGGCAAGCACGACTGCCCAACATGCGGCGGCGTTGGCCAGGTAAGGGCTCAGGCGCAGTCGCTGTTCGGGACCGTGATGACGACGCGCACATGCCCGGAGTGCCGCGGCGACGGTCAGGTGATCACCGAGCCGTGCACCGTCTGCGGCGGTCGCGGCCGTCAGGTGCGCGAGACCGAGGTGGACCTGCCGCTGCCCAAGGGCATAGACGGCGGCTACCGACTGCGCGTCCCGCAGGCGGGCAACGCCGGGGTGGACGGCGGGCCCAAGGGCGACCTTTACGTTTACGTGGCTCTGGCCCCGCACCCCCACTTCACGCGCGACGGCGACGACCTGGTGCACGAGCTGGAGATCGGCATCGCCCAGGCGACGCTGGGCGGCTCGTTCGAGGTGCCGACGATGGAGGGCCCCGAGCCTCTCGACGTGCCGTCTGGCACGCAGCCAATGACGGAGTTCCGCCTCAAGGGCCGCGGGATGCCGCGGCTGAGGCAGTCGGGCAGGGGCGACATAGTCGTAGTTGCGAAGGTGGTCGTGCCAACGCGGCTCACTAACGAGGCGCGCGAGCACCTGGAGGCGTACGCAGCAGAGGCCGGCGAGGACGTTGACGACAACGAGACCGTCGGCGAGAAGGTGCGCGGCCTGTTCGGCAAGATAAAGGACCGCCTGCACCGCGACGACGTGCCAGGCACCGAGCCTGCGAACTGACCCTCGCCGCGATGGCCGCGCTGGTCAGACCAGCCCATGCTCATTAAGCAGGCGCCGCAACACCGGCAACGCCTCCTCGCCGGTCATCTCAAGCCTATGCACGTTGGGCTCCCGTCTGAACCAGGTTCGTTGTCGCTTGGC
>CAZMFX010000205.1:0-2792 GCA_964565625.1 uncultured bacterium
TGCTGGAGGCAGGGTTCGGCTGCGAAACGACGGCGATCCCCGGCACGGTCGTGCCTCTCTACCAGGGCGCGATCCGCGGTGACGTCGACGTGATCATGGAGGTGTGGACGGACAACACGCCAACGCAGTGGACGGACGCGTTGGCAGCTGGCGTCGTCGAGCACGCGGGTGTGGCGTTCGACGACGCCGTACAGGGCTGGTTCGTGCCCCGCTACCTCGTCGAGGGCGACCCCGCGAGGGGCATAGAGGCCTCTGCGCCGGATCTCAGGTCGGTCTTCGACCTCCCACGCTACAAGGAGCTGTTCCGGGATCCGGAGCGACCGGACAAGGGACGGTTCTACAACTGCGTCATCGGCTGGCAGTGCGAGCTGGTCAACGGCGTGAAGCTGCACGCGTACGGCCTCGACGACGACTTCACGAACTTCAAGGCGGGCACCGGCATCGCCCTCGCCGCAGAGCTGGAGGGCGCGTACCGCCGCGGCGACCCATGGGTCGGTTACTACTGGGGCCCGACGTGGGTCCTCGGCGAGCTCGACCTGTACATGCTCGAGGAGCCGCCGTTCACGCAGGAGTGCTGGGACGCCTTCACGGCTCTCGTCGACCGGCCGGAGGAGGCTGAGTTCGCGTGCGCGTACCCGACCTCGACCGCCGTCGTCGGCATCGGAGCCCGGTTCACGGGGGACGCCCCTGCCGAGGTGCGCGCCTTCCTTGACGCTTACCACGGGAACAGCGCGATGTTGTCGCGGGCGCTCGCTTACATGCATGCCAACGACGCCCTGCCGGAGGAGGCCGCCCGCCACTTCCTCGAGACGGAGCCAGAGATGTGGCGCGGGTGGCTCGACCCGCAGACGGCCGACAGGGTCGCCATGGCCTTCGTCGAGAACTGACGCATGGGCGGGATCTTCGCCGCGGAGTTCCCACCAGCGATCCGCGTCCCGCTGAGGGACTGGACCAACGCCTTCGTCGACCGCCTCGTCGACGACTACTCTGCCGCCTTCGACGGCGTCTCGAGCGCGCTCCTCTACGTTCTCGGCCAGATCGAGCGCGGACTGCTCGCGCTGCCCTGGTGGCTCATAGCGCTGGCACTTGCCGCCCTCGTATGGCACGCGACAGGGCGCAGGTTGCTCAACGGCCTCCTGGTCCTGCTGGCTCTCGTCCTCGTCGGCAGCTTCGGGTTGTGGCCGGTGACGGTGACGACGTTGGCGCTCATGACGCTCGCCTCCGCGACCTGCATCCTCATCGGCGTGCCTCTCGGGGTGCTCATGGCGCGCAGCTCTGCCTTCAAGGCGGTCATGCGGCCGGTGCTCGACATCATGCAGACGATGCCGAGCTTCGTCTACCTGGTGCCCGTCGTCATGTTCTTCCGGCTCGGCAACGTCTCTGCGCTCTTCGCCACGGTCGTTTACGCCATCCCACCGGTGATACGGCTGACCGACTTGGGCCTCAGGTCGGTCGACGCGTCCCTCGTCGAAGCCGCCGAGACGGCCGGCGCCGGCACCGGCCAGGTGATGAGGTACGTGCGGTTCCCGCTCGCCTTGCCGACCGTCGCCGCCGGGGTGAACCAGACGATAATGCTCGCTCTCTCGATGGTCGTGCTCTCGTCGATGATCGGCGCGCGCGGCCTTGGCCAGGAGGTCCTGCGCGGCCTGCAGCGCGGCGACGTCGGCCTCAGCCTCGAGGCGGGGCTCTCTATCGTCCTGCTGGCTGTGATCCTCGACCGCGTCACCGCGGGCTACGGACGGAAGCTCGACCCAGAGTCTGAGGAGCGCGGCTAGCGCAGCGACCGTAACGAAGCTACCGGAGTCAGCGCCCGCGAGGTCCTAGACTGCACCTGCCGCTCAAGCGTGGGTAGGCAGGAGGCGACAGTGTCGATCAACCGCCTTATCGAGATCCCAGAGGACGAGGTGACCCCGGAGAGGGTCTACCTGAGCAGACGCTCCTTCATGCGGGGAGCCGCGGCCGTCACGTTGGGGGCCGTCGCGAGCAGGGCGCTCGGGCAGGCTGGCGACGCTGAGGCGGTCGACGTCTCTGAGCTCGGCCGGACGGACGAGGCGCTCACGGACTACGAGGCGATCACCACGTACAACAACTTCTACGAGTTCGGGTACGACAAGTCCGACCCTTCTCGGCGGAGCGGCGACTTCGTGACCGAGCCATGGTCGATCGAGATCGGCGGGCTCGTCGAGCAGAGCGGGACCTTCGCGCTCGAGGAGATCGTGTCGCAGTTCGAGACGCTAAGTCGCACCTACCGCCTGCGCTGCGTCGAGGCGTGGTCGATGGTGATCCCGTGGAACGGGTTCATGCTGCGTGACCTGCTCGAGGTGGTGAAGCCGACGGCCGAGGCGCGGTTCGTGGCTTTCGAGACCGTCTACCGGCCGGAGCAGATGCCGGGCCAGAGGCGGGACCTACTGCCGTGGCCATACGTTGAGGGCCTCCGCCTCGACGAGGCGATGCACCCGCTCACGCTCCTCGCGACCGGTCTCTATGACAAGCCGCTCAAGAACGCCAACGGCGCGCCGATACGCCTCGTCGTGCCGTGGAAGTACGGTTTCAAGAGCATCAAGTCGATAGTCAAGATCACGCTCACGGCCGAGCAGCCGCCGTCGACCTGGAACATATACGCCCCGCACGAGTACGGTTTCTACGCCAACGTGAACCCGAACGTCGACCACCCGCGCTGGAGCCAGGCGACGGAGAGGCGCATAGGCGAGTTCAGGCGCCGGGACACGCTCATGTTCAACGGTTACGGCGACCTCGTCGCCGACATGTACGAGGGCATGGACCTGGTAAGG
>CAZMFX010000206.1:0-2772 GCA_964565625.1 uncultured bacterium
CCCGCGGGTCCGGTACGGCCGGGCCCGCGGGTCTCTATCTGACTCCATGGCTTAAGGAGGGCTTGTGGAGGACCTGCAACAACTTCTCGCCCCGCTCCTCAGGGGCACCGTCGTCACGGTTCAGTTGGCCCTCATATCGACCGTGTTCGGCGGCATCCTGGCGTTCGCGGCCGGGATAGGCAAGCTATCGTCCAACTGGCTCGTCAAGAGCGTATCTGTCATCTACATCGAGATCTTCCGCGGGACATCGCTGCTCGTGCAGATGTTCTGGCTCTTCTTCGCGCTGCCGCTCATCGGGGTGAGCCTCGACCCGTACGTAGCCGGCGTAGCAGCGCTGTCGCTCAACATCGGCGCGTACGGTGCCGAGGTGGTGCGTGGCGCCATCCAAGCCGTACCCGTCGGGCAGTACGAGGCGGCCGTTGCCGTGAACTTCACGAAGCGCTACACGCTCTGGAACGTGATCCTGCCGCAGGCGCTCGTCGAGATGATGCCGCCGTTCGGCAACCTGGTCGTCCAGAACCTCAAGGACACGGCGCTCGTCTCGCTAATCACGCTTACCGACCTGACGTTCGCGGCGCAGACGGTTCGCAACCTGACGCATGAGTCGATACCCGCGTTCACCGCGACCCTGATCATCTACTTCCTCTTGGCCATGATCTTCATCGCTGTGATGCGCTGGCTCGAGCGCGTCATCGCGTTCAGGGTCGGCGTGGCCCAGGAGAGGGCGCGCGGCTGATGCTGTTCGGGATCGAGTGGGATACCAGCACCAACTGGGCGTTCGCCGTCTCCATCTTCCCCATCCTCCTGCGCGGCCTGTGGGTGACGATTCAGGCGACAGCGCTCGGCTTCGTCATAGCGCTCGTAGCCGGCCTCTTCTTCGCCCTTCTGCGCATGGTGCCGCTGAAGATAATCTCGTGGCCGGTCGCGTTCTTCCTCGAGTTCGTGAGGAACACGCCCCTGCTGGTGCAGCTCTACTTTCTCTACTTCGTGCTGCCGGACTTCGGGATCGTTTTCCCGGCTTTCCTAACCGGCGCCATCGCGCTGGGCCTGCAGTACTGCGGTTACACCGCCGAGGTGTACCGCGCCGGCATCGAGGCGGTGCCGCGCGGCCAGTGGAACGCCGCGATCGCCCTGAACATGCCCACCACGCTCACCTTCCGCGACGTCGTGATACCCCAGGCGATACCGCGCATCGTGCCGGCCCTGGGCAACTACCTCGTCTCGATGCTAAAGGACACGGCGATCCTCTCTGCCGTCACCGTCATGGAGATGCTCAACGTCGCCAACATCATCGGTGACAGGACGTTCAGGTACTTCGTGCCGCTGACGATGGTGGGCGGGCTGTTCCTCGTCGTGACGCTGATCTCCTCCACCCTCGTCAGGTTCGTGGAGGCCCGCCTTCCCAAGGCCGGCATCCCGCTGAAGTGAGCGCGTCTTCGGGGGAGCTGACGCCAAGGTGCGGGACCTGAGGGCGCCCACACCACGCGACGTATGGCTCGCGCGCCGGAGGATCACGGGCGTCGTCAGACGCACCCTCATACGGCCGGCGCCCGAGCTGGGCGCCGGCGTCCACATCGCCGATGAGACCATCCAACCGACCGGAGCGTTCAAGGTCCGAGGTGCGGCGAACGCGCTCCTCTCGTTGGCCGGCGACGAGCTCTCGCGCGGCGTGGTCGCGGTGTCAACGGGAAACCATGGCCGGGCCGTCGCCCACGTCGCGAGACGGCTGGGCGTGAACGCGACTGTGTTCGTGTCTTCACGGGTGCCGGAGGACAAGCTCGACGCGCTTCGGGCCGTTGGGGCCACCCTCGTGGTACACGGCGACTCTCAGGACGAGGCGGAGGACGCCGCCAGGCAGCATGCGGCAGAGCACGGCAAGGCGCTGATCCCACCCTTCGACCACCCAGACGTGATCGCGGGCCAAGGCACGCTCGGTCTCGAGATCGTCGAACAGGTGCCGGACGTGCGCACTGCGTTCGTACCGCTCTCAGGCGGTGGGCTCATCGCAGGCGTGGCGTTGGCGCTCAAGTCCGTAGACCCCGCCATCCGCATCGTCGGCGTCTCGATGGAGCAGGGAGCCGTCATGCACGAGAGCCTGCGGGCAGGAAGTCAGGTCGAGATGCCGGAGGCGGACACGCTCGCCGACAGCCTTCAGGGCGGACTCGGCAGAGACAACCGGTTCACGCTCAGGGCAGCGCAGGAACTCGTCGACCAGACCGTGCTCGTGCCCGAGTCCGCCATCGCAGAGGCGATGCGGCACGCGTACGCTCGCCACCGGATGGTCCTCGAAGGGGCGGGCGCCGCCGCGTTGGCCGCCGTCATGACCGGGCTGGGCGAGCCGGGTGTGGACGCCGGTGATGCGCATCCAACCGGCACGACGGTCGTTGTAGCCTCCGGCGGCAACGTGGCAGCGGAGCTGTTCGCGAAGGTCCTACAGGGATGGGACGGCCCCTGAGCACAAGGCGAAGCGCGGCTGTGCGCGGCTGAGATGCTGAGAGCCGCCCTTCACTCGAGCCAGTAGTTGATCATCCAGCGCACCCCGAACCTGTCCGTTAGGCTCCCGTAGAGCTCCGACCAGCCGGTCTTGTCGAGCGGGCTCTCCACCTGACCTCCCTCGGAGAGCGCCTCGAAGAGCCGCGTCGCCTCCTCCTCTTCTCCAACGTTCAGGTTGATGTACGAGTTGGTGCCAAGCCGCAGGTTGCCCTCGGCGCGCTTGGGCACGTCACTCCCCATCAGCACGAACGTGCCCGTCAACCGCAGCGATACGTGAGC
>CAZMFX010000207.1:0-2757 GCA_964565625.1 uncultured bacterium
CCGCTACCGGCTTCGACCCACTCGACGCTGCCTTCCCTCAGGTACGCCCATGTGAGGTCCCCTCCGCTCAGCGTTCCGTCCTCGGCGTCGCTGCCGTTGCCGCTGAACTGGACCTGAGGCGATGCCTCCAGTTCGACGTAACTGAACTGCGCGCCATCTGGGGGACTCGTGATGTTCGCCGTGGGCGCCGTGTTGGATGTGTCCACGATCTCGATGGTCAACGAGTCGCTTGCCGTCCCGTACTCGACGAATATCTCGTGCGTGCCCTCACCGAACTTGTCTCTCGAGAAGGAGAGCGTGTTCTGAGCGATGATCAGGCCGGACGGGCCGCCGTCACGCCAAATGACAGGGTAGATGGGTTCGTCGGTTCCGGGCTTGTCGTCGTCTATGACGGCCTCGAAGGTAACGCTCTCGCCCAGGGCATACGTGGCGCCCTGATCGGGCTGCAGGATGTCGATGCTGGGCGCGCATTCCGGCGGCGGCGGATAGGCGTTGCTCACCGTGATCGTTACGCTGTCGCTCACCGTCTCGGATGTGATCGCGTCGATGGCGGTAGCCAAGATCGTGTAACTGCCGTCGCAGAACTGTCTCGTTACGGCTTCGCCGCTTGCGCTCGAGAAGGTGATGGGCACGCCGTCGAATCTGGGGTATGTCCAGGTGACAAGGGTCGCCGCCGGGTTCTGTCCGCCCAAACCCGCCGCGACGGCCAGGAACTCAACCTCGTCGTCCTCGGAGAACGTGGCTCCGTTGGCGGGGCTGAGTATCTCGATCTGAGGCCCCGAAGTAGCGAACTCGATCTCTGCGCCGGCGCTTCCTGATAGCTTGAGGTTGCTGATGAGCGCGTAGAAGGTACGGGGCTGGCCGGCGGCAACCGCCACGCTCAGCTGGTTGGACTCGGACGCTGTCCAGCAGTCGGTCGTTCCGGCATCATTAGCGTCGTAGAACTTCACCCGCACTTCATCCGGGCCGCTCACGTTCAGCTCGTTCACCGTCACCTGAGTCGTGTAGTCCGTGTCCGCCAGGGCCGCGAACTCGATCCGAACCACGGCCGAGGAGAGCGGGCCCATGGTCACCGTCTTGGCGGAGGGCGGCGCGACGTGCCCGAATTCGACCTGTGTCGGGGTCGCGGTGCCAGGGCTGAACGCACAGGCCGCCCCCAGCTCACCCCCACCAAGATCGAACCTGGCCTCGAAGGCCTGGTTCTTGGCCCAGGACCAGTAGAGAGACTCGAGACCACCGTTGATCCCTAGCGACACCAGTGCGGCGTCGACGTCGCCGGTCGCCGCGCCCTCTTCGAACACGTCTATCAGGTAGTCGAGGCCGCGCCCTAGTCGTACGCCGGCGTAGACGAAGAAGTCCTGCGTCGTGTACTCCACCGTCCCTGGGTTGACGGCCGTTAGGGGATCATCTACGACTCGAAGCCCCCTCGAGGGGTCGCGCGCCATGGTCGCCATGGAGCGCTCCGACGCGGACGCCGTGCTCTCCTTCACCCAAGACTGGTTCGAGGCCCTGACGGCCGCATAGCCGTACTGAGTAGCGTGGAAGTACTCATGCCTGGCGGTCTCCGCTGATCGCGTCGTCACGCCACCGGCTCCGATACAAACGAAGAACGTCCGCGTGCTGGCGCTGTACCCTCCGAGGTTCGTGACGTTCGGACCCTGGCCACATGGCCATATGTCGTCATCGTCGTTCACGCTCCTGAAGGGCCGGAGCTCTGCGAGGTACTCCGCGAAGACGATGTTGAAGTTGTTGGTCGTGAAGGAACTGGCGTCCGCGTCTATGCGGCGTTTCAGGTAGGGCGCAACGAACCCGAGTCCGGTGTAGTCGGCGTAGGCGTCTTCCAGCACTACTTCCAGGTCGTTCTCGTCGCTTGAGGTACAGGTGAAGTTCAGGTTGTTCACGTCCTGATCGAACTGCGAGCAGCTGACGAGAAAGTCTCCGCCCGTCTGCTGCGGTGCGAGCACCGGCTCGGCGCGAAGCTGCGGGGAGGACAGGCCGGGCGCCTCGACCAGCACGACGGTCCGCCCGCTCGCCGCAAGCAAACCGATGGTCGTGACGAAGTAGCCGCCTTCTGGGTCGTATACACCGTCTAGGAGCTGCCACTCACGGCCCGCGGATTCGTCGGCGTCCGTCATGTCCTCTGGTTCGACGAGCACGGCGAGGGCCATCGACCTCGTGTCAAAGAACTCGGGTACCGGGTAGGCCAACACGAACGGGTTGTCAAGGCCGTAGACATCGCTGACCGCGCTCACGTCAAGGAACTCGCCGCCCACCGTAACGGTAGACGGCAGGGCTTCCGCGGGCTTTTCGACGATCCGCACCGACACGCCGACCTCAACTTCCAACGTGCCCGGAAGTGCGCCGATGAGCAGCCCGCTGTCGTCGATGTAGCTACCGCCTGGCTGCAGCATCCCCTCGGCCTCTGACTGAGGCGGCGCGCCGTTACAGGCGACAACCCAAAGGACAGACACGAGTGTCATGGCCACGTGTGGTGCGAGTCGTCTCATGCGTTAATCCCTGTGATCCGCGAGCCCGGTCCGCTAAGACTCGACCTCGCGCTCGCGTCTGAGGCCGAGCCGCCACCCGCTACTCCGCTGGCTGCAGGTTCGACCCTATGTAGAGGGCATCAAAGCAGCGTCAAAGGTCGCGTTCACATGGGCGCGAAGGTTGCCCAAGTCGTCGACCTTGACGAGCACACGGGACATCACGCGCGAACGTCGCCGGCGACCTCGGACAGGTCGTGTCCGAACTGGTGGC
>CAZMFX010000208.1:0-2677 GCA_964565625.1 uncultured bacterium
CCCCAGTCAAGTGCGCTACCAGGCGGCGCTACACCCCGTCACAGACGCGTTGTCTCGGATTGGCGCCGCACCAGGATCACCTTGGATGCGCGCCGCCGCCGGCTCCAGAGCTTATCACGAGGGGCTAAGGCGCTGCAGTCCGGCGCGCGCTGCTCGCGTCAGCTCGTCCGGCGTGGAGCCCATGCCGAGCGCGGTCAGCGCTCCTGAGAGCGCGAGGTTCGCCATACCGTGGGCTGCGCTCCATGCCAGCAGGGCGAACGGCGGCAGCTCTGGGCTCTTCGTCGCCTCGCCGGTCGGGCACGTGGCCGTCGCGCCGCCCGTACCCGGTTGCGCGGCGAGGGGCGGAGCGCCGTGGGCCGCGGCCGCGCCGTCGGCGGTCCCCGGCGCTGGCGTGGCCTCGTCGTCTCCACCCGGGCCTGCGTAGGCGGCCGCACCCCGCAGCAGGGCAGACCTGGTCCTCGACCTGGCCTGTCTCAACTCCTCGGAACCCTCGTCCACCAGGTCGGGTCGGAACATGACCGCGAAGTGGCCTGGGTGATCTAGCGCGAAGCGCACGTAAGTGACGCCTGATTCCAGGAAGTCGTCCCCGGCGGCCATCAGTCGCCCCGCGAGGAGCCTGTGGCCCTGTGCGGCCAGGGCCGTGAGCACGCCGCGCTTGTCACCGAAGTGGTGCCTCGGCGCCGTATGCGTGACTCCCAGCTCGCGGGCCAGCTCCCTGAGGCTCAGCCCGGAAGGCCCGCGTTCGGAGACGACCCGTGCCGCCGCGGCCAGGAGATCCTCCCTCAGGCTTCCGTGGTGGTACGCCATCACGAGTAGCTTACCGGTGGAAAGATAGGAAGCGCGTGTGATAACTTACCGCCGGTAAGATGCCTCGGGGCCGGCGCAAGAGTCGTCCCGGGCGGAAGGCGGTGAACATGAACGGAACCGAGTCCCTGCTCAGCCTGGCTACGACGAGGACCGTAGCGATCGTCCTCCTGACCGTGCCCTTCATCGCGTACGGGGGGACGTTTCTCCTGCGGGTCGTCCAGGGCGGCCTGCCCACCTCTGGGCTGCAGAAGAGCTTCTTCAGGGCCGGCCACGCCCACGCCGGCGTGCTCGTGATCCTCGGGATTCTGCTGCGCGTGATCGTGGACCTGGCGGGCGTCACCGGCCTTGCCGCCAGCCTCTCGACCGGGGTCCTGCTTGCGGCCATCCTCATGCCTGCAGGCTTCTTCCTTTCAGTTCTCTCTCGCGACGCCGAGCGCCCCAACGGGCTCGTGGCGTTCATCTGGCTGGGAGCGGCGAGTCTCGCGGTCGGCGTTGTCTCGGGAGCCGTCGGTCTGCTGAGCGTCTGAGGCTCCACGTAAGAAGCGGGGCGGGGCAGGGCGTCCCGCCTCTATTGACATTCAAGTGATTACTTGAATAATGGGGCGGTGGTGACGAACGGACCCGAGGTCCTCACACGCACGTTCGCAGCGCTGGGAGACCCTGTGCGGTTCACCGTCGTGCAGCGCCTGGCCGAGGGCGACGCGACGGTCGGGGAGCTGGCGGGCATGTTCGACATCACCGTGCAGGGTGTGTCGCAGCACCTGGACGTGCTCGAGCGAGCCGGACTCGTCTCGCGACACAGGGAAGGCAGGTCCAGGCGTGTGCGCCTGGAGCTGGCGGCGCTGGAAGGCGCCGCGGCGTGGATGGAGGCGCGCCGTCGCCGCCTCGAGGAGCGCTACTCGCGACTCGACGAGGTGCTGGCCGAGATGGCGCAGGAAGGGGATGCCAGATGACGGGAACAGGTACCAGGAGACCGGGCGTCACCGACCATGTGCGCCACGGCGATCAGAGCATCGTGCACAGGCGCGAGTTCGCCGCGCCCGCTGCCGACGTGCAGCGGGCCCACACAGAGGCCGATCTCTTCGGCCGCTGGATGGGCCCGAGGGGGACGACGGTGCAGCTGGACCGCTTCGAGGCGGTGACGGGCGGAGCCTTCCGATACGTTGTCAAGTTCGCGTCAGGGGGCGGAGCGACCTTCTTCGGGTCGTATCACGAGGTCGCCCCGGGCCGGATCGTCCACACGTGGGAGTACGAGGGAGACCAGGGCGTCACACTCGAGACCCTACTGTTCACGGATATCGGGCCCGGGCGCAGCGTTCTCGAGGTCCAGTCGACGTACACGTCGAAGGAGGCGTGCGACGAGATGCTCGCCAGCGGACTCGATGGCGGTATGGACACGAACTTCGAGCGTCTCGACGAGGTGCTGGCGGCCGGCTAGCGCGGCGCCGTTCGGACTTATCATCGTCTGGTGGCGACCGAGCTGACAGGTCACGGCCAGCAAGTGATAGTTCTGGACGAGGTGGGGGTGCCCACGGGCGAGTCCTTACCGTTCGACGAGGCCGTGGCAAGAGGGGCATGGCACGGCAAGCTGATCGTGTGGGTGGTTCGCGAAGGCGGCGAGGTGCTGCTTAGTCGGTTACCCCGCGACCACGCCTTCGAGCCCTCTAAGCTGGCTCCGACCGCGGTTGCCGACCCGGGGATGGGCCCGCCGGGGCAGGCCGTCATCGACGCGGTAAGGATGTGGCTGGGAGGCGCCGGACGTTTGGGCGAGCCGCGCTACCTCGGCACGTTCAGGTCGGAGCGTCACTACCGGGTGCAGACGGGTGAGGCTTCTCTCAGGCAGCACCAGGACGCGTACGTGCTGACCCTC
>CAZMFX010000209.1:0-2610 GCA_964565625.1 uncultured bacterium
CGGGCTCTGCCGGCAGCGCTCTCGGTGACCAGGAAGCGCTTCAACGCCGTGAGCACGGGCAGCGTGCCGAAGTCGAACGTGCGTTCGCGCAGCTCCGGGAACCTGGGTGACTCGGCGATCAGCGTTCGCATCAAGGCGGACATGCGGGGGTTCGCCAACAGCTCGGCATAGGCCAGGCCCAGCGTCACCAAGCCGGCATGTAGGTCGCCTGGTGCAGGCGATTCGACCCTGCCACCAGGCAGATCGCCCGCCCACAGAACCGTTGCCTCGAACAGCTCGGACTTCGTAGGGAACTGCTTGAAGAGGGTGGCCTTCGAGACGCCCGCGCCCTTAGCGACCCGGGCAAGCGAGGTCCTGTCGTACCCGAGCTCGAGGAACAGTTGCCCCGCGGCCTCGAGGATCGCCTCACGGTTCGCCGCAGCTACCTGCTGGTGGTACGCCGGGATCTCGGTCGCCATGCGTCCATCATCGCACAGAGGTGAGTCGCTTGACTCACCACGGCGCGGCGGTCTAGTCTTGGCAGAGGTGAGCTACTTGACTCACCTCTGAAGAAGCGGAGGCTCAAATGGCCAAGCTCATCTACTCGATGATCACCTCGTTCGACGGCTACGTCTCAGCGACGGAGGGTGACATAGGCAGCGGCGCGAACGACGAAGAGGTTCACACCTTCATCGGCGAGACCTTCCGCGACGTGGGAACGTACCTCTACGGCCGGCGCATGTACGAGACGATGGTCTTCTGGGAGACCGTGCACGAGCAGCCGGACGTGCCGGAGTACGCCCTCGAGTACGGGAAGATCTGGCAGGCCGCCGACAAGGTCGTCTACTCCACGACGCTGAACGAGGTGTCGAGCGAGAGAACGAGGTTGGAGCGGACGTTCGACCCGGAGGCCGTGCGCCGCATGAAAGCGGAGTCCGAGCGCGACCTCACCATCGATGGCCCCACGATCGCCGCCCACGCCATTAGGGCCGGGCTGGTTGACGAGTACCACCTGTTCATGACGACCACCGTGGTCGGAGGTGGCAAGCGCTTCTGGCCGGATGGCGTTCGCCTGGAGCTCGAACTGGTCGAGGAGCGGTCGTTCAAGTCCGGCATGCTCTACGCGCGCTACCGGACCTCACGCTAGCGGTGTGCATCCGTCTCGCTATGAGCGTCGAGGCGTCTGGGTACTTACCGCGGAACTGTCGGCAACCAGCTTCAGACTATGCAGGATCTACGTCAACGAACCGTGGCACTTCGAACTGCGGCCCGACGCGTCGGAGGTCGGGTGTCCCGCGCCGTACATGGACCCCACCGAGGACCCGCGGCTCCAGCAGGTCACCGATACAGGTACGCGTTCCCCCTCTTGCCCACCCGTTCAAGCTCGCCCACCCGATGCAACGTGTATAGCGCCTGACCGGCCAGCCTCGGTGTCACCGCTTCCCGTTCAGCTAGCTCCCGGGTTGTGAAGGGCGCATCGAACGCCGGCAGGAGTCTGTGCAGGTCCGCCGTTTCGCGGAACAAAATCCGCTCGTTCACCGCGATCAGCTCACGACCCGTTACGACCCAGCCGCGACGTCGCCACGCCTTGCCCGGCACATGCTCTCTCACCTCGAGCTGGTCAGTCATGACGGCCTCGATCTCCAGGTTGGGATGAGACAGGGCGTCGGCGATGCCGACGAGCTCGGCGAACACGTGAAGCGGCCTCTCGCGTTTGGGGGAGCGCCTGCGCGTTCCGGTGCCGTCCGGCCCGCGCTTCTCGATCCACTTGGTCTGGGCCAGCGGGATCACCAGGCGAACCTTGTGACACGGAAGCAGGGCGCCCAACTTGGGGCGTAGCTTGCCCACCGACCTCGTCTGGACCTCAATGAGCATGTTTGGTGCGACCACGTCGATGACGTAGCCCTCGACAGGCACCTCGAAGCGGCTACCAGGCGGGGAGACCAGCTGCTTCAGCGCCGCGTGGAACGGCGTTTCCTTGAGAGATCCGATGGTTGGGGCAGCAAGCGCGGGAGGGATGGTCACTCTTGCTGATCCCTTAGGATGTCCACCAGCAGGCGATCCGGCTGATTGAAGTTGGACCAGTCCCACTTCTTGATTAGCCTGTGCGAGTACTCGCGCCGCGGTGCGAACATCAGCATCGCCAACTTTGGCAGCTTCGTAAGCGATGTGAGGTCCCCGTCCTCCACGCGGGTCCGGTTCCCGGCGAACGCGAACGCGCGAAGCTCCTTCAAGCCGGCCAGCGGCGCCAAGGACCGCAACGTATGGCTGTCGCTGAGGTTCAGGACCTGAAGAGCCTTTAGGCTCGACAGGAACCCCAGTTCGTGAAGCTGCTTCGAACCGGAGATGGTGAGACGCTCGAGACCCAACTGTCGGCCGATGGGGCCGAACTCCCCGATCTTGCGGCAGTTGATCAGGTGCAGTTCCCGCAGCTTCAGTTCGTCGAGCCACTCGAGTGAGGGAACCGTCGAGTTCGCGATCGTCAGCATTCGTACGCTAGTGAGTCTCGCCAGCTGCTGCCAGTCGTGGATGGCGATGCGGTCGAAGTATGCCCTCGCCAGAGCCGGGGCGCCGAGGATCGACTCTGCTCCGCGCCACCAGTACAGGTAGCAGCTCTCGAGGCGGCCGAGC
>CAZMFX010000210.1:0-2580 GCA_964565625.1 uncultured bacterium
GACCCCCTTCCCGCCGCCGCTGTAGCTCCCGTCGTCGCGCCGGGTCTCGACGCGGGCGGAAGCGTCGACGCCCTCGGGCGCGACCAGCGCGGCGACGGCCGGACTGGGACGCTCCGCGAACTGCCGCATGCCGATCGCCGTCCCGGCGGCCAGCAGCGCGGCGTTCAGCCTGCCCTTGTACGCCCAGCGCCGCTCGAGCCCCTCCTCGATGATCATGTCGAGTGAAACGTCGAGCGCGGCCACGAGAGACGTCGCCGGCGTGCTGCCGGTCTGGCCGTCCCTCTGCCGCTCGCCCTCCCTGCGCAGGTCGAGGTAGTAGGTCGGCGCCCTCGGCACCTCCTTCGCCCATGCCCTCTCCGACAGCCAGGCGAACGACAGCCCGGGCGGCACCATCACGCCCTTCTGGGAGCCGGACACGACGACGTCGAGGCCCCACTCCCTCGGCCGCAGCTCTGCCGCGGCGAGGCTGCTGACCGCGTCGACGATGACGAGCGCGTCTGGGGCGACTTCCCGGACGACTCTCGCCAGCGTCTTGACGTCGTGCAGCATCCCAGTCGAGGTCTCGGAGTGGACGACGACGACGGCGGACACGCCCGGCATCGCCGCCAACCGTGCCCGCAGTTCGTGTAAGTCGTACTCGGTCCCGTAATCCGCCGCCAGCTCCGTCACCCGGAGCCCGTGACGGCGGCTCAAGTCGACCCACTTCTCGCCGAACCTCCCGGAGCGCAGGCACAGGACGTCGTCACCGTGGCCAACCGACGCCTGCAGGGCGGCCTCGAAGGCGGCCGTGCCGGAGCCTGTGACGACCACTACGTCGTCGCCGGGCACGGCGAAGACATGCGACAGCTTCCGTCGCACCGCCATGAACAGCTCCGCGAACCGTGGCGAGCGGTGGTGGATGACGGGCCGAGCCAGCGCCGCGAGCACCTGTGGCGGGACCGGCACCGGCCCCGGGGCGTATAGCCTCTCGCGGGTCACAGCTTGACCATGCGCAGCGTGTGGATCACGTCCTTCAGCGACCTTAGGACCCCCAGCACCTCGGGACCAGGCGTGCTGTCCAGCGTCAGTACGAACATCGCGAGGCCGTCCTCCGACACGCGCGAGAGCTGCATGCTGTTTATGTTCACGCCGGCCTGCCCGAGGACGGTACCTACGCGGCCGACGGCGCCCGGCCTGTCGTAGTTGGTGCAGACCAGCATCGTGCCCTCCGGCCTTATCTCGAGCGGGTAGCCGTCTATCGCCACGATCCGCGGCTTGTCGGCCAACACCGTGCCGGCCGCGCTCGCCTCGCCCCCCGGGCCCCTGGCGGTGGCGGTGACCTGCGTCGTGTAACCCCTGCCCCTCGCCGCGCGCACCTTGGAGACGCGGATGTCGCGCTCCCGCGCGATCGAGGGGGCGTTGACGTACGTCGGTGGCTGGTCGAGGACAGGCTCGAGGAGCCCCTTTATCACGGCGGTGGCTATCGGGTCGGGGTCGAGCGGGAAGTCGCCGGCGAGCTCGATCTCGAGCTCCCGCACGCGGCCGCCACCCAGCTGGGCGACCACGGACCCGAGCACTTCACCGAGGCGCAGGTGGTGACCGAGCTCCGTCATCACCTGCGGAGACAGAGCGGGCGCGTTGACGACGCCACGCGAGTAGTCGCCCTTGAGGGCCATTATCGTGCGCTCGAGGATCTCGGTACCGACGCGGCCCTGCGCCTCCACGGTGTTCGCGCCAAGGTGGGCCGTCAGCACGACGTCGTCGCGGTTCACGAGCGGGTTGTCGACGGTCGGCGGCTCGAGGACGAAGACGTCGAGCCCGGCGGCGAAGAGCTTCCCGGACTCGAGGGCGCCCAGGAGCGCCGCCTCCTGCACTATGCCGCCGCGGGCCGCGTTGACCACGATCGCCCCGTCAGGCAGCCTGGCGAGCTCCGGGGCGCCGATCATCCCCTCCGTCTCCTCGGTCAGCGGCGTGTGCACCGTAAGGAAGTTAGAGCGCTCGAGGAGCTTGCCCAGGTCGTCGTGCAGCTCGACCTTCAGCTCCTCGGCCCTGTGCGGGGAGATGTACGGGTCGAAGGCGGCGACGTTCATCCCGAGCCCCTGCGCCCGCCTCGCGACGAGCGAGCCTATGCGTCCCAGGCCCACGATGCCGAGCCGTGAGCCCTTCAGCTCTCGACCCAGGAAGGCGCGGTCCCACCTTCCCTCACGGATGAGCCTGTCCGAGCGCGAGACGCCGCGCGCAGCTGCGAGCATGAGGGCCACCGCGAGCTCGGCCGCGGAGATGTTGTTCGCCTCCGGCGCGTTGACGACGAGCACGCCGCGACGGCTGGCAGCCTCCAGATCGATGTTGTCCACGCCCACCCCGCCACGGCCCACCACCTGGAGGTTGCTCGCGCGGTCCAGTAGCTCGGCGTCCACCTTCGTGCGGCTGCGGGTTATGACGGCCTCGTAGCCGCCGACGATGTCAAGCAGGGCGGAGCGCTCTATGCCGGGCATGTAGTCGACCGTGATGTCGGGGGCGTCGTTCGAGCCCAGTTGGATGGCATCGGTAACGAGTATGCGCGCCATGCGGCGTGAGGTTACCACCGGGAAGCGTGGATCC
>CAZMFX010000211.1:0-2572 GCA_964565625.1 uncultured bacterium
GTGCTGAACATCCCCGGGTTCGCCGGGAACATCCACCCGGGTGGCGGACCGGATGAATCAAGTCAAGTACTGACCTTCGTTATAGACCGTGTGACCGGGCCGTTCATATTTGCCGATCCCACCATCAACGCCAACAACGGGATGTTGTCGTTCCGGGCGCCGTTGGACCCCCTCTTCACAGAGGGCACGATCACCTTTCGCGTCGTTCTGAACGACGACGGCGGTACGGCCAACGGCGGTAAGTCTCAGTCCCTACCGGCGACATTTGACATCGTCCTGACGCGTGACCCTCAACCAGGCGATGACTCCGTTGGTGGCGGCGATGGCGACATGGCGGACGCGAACTAGCCTCGCGAAACCTTCACGTCACTTACATCGCCATGCTACGTACGACGACGGATCATGCCGTTCCCGGCGGCCCCTGAGGACCCTGGGGACCCTGCGGCCCGGCAGGACCCTCGGGCCCGCGCGGGCCCTGCGGACCCTCCGGGCCTTCCGGTCCTCTTGGACCTTCCGGGCCGGCCGGTCCCTGCGGTCCCTGTGGCCCTGGCGGTCCAGGCGGACCCTGTGGCCCCGGGATGCCGCGGCAATCGAAGAGGTCGACGGCGCCGTCGCCGTTCACGTCCTCTTCCGCGCCCGGTACGCCGTCGCGATCGATGTCCCAACAGGCAACGCCGTCCTCGCCCGCGGGTCCCGTCTCACCTGCTGGCCCGACCGGGCCCTGCGGTCCGACCTCTCCGGTCGGGCCCGGCTCGCCTGTGGGGCCGGGAAGACCGATGGGACCGCGCTCGCCACGTGGCCCCGGCGGACCTTCGGGACCTGCGGGCCCCTGCTCTCCCGCCGGACCCCGAGGCCCCGCGGGGCCCTGCGCTCCTACGAACTCTCCGGCTTCCATGGCCGTCAGCACCTGACCGAGCTGCCCGCCAAGCGAGTCGACTCGCTCGTAGAGCCTCGCCTCGCCACATTCGATCTTGGCCATTGAAAGAGCCAGAGCCCTCTCGAGAAGCATGGCTGTCTGGTAGCCGGTCAGGAACCCGTCGCCTCTGAACTCGCCCTCAGGGAACGCGTCGGCGACCCCGAGAGTGGCTACCCGGTCCACGGCTTCGGCCGCCCAGTGTCCATCCGGAACGTCGCTGAACGCGAAGTCGGAGGTGCCCGCCACCAGCTGGTCTGGGCAGCCGGTGGCCGCGTCCACCTGGCTCAGGAGCCTGTCGACGAGAACCGCCGCCTGGTACCCGGTCAGGGTTCCCTCCCCGAGGAACGAACCGTCCGGGAAGGTGACGTCAACCCCACCCTGACTGAGCCCCTGGACTGCGGCCCGGCCCCACTGCTCGTCCCCGCCCTGAGTCAGCCCGAACGTGGCGAGCAGGACTATCAGCGAAGTCGGCAAGAGCCTCCTCACCGTACGCGGCGTGCTTCTGGGTCGCTCCATGCTCCAGGGTAGAGGAAACGGCGCGCGGCCTGATGACAAGCCGCGCGCCTGACGGGATCGTTGCCGATCAGCCTCCGCTGGCGAACGCCTCCTCCGGTAACGGAAGTATCACGTAGTCGATGCCGTCCTGGAGGACTCCAGCCGAGCATGTCGAAGGCGACGTGATCAAGAGCGCGCTCGTCTCATTACCAACAGGTAGGTTGGCGCCTCCGGCAGGAGGATCGTCGCAACTGCACTCTCCGGGCGGGCCTTGTGGGCCTTGCTCGCCCTGTGGGCCCTGTGGGCCCTGTGGGCCCTGTGGGCCCGTATCGCCCTTATCACCCTTGTCGCCCTTCAGGCCCTGCGGGCCCCGCTCCCCTTGCGGCCCGACCTCGCCCTGAGGCCCCTGCGGCCCCTCTTCACCTGCCGGACCTGCCGGACCAGCCGGACCCGGCTCCCCTTGCGGGCCAGCCTCGCCCTGAGGCCCCTGCGGCCCGATCGGCCCGCGGTCACCCGGCATCCCCTGCGGGCCCTGCGGGCCCGGCTCGCCGGCCGGTCCGGGCGGACCCATGGGACCGGGCTGGCCGTCCGCCCCTGGAGCACCTTCCGGCCCTGGCGGACCCATGGGGCCAGCCGGTCCAACGCAGTCCTCCGCGTTCCACAGGCCGTCCTGGTTCACGTCCTCGGAGGGGCTGGGGGCACCGTCGCCGTTGGTGTCCCAACAAGCCAGCCCCGGCTCGCCTGCCGGGCCGATATCTCCTGGCGGTCCGGCGGGGCCGGCGGCGCCAACCGGCCCGGCTGGGCCAGCGGGTCCGGCGGGGCCGGCCTCTCCTGGCGGTCCCATCTCGCCTGCCGGGCCCTCTGGGCCTGCCGGTCCGGCTGGCCCGGTCTCTCCTGGCGGCCCCGGAGGGCCGGCGGCGCCGTCCTCACCCGGGATGCCCTGTTCGCCTTGCGGACCGGCCGGTCCGGGAGGTCCAGGCGGCCCCTGTGGGCCCTGTAGCGCCCCGGCCGCGATGTCGGCCCGGATCGACTGAACCTCTTCACTCATGGCGCCTAGGCGCTCGGCAACCGAGGCCTCGCCACACTGGACCTTGGCGTCAACGGCTGCCACGGCTCCGGCCAGCAGAGCCGCCGTCTGGAACCCAGTGAGGAACTCCTCGC
>CAZMFX010000212.1:0-2559 GCA_964565625.1 uncultured bacterium
ACGAAGCCTCGTCTTGCGCGTGCGTGACCTCGAACTGCCGGGGTCCGGCGGCGCCATCGTCGTCGCCTTCAGCCGCTGACACACACGAGACGCTCCCTAGACGGTGACGTTACGGCCCCGCGGGATGCTCACCGTCAGGCGCCCCAAGGACGCCGAAGCCCGCGGTCAAGCGAGCCGCACACGAGGAGAACGAGATGACCACCGCAGTGATCGACCAATCCGCCAACCGCACCGCCCCTATCGCCTCGCGGAAGCGCTGGGCCAAGCGCCTCCGTATCGCAGGCATGGTGACAGGTGCTGTTCTCGTCGTGCTCGTCGCCTTCGGTTGGTGGCGGATGAGCTACGTACCTTCAGGCCTCGACTACTCCACCGCCCGACTCACGGACAACGGCCTCTACCGGATCAGCTACGAGCCATCTCAGCAACCTATTCCAATCAACAAGCTCCACAGCTGGGTCGTCACTCTCGCGACCACAGATGGTCAGCCGCTCGAGCACGCTCACATCAGCATCGACGGCGACATGCCTCAACACGGCCACGGCCTCCCCACCCAACCGCTGGTAACCGAGTACCTCGGCGAAGGCCAGTACCTGGTCGAAGGCGTGAAGTTCCAGATGGGCGGCTGGTGGGTCATGGACTTCGTGGTGGAGTCCGACGCCGGCACCGACAACGTGCGCTTCAACTTCATCCTCGACTGATCAACCCCCGGAGCCACGGACATGGAAGCTGTAGCCAGCGACAGGACGATGAACATGAATCCCAAACCACTACACCTCGCCACCGCAATGGCGTTCACCCTGATCGCAGTGGTGGTGGCGCTCTCCGCCTGCTCGCAGCGCGACGCGTGGAGTGAAACGGAACTGGCCACGCTGCAGGGTCTATCGCTGAGCAGCCTTCCTCCTCTGCCCGAGGACCCCTCGAACGTGTACGGCGACGACACTCGAGCCGCGGATCTCGGCCACAGCCTCTTCTTCGACACGCGCATGAGTTCCAACGGGCAGGTTGCTTGCGCCACCTGCCACCTCTCCGACCTCAACTTCACTGACGGCCTGACATTGGGAGAGGGCGTGGGCACGACGAACCGCAAGACGATGACAGTTGTAGGTACCGCGTACAGCCCGTGGCTCTTCTGGGACGGTCGCGCTGACAGCCAGTGGAGTCAGGCACTCGGGCCACTGGAAAGCTCCGTAGAACATGCCAGCAGCCGGCTTCAGATCGCCCACCTCATCGCTCAGCAGTACTCAGCAGAGTACGAGGCGGTGTTCGGCCCACTGCCCGACCTGACTGGGCTGCCGGAGACCGGCGGGCCAGTGGAAGACCCTCAGGCACGCGCCAACTGGGAGTCCCTTAGCCTAGATAAGCAAGAAGCCGTGACCCGGGTCTTCGTGAACGTCGGCAAGGCGATCGCGGCCTACGAGCGACTGCTCATGCCCGGGGACTCGCGCTTCGACAGATACGTGGCTGCGGTGACGGATGGCGACCTCGAGTCCGCCGCGACTCTATTAAGCGAGGACGAGGTAGAGGGCCTGCGACTCTTCATCGGCAAGGCGGGCTGCACGAACTGCCACAACGGAGCCCTCTTCACCAACAACGAGTTCCACAACACCGGTGTCCCGGCTCGAACGGAACTGCCGGAAGACACCGGTCGAGCTGAAGGGGTCACTCAAGTTCTGGCTTCCGAGTTCAACTGCCTCGGCCCCTGGAGCGACGCCGAACCGCGAGACTGCATGGAGCTCAGGTTCCTCAAGGCCGAAGGTCACGAGCTCGAGCGCGCCTTCAAACCCCCAAGCCTGCGCAACGTTGCCGAGGCTGCCCCGTATATGCACGCCGGACAGTTCGCGACCCTAGGCGAGGTACTCGAGCACTACAACACCGCACCACACGCGCCCGCCGGTCACAGCGAACTGCAGCCCCTTGGTTTCGACGACGCGCAGCTCGACCAACTCGAGGCGTTCCTGCGCAGCCTATCGGCGCCGTTGGCGGTCCCTGAAGAGCTGTTGGAAGCGCCGGAGGCAAGCCGGTGAGCGCGCTCAACACGGCTACAAGGCCCATCGCGCCCTGGGCGGTACTGAGACACCGCGACTTCCGGTTGATGTGGTTAGGACAGGCGATCGCTGGCATCGGAACCTTCATGCAAGTCGTAGGCCAGTCCCTTCTCGTCTTGAAGCTCACCGACGGTTCGCCTGTCGCACTTGGCATCGTCTCCCTAACGCAGGCCGCTGCGTTCATCGCCTTCTCGCTGGTCGGGGGCAGCTTGGTTGATCGCTTCCCCAAGCGGCGCGTCCTGTTGCTGACTCAATCCTTGTTGCTGACCCTCGCCATGACCATGGCGGTACTGATCGCCACCAATCTCGCGAGCTTCCCAGTAGTGGTCGCGCTAGCGTTCGCTTCTGGGGTGGTGGCCAGCTTCGACCAACCGGCCCGCTCTTCACTGCTACCGCACCTAGTCCCCCGCTCCGAACTCCCGCGCGCCACGGCGCTCAACTCGCTGGCCATGACAGCGGCCGGCACGGTAGGCCCGGCGCTCGCCGGCGTGACCGCCTCAACCCTGGGTTTCAC
>CAZMFX010000213.1:0-2544 GCA_964565625.1 uncultured bacterium
AGGTGGTGGAGCCGCCGTACATGCCGCCGTAGTAGATGCCGGCGAACATGATGAAAGAGCCAACCGGGTCGAGCCCATACGTCACCGGCAGGAGGAGCGCGACCGTGAGCGCTGGCCCGATGCCCGGCAAAATGCCGACGATCGTCCCGAGCGTGACGCCGACGAGGGCCCACAACAGGTTGGTGAACGTGAGCGCGACGCTGAAGCCGTGAAGCAGCGACTGGAGGGTGTCCACTATCTCAGCGCCCAGTGCCTGCCCCGCCTGATGGTCACAGCGGCAGGATCCCGGCAGGCAACGTCAGGTCGAGCAGGCGGGTGAAGGAGAGGTAGGAGACGAGCGAGAGCGACAGCCCGACCAGCGCGATGCGCAGGTAGTTGCGCCCTCCGAACGCGATGGCGACGGTCCAGAAGATGAGCGTCCCGGCGATGACGAAGCCGGCCGGGCGCATCAGTGCCGCCCCGAGGGCGAGCCCGGCAGCGATGACGAGCACGGGCCTGAGGTTGTCCCTGGCCGAGAGGTCGACGTCCTCGCCACCCTCAGGCTCGGCCCGCTTACCGCGGAGCGCATCTACGAGCAGGAGCACGCCGCACAGCAGGGCGGCGCTCGCCACCAGGTAGGGGAAGAAGCGCGGCCCGATACGCGAGTAGACGGGCAGCACGCGGATCCGGCCGGCGCCCACCATCAGGTAGGCGCCGTAGCCGATCACCGCGAGGGAGAGCAGCGCGTCACCGAAGGCGACGCGGCTGCGCCAGCCCCCGCCTCTAGACGCGCCCTGCTCCCCCTCGCTCAGGTCAGTTCCCCTCGACCAGCCCGATGCTGACGAGGACGTCGGTGACGCGCTCCGCCTCGGAGGCGAGGTACGTAGCGAACTCGTCGCCTCCCATGTAGGCGTCGAGCCAGTTGTTCTGCTCCAGCGCCGCCTTCCACTCGTCGCTCGCGACCATCGCGTCGATGGTGGCGACGAGAGCGTCACGGTCCTCTGCCGAGATGCCTGGCGCCGCGACGACCCCGCGCCAGTTGGCGACGTCGAGGTCGACTCCCTGCTCCATGAGCGTCGGCGCGTCTATCCCGTCCACGCGCTCCGGGGAGGAGATCGCGAGCACGCGCAGCTCGCCGGCCTCGATCTGGCCAGCCCACTCCGAGTAGCCGGACACGCCGGCCGCGACCTGGCTGCCGAGGATCGCGGCGAGGGCCTCACCGCCGCCGGAGTACGGGATGTAGTTGATGCTGGCGGGATCGACACCCGTCTCCTCTGCCAGCAGCCCGACGAGGATGTGATCGATGCCGCCGGCCGAGCCGCCCGCGAACGCCACCGCGCCGGGGTCCGCCTGGAACGCCTCTATGAGGTCGGCGAGCGTCTGGTACGGCGAGGAGGCCGGCACGACTATCACCTCGTACTCGGCCGTGAGGCGCGCGATGGGGGTGCTCTGGTCGAGGCCGACCGGCGCGTCGTTGGTGAGGATGGAGCCCACCATGACGAGGCCCATCATCATGAGGATGTCGCCGTTGCCGGCCTCGCTCGAGGCCAGCTGGGCCAGGCCGATGGTGCCGCCGGCGCCCGGGACGTTGAAGACCTCGACCTGGTCCACGATGCCCGCGTCCATGAGCGCGGCCTGCATGGCGCGCGACGTGCCGTCCCAACCTCCGCCAGGCGATGCCGGGGCCATGATCCGCAGGCTGTCGACCTGGGCCGACGCCATGCCGGTCACGGCCAGCAGCACCAAGCCGACCATCACCGAGAAGACCCGCTTCGTACCGGTGTTCCGCATTGGTATCCCTCCCGACCCTCGTTCCCATGCGAGGGTTCACCGCGTCTGACGCGTCGTGGCGAGCTGACGCCTGATTTGCGGTAGCGAGACTCTACATCACGTTTGAGCGCCGCGTGCGCGTGGAAGAGCGTCTATCCGTACTCACGAGACCGGCGTCGGGCTCTCCACGGCCGCGGTCCCGGCTCCCGACCGGACCTGGCCCGTCGCCAGCTTGTTGAGCACGTCGACGTACGCCCGTGCCGACGCCTCGACGACGTCCGTCGAGAGGCCGCGACCCTGCACGAGGCGCGACTCGTGCCGTACGCGGATCGTCACCTCGCCCAGCGCGTCCTTGCCGGAGCCGACGCTCCTGAGGTCGTAGGAGTCGAGCTCGAGCGGCAGGCCGGTTATCGCCTCGATGGCGTGGTAGATCGCGTCGACAGGGCCGTCTCCCGTCCCGGCGAGGGTCACGGGTCCCGTGTCGGTCTCCAGCGTCACCGTCGCGACTGGCACGACGTTCGTACCGGACTGGAACTGCACGCTCCTCAGCACGTAAGCCTCGGCGGCGCGGCTCGCGTCAACGTCGACGAGCGCGCGGATGTCCTCGTTCGTGACGTGGCTCTTGCGGTCGCAGAGCTCCTTGAACTGCCTGAAGACCGCGTTGAGGCGCTCGTCCGAGACGTTGGCGTACCCGAGGTCAGCGAGCGTCTGCCTGAACGCCCTGCGACCGGAGTGCTTGCCCATGACGAGCACGCCAGCGTCGCGTCCCACGAGCTCGGCGTTCATGATCTCGTA
>CAZMFX010000214.1:0-2535 GCA_964565625.1 uncultured bacterium
AGCTGGCGATCGTCTCGGCGATCGGCTGCGGAGCCGGGTAGTACGGGCGGCTCACCGGCATGTACCAGAAGTCGATGGAGAAGCCGTCAGCGTAGCCGGCCTCGGCGAGCAGCTCGCGCGCACGCTCGGGGTCGTACTCGTACGGCCACGGGTCGCCGAGCCCGAACATCGTCGACGGGATGAAGGCGTACGCCGGGAGCCCGAGACCGCCGTAGAACGCGTCGATTATCGCCTCGCGGTCGATGGCGTGGGCGATCGCCTGACGGACGAGCAGGTTGTCGAGCGGCTCGTTGTCGACGTACATGCCGATGTAGCCGACGTTGAGCTCGACCTCTGGGATCGCCGTCTTGAGGTTGGGATCGTTCTGCACCGTCTGGAGGTCGTCGACCGACAGGAGCACCGCGATGTCGATGGTGCCTGCCTGCAGCTCCGCCATGCGGGCGGTGGGTTCCGTGATGCCGCGGAAGACGACGCCCTCGAGCTTGGCCGGTCCGTTCCAGTAGTCGTCGTTACGCTCAAGGACGACGCGTTCGCCTTCGATCCACTCGACGAACTTGAAGGGACCCGTGCCGACGGCGCCGACGCCAGGCGTGCCGTACGCGACGCCGTTCTCCATGATCGCGGCCGGGCTGCTGAACTGGAAGTAGACGGCGGCCCACAGCGCCGGAAGGAAGGGCGCGGGCTGCGTGAGCGTGAACTGGACCTCATGGTCGTTGACGACCGAGACCGACTCTATGAGGTTGCCCTCGCCGATCGGCCCGCCGAAGACCCAGCCCCACGGCACGAAGGTCTTGCCCTGGTCGCGGCCGCTGTACTCGTTGTTGGGGTCGTTCCAGCGGTCGACGTTGAACTTGACCGCCTCGGCGTTGAACGGGGTGCCGTCGTGGAACGTGACGCCCTCGCGCAGCACGAAGTTCCATACGGTGGCGTCGTCGTTCGAGCTCCACGATGTGGCGAGGCTCGGGATGAGGCCGGTGCCGCCCGGCTCGAAGTCGACGAGCCGCTCGGTTATCTGCGCGCTGACGACGAGCGAGTTGCCGTCCTGCGAGTCCACTGAGTCCAGCGAGGACGGGAACCCGCTCACGCCGTACACCAGGGTCTGTGCGCTCGCCAAGCCGAGGAAAGCCAGGGCTAGCAGAGCAGTCATAAGCTTCTTCATGACACCTCCAGGAGCGTTTACCCGCCCGCAGGGACGGGGTCCAGCCGTTGCGTTACGGTGCGAAGATTATCACAAGCCGTCGCCGATGCCCACAGGGACGCGCTTGACGGCTTCACCAACCCTGCACGTTCGCTACGCCGGTGTGCCGCTCAGGACCGCCTGGTCTGGGACGAGCGCGCCGTCCGTCAGCCGGTAGACGGCGAGGTCGGTCGAGCGCTGCGCCGCCCCGGCGAGCAGCCCCTCGTCGTGGGTGACGACGACGACGGCCGTACCTGCGCGCGCGAGGTCGACGAGGAGGCCGAACACCTCGACGGCGCGCGCGTGATCCAGCGATCCCGTTGGCTCGTCAGCGATGATGCACGGCGGGCCGAGAGACAACGCCCTCGCGACAGCGGCGCGCTGCCGCTCGCCTCCCGAGATCGTCGCAGGGTAGAAGTCCGCTCGCTCGGACAGCCCGACCTGCGCCAGTAGCTCCCGGCCCCTGGCCTCGTCTACCGCGCCGACGATCCGCATCGGCAGCGTCACGTTCTCGAGCACCGTCAGGTCCTCGAGCAGGTAGTGCTGCTGGAACACGAGCCCGACGTTGCTGGCCCTGAGGCGCGCCAATTGGGATGGGGTCTTCTCGTGGACGGCGATCTCGCCCCACCAGACGGAGCCCGAGTCCGGCCTGTCGAGTCCGGCGAGCAGGTGGAGGAGCGTGCTCTTCCCCGAGCCGCTGGGCCCGAGGACGACCGCCATCTCACCTGCGGCAACGCTGAGGCTCACGCCTTTGAGCACCTCGACGTCGGCGCCGGGGGTGCGGAAGCGGCGAAATAGCCTTTCACACGCGATAACCGCCGCCACGGTTGGTACTATACGTTCCGCCCCCGACGCCGCGCTCACCGCGGCTCCTGAACTTGGAGGTCAGATGGTCAGCGACAGCGCCGGCAAACTCAGAGAACTGCTTGCGAAGGTGCCCCTGTTCAAGGGCGCCCCCGAGAGGGCGCTCGAGATCGCTGCATCGGCCGTACGCGAGCGCGTCTTCGAGCCCGCGACCACGATCTTCCAGGAGGGCGACAAGGGCGAGGCCCTATACATAATGGCGAAGGGCCTGGTGAAGCTGTCTAAGGTCGACCTGGGGGGTCACGAGAAGACCCTCGCCATACTGCAGCCACCCGAGTTCTTCGGCGAGATGGCCCTGCTGGGCCAGACAGCGAGAAGCGCGACGGTCACAACGCTCAACGAGGTCCACTGCTACCTGCTGTTCAACGACGACTTCAAGCGCCTCATGTCTGACTACCCGGCGATAAGCCTGAACCTGACTACGACACTGGCGGCGCGCCTGCGCGGCATGGACGACGAGTCGCAGATCCTCTCCTACCAGGACGCGCAGGGCC
>CAZMFX010000215.1:0-2507 GCA_964565625.1 uncultured bacterium
GCTGGGTGGGCACACGAGCAACCGCTCAGCCTGCCTGGCGATCGCCTCGGCGAGGTGCGGGTTGCCGTGCCCCACGCTGGCACCACCGATGCCCGCGGCGCAGTCGAGGTACTCGCGGCCTGCGGCGTCGTATAGCAGCACCCCGTCGCCCCGCTCGAACACCAACGTCGGCGAGAACAGCGACGAGCCGTGCGCCGCCTCCAGCGCGAGGACCGCGGCGTCGGGCACGTCGCCTGCCACGCCAGGGAGGCCCCCTTTCACCGGGCGATCACCGTCCCGGCGCCGGCGAGCGCCCGGCTGATTGGCCGGGGCACGCGAGCGTCGCCGATAACCACACGGCTCACCCCGCCCGCAAGCGCCTCACCAGCGCCCAGGAGCTTCTTCTTCATCCGGCCGTGCGCTAAGGCCATCGCACCGTCCAGCTCGTCATGAGTGAGGCTGCCAACGAGGCTCGCCTCGTCCGGGAAGTCCCTCAGCAGCCCTGGCACGTTGGAGAGGAGCAGGAGGTGGTCGGCGCCCAAGGCGGAGGCTATCGCCGCGGCCGCGCGGTCACCGTCCACGTTCATGGCCACGCCCTCGTAGCTGATCGCCGGGGGCGAGATCACCGGCACGTGACCGCCTTCGAGCAGTAGGGCCAGCAACTGGGAGTTGACGCGCTCGACCACGCCAGTGTGGTCACCGCGCAAGACGCGCACACGACCCGCCTCTACCGACCGGACGCTGCCCTTGCGCCTGCCCTCCAGGAGCCGACCGTCGAGGCCCGAGAGGCCGACCGCGTCTACGCCTCGGGCCTGCAGACGCTCGACGAGCCCCTTGTTGACCTTCCCGCAATAGACCATCTCGAAGATCTCGAGCGTCGCGCGGTCGGTGAAGCGGCTCTGATGCCCGCTAGGGCTGGTGACGAAGCGCGGCGGGTGCCCAAGCATCTCGGAGACGCGGTTCGTCTCCTCGCTCCCGCCGTGCACGACGACGAAGCGCGCTCCCTCCTCTAGCAGGCCCGCGAGGTCGTCGCAGAAGGCATCCACGTCTATCCCCGCGGAGCCGCCGATCTTCACCACGCACAGCGCCTCTCTGTACAACGACGCCGTCTCCGGCGCGGTGTCTCGTAGCGATAGGGTCACGGGTGCAACCCCACGAAGCCTAGGCCGCTCGCTTCCGGCAACCCCAGCGCGATGTTCAGCGACTGCAGCGCGTGTCCGGCCGTGCCCTTCACCAGGTTGTCTATCGCCGCCATCATCACGAGGCGGCCGCTGGCGGCGTCCAGCTCGAAACCAACGTCGCAGTAGTTCGTGCCGTCGAGGATCTTCGGGTCAGGTACCCGATGCGTGCCTCGCCTGGCGCGTACCAGTCGCACGAAGGGCTCACCGTCGTAGTCGGCGCGGACGGCGGCCAAGACGTCGCTCTCGTCTACGCCGTGCCGCAGGAACATGTGCGCGGTGACCATGACGCCCCTGACGCGCTCGACCGCCGTGGCGGTGAGGTGGACAGGCGGAGCCTCGGGCAGCGCCTGCCGGATCTCGGCGATGTGCCTGTGCCGTGTCGGGGCGTACGTGCGAACGGCTCCGCTGCGCTCGGGATGGTGTGACGCCGGTCCCGGCTCGCTACCCGCAGCGCTGCTCCCGATCTTCGCCTCGACGATCACGTCACGCGAGCGGTCGACCAGGCCGGCGCGAACCGCCGGTGCCAGAGCC
Source organism: uncultured bacterium (assembly GCA_964565625.1). Classification (GTDB taxonomy): domain Bacteria; phylum Deinococcota; class Deinococci; order Deinococcales; family Trueperaceae; genus DASRWD01. The sequence continues at coordinate 1,692 of CAZMFX010000215.1, forward strand.
AGGATCGCGGCCGTGGCGATGCACCCGGCACCCGCGATGCGCCGTGCCGAGGCCAGCTCGGCGCGGTGGAGTTCCGGCATGGCGTAGACGAAGCTGGCAAGCAGGTCGGGACGCGGATGCTCGTCGCCGTAGTGCAAGTGGTAATCCTCGGGGTCGCGGAGGCGGAAGTCGGAAGAGAGGTCGACCAGCACGCCGACGTCCGGCGTGAGCGCGTTCGCCACGGCCTCTACGCGGGAAGCCAGCTCTCCGTGCGGCAAGGCGCAGACCACGACATCGGCCGACGTGAGCGCGTCCGGGTGCACGAACCGCAGGTCTGTTACCGAGCGCAGGTTGGGGTGCACCAGCGCGACCGGCAAGCCGGCGTTCGCGCGGCTCGTGACCTGCACGACCTCCAGGCCGGGGTGGCCCAGCGCCAGGCGCAGGAACTCGCCGCCTGCGTACCCCGATCCTCCGACGATCACGACAGACCTGCGCCCCACTGTCCTCACCTCATTTGTTGCGCTCACGCTCTTCTGCTCAAGCCAATAGCTCCCGCTGCCGGGCGACGAAGCGCACCACCTCGCCGGGGATGTCAACGCCCGTGGTCGTCACCGAGTTCCTGAACTCCATGGTGTGGTTCACCTCGATTACTAGCAGCCCGCGCTCCGACTCCACCAGGTCGACGGCCAGGATCCCGCCTCCAACTGCACGGGCCGCGGCCGAGGTGACCTCGACCAGCTCATCGGTCAGCGGGCAGTTGGTCGCGACGCCACCGCGGGCCGTGTTGGTGATCCAGTGCTCGGAGGAGCGGTAGATGGCGGCGATGACGCGATCGCC